>CAZCTP010000016.1:0-40939 GCA_964501575.1 uncultured Thermodesulfobacteriota bacterium
ATTTTAAGGTGAGCCATCCTTTTTTCCATCACGAAATTGGAGATGCTTCCACTTGAAAAATAAATTAAGAGCAACTTCAAAAATACTACTCATCTGACCAAACAGGTTCTCTCTTTTCAAGAAATGCTTTTAGTCCTTCCACACCATCCTTTGACTTTGCAAGTATATTTAGATATATATATTCTGCTACTGTTAAAGCCTCTTCAAATCCAAGATCATATCCAGAATATATAGCTCTCTTTGTAGCCTTTATTGCTACAAGACTCTTGTTTAGAATCTTTTTTATAAACTTATCAACCTCTTTTTCAAGCTCTTCATCCTTAGCTACAATATTTACAAGTCCTATCTCCTTTGCCTTTGTAGCATCTATTGTTTCACCGGTTATTAGAAATTCAAATGCTCTTTTCATACCAAGAATCCTTGGATATGTGGCTACTGCAAGCGGGGGGTAATTACCAAGAGTTATATCTGGTTGTCCAAATTTTGCATTCTCAGATGCAATAACTATATCACAAAACGCAGCAACCTCACATCCACCTCCTAATACATAACCTCTTACAACAGCAATTATAGGTTGATCTAAAGATAGCATAGTCCTGAATATCTTCCCAAATAGAGGGATCATTGTTTCAACCTTATCTGGAAGATGATCCTGTACTGAGACGCCTGCGGAAAAAGCCTTTTCACCGGTTCCAGTAATAATTAATGCTTTATTATTGCTTTTCCTCACACTCTCCATTGCATCTATCATTTCATTTATTGTGTTAATATCTATAATATTCAAAGGAGGTTTATTAAATATGATCTTTGCTAATCTATCTTTCTCTTCAAATATAATATTTTCATATTTCATCATAATATCACCTCTTCTTAAGGAATTATAATAGAACGTAAAGATTCTCCTTTTTTCATAACTTCAAATGCTTCGTTAACATCATTCAAAGAAAATTTATGGGTTACTAAAGGTTTCACTTTAATCTTCCCAGTCTTTACCATCTCTATTACCTTTGGATAATCAGCAGGTCTACTTCCACATGACCCCACTATTTCTATTTCTCTCATCATTATCCTTGCGCTACTCAACTTAATCTCTTCTGGTGAATAACCAACTATACATAGTCTACCACCTATTCGTAATGAATCAGCTGCCTGTCTTATAGTTTCTGGCTTACCAATAACTTCAATAGCTATATCTGCTCCACCAGAGGTTATTCTTCTTATCTCCCTTGCTATATCTTTATCTTTAGAATTTATAGTAATATTTGCTCCAAATTCCCTTGCCCATTCTAACTTCTTATCCAATATATCGACAGCTATAACAGTTGCTCCTGAAGCCACAGAGATCTGAATAACATTTATACCAACTCCACCACATCCAAATATAACAACTATATCACCTGGTCTGACCATCGCTCTATTTCTAACTGCATGAAAAGGAGTTGAAATAGCATCTGCAATAACACAACCTTCTTTTAATGGAATCTCATCTGGAAGATGAACTGCAGCTTTTGCAGGAACTTTTATATATTCAGCATATGCGCCATCTATACTATTACCAAGCATTGTAACGTTACTACATATATTCTCCCTTCCTGTACGGCATAGTTTGCATTCTCCACATCCGAATACTGCTGGCAGAATAACCCTATCTCCTTTCTTGAAATTATTTACAGATCTTCCAACTTCTTCAACGGTACCAGAAGGCTCATGGCCAAGTATAAGCGGAGGTTTCTTAAATGTAGGGACACCAACCTCAATATATTCTAAATCACTATGACATACACCACAAGCTGCTACTTTGATAAGCAATTCGTCATCTTTTATCTTTGGAATATCAACCTCTTCTATCTTTAAAGGTTTATTAGGACCATAAAATAATGCTCCTTTCATACTCTCCTCCTAGTATATATTGTCCTATATCTCTCTTCCCCTCCCTCAAAACATACATTACATCCTTCATTTTCTAATTCAGGCACTTCTACATATACTTCAAATCCTAAAGATTCATACAATTCAACAAATTCGTTTACTCTACTTTCATCAGTAGTAAACTGCCTTTCCCAACCTTCTCTCTCCAAATCTTCTCTATTCATTAATAACTCTCCTTTAACATTTCAAGTATCTCTTTTAAATCATCATGTGGACATGCTTGTGGTCTTTTTGATTTTATAAATTCTATTGCTTCATCAATAGAAAAGCCTATATCATTCAGATAACAGGCAACTATTGTAGGAGATCTACCAATTCCACTGGTGCAATGGACAAGTATGCTATGATTTCTTATCTTTTCTTTCATCCACTCAATAGCTTTTGGCAAATATTTCTTCATTATATCTACTTGATCTCTCAGTAAGAATCTATTAAAATCAACAAGAGGTATTTTGAAATATTCAAATCCCTCTTTTTCTGTATCTAATTCTCTTGCACAGTTTAGTATCGCTGTTATCTTAGGATGAAGACTTTTAAAATCATCCTTACCTCCTATTGCTAACCTATCAATTATAAAGTCCACTTTTTACCCTTATCCTTTACTAATATATCACGAAAAATAATTCTCTTTATTAAATCTATTTTTATAAAAATCATCCTATGTCATATAAATTAGCTCAAAACAGGTCATCCAATATATCATTACCTTCTGGAAGTTTTCCATACTTCTGCATAAATTGCTGAATAAGTTCACTTTCTCTCTTTGTATACATTGGATCTTCTTCATATTCAAAATATTTTGCTTTTTCCATCGTTTTTAACTCTTCCTCTAACTCCTTTCTGAGATTCTGAGTCCCCTTTATATATATAGTCATCTTATTCTCATCATATAAAGTAAATACTCCCTCAACTTCCGGAACTGCTTTTATATTCTCTTCATTAAACTCTAACCATTTTTCTGGAGGTAAAGGAACTTTCGCTATATTAATTCTTATCTTACTCTTAGAAGGCCTGTTTGGATCTTTATCTAATAAAGCTCCAGTAGGACAAACTTCTACGCATGCTCCACAGAATTTACATTTAGATTCACGAAAAGTACTTTTTACACTTCCTACTATTACATCTCCATTGTGAATAATAAATCCTAAAGCATCAGCATTTGCTAGACTTTCACATGCTCTAACACATCTTGTACACTCGATGCATAAGTTATAATCTCTGTTAAATAACGGTTCATCTTTAAGAATAGGCTTATTTGTTGGAATCCACCTTGGAGTATCTTCTTTAATTCCTATGTATTCTGTCACTTTTTGAAGCTCACAATTACCAAACTTTATACAACATCTTTCTTCTACCGGAACATTCATAGAACACGGTTCTCTTGTACAACCTTCTCTCTGAGCACATGTTAAACAGACGTGAGGATGTTTTGCAAGAATTTGAGAGAGCCTATCCTTTCTTATTTTCTTTATCTCTGGTGTTTCCGTGTATATAACCATTCCCTCAGATATCTGTGTATCACAGGATGTTACAATTCCTCTATCTTTGACTTCAACAACACATAATTGGCAACCTTCTGTTTCTTTAAACTCAACACATTCAAAGAAGTCATTTCCCCTATATATTACATCCTTTGGCTTTAAGCCTCTACCCGCACGTAAATCAGGGTGGTAGCATATAGTAGGAATATAGACCCTATTTAAAATTGAGGCCTCAAGAATTGTAACCCCTTCTTTTGCTTCTACTTTATTATCATTTATAATTAACTTCATACTTCCCTTACCATGAATGCGATATAGCCTTTGGTTCACAACTAGCAACACATGGAAGCTCTTTCCTGCCAGTCATGGGCTTACATGGAGCACAACTATATTTTATTTTTTTCCTATGATCATCCTTAACTTCTGCTACAACTTCATCATAATCATTTGTTATAATTTCTAAAACACTTGCTGGACATACTTCAACACACTTACCACATCCATTGCATTTATCAGTATCAATTGTAATAAAATATTCTCCAGATCCATCCTTATAGCCATAATTTGCAATCATTATTATTTTCCTCCCATTTTTTCTAAAAGCCCCTTTGCAAATAAAGCAGCTCCTATAGCACCAGCTAACTGGGTATCATATTTGGGCTTGAGGGACTCTACATTCAATTCCTTTTCAAGTCTCCTAACAATTCCTACATTTTTAGCAATTCCACCAGTAATAGCAAAGTCCTTTTCAACCCCTATTCTCTCAATAAGAGTATATATCCTATGAGCCATTGCTGAACAATAAGCAGCTATTACTTTATTCTTAGGCCATCCCTCTTTTAGAAGACCTGTAGCCTCTGATTTTGCAAATACAACACATGTACTGGAAACAGGCTCTGGCTCTTCATCTATCTCAAGAGATAACTCTCCCAACTCAGTTATTGGCACTGCTAAGATATCAGCAATTACCTCCATACCTCTCCCAGTACCAGCAGCACATTTATCATTCATAATAAATGAAGCCACTTTACCCTTCTCGTCACAACGTATAACCTTACAATCCTGTCCCCCCATATCCAAAACAGTTCTTACCGTGGGTCCATACATAAAGTTTGCTCCTCTTGCATGACATGCTATCTCTGTGATAGTCCTATTTGCAAAAGGGACATTCACTCTACCATATCCTGTTCCAACTATATATTTTATATCCTCAGGCTTCATATCAGTACCTTCAAGTGCCCACTCCATAGCCCTTTTTGCACTATCAGGGCTATTTGATCCAGTTCTCATACTACTATAGGCGTATAATTCTCCATCTGTCATAATAACAGCCTGTGTGCTTACTGAACCAACATCAATACCTGCTGTTATAACTTTAGCTTTTCTCCAATCTTTATCAGGATCATTCCATCTTGATTCTAACCATTTCCAATATTCTGCCATACTTATCTCCTCCAATAATTAATTTAATTTTTTATTCAGTTGCTGCGATAGCAGCTCCTAAAGCTCCTATATACTCTGGATTGTCCGGGATTAATATGTCCATTTCTAAACTCCTCTTAATTGCATCAACAAATCCAACATTTTTAGCTACCCCACCTATAAGGACAACATCTTTTTCAATACCTACCCTTCGTACCATAGATATTATCCTATCTGCTATCGCATCATGTACAGCTTTTGATATATCCTCTTTGGGAGTATTTGCATGTATTAATGACACCACTTCAGACTCTGCAAACACAACACATTGTGCATTCATAGGAATTGATTTGTTTGATTTAGTAGAAAGAACTCCAAAGTCCTCAAGACTTAGCTCTAAAGCCCTTGCCATAGATTCAGCAAATGAACCAGCTCCAGCTGCACACTTTTCATTAACAGCAAAGTCTATAACCTTACCATTGCTATCACATTTTATTCCTCTCCCTTCTTCTGCCCCAACATCTATAATCGTCCTTGCTGAAGGAAATATAGAAATAACACCTTTTGCGTCAGCTCCAACTTCTGTAAGCTCATCATCAGCAAAATCTATAGTCTTTCTTCCAGCTCCCGTAGCTACTATTTTGCTTATATCATTCCTACTTAAGTTTGCTTCTATTAAAGCATCATTAATAGCATCTTCAGCAATCTTCTTATCTTCCAAACCACCTGTGGTAATGGATTTTGCAAGAATCTTACCTTCATCAAATATAACTACCTTTATAGTTTTAGAACCTACATCTATACCTATAGTTGTCATAGTTTATAAACCTCCTTTAATTATTTCAACCTTTTTAAACCTAAACTTTCAAAAAATGCATCAAGACGCGCTTTTGTCCTTGCTTCATCAAAATCTCTACTATCTGCCATATTACCCTCATATGTAACATTTGGGATTCCAGCTTCTAATAATGCTAATCTAACTTCTGGCGCTCCCATTGTTGTAAGTTCACATCCTCTATTATAATGAATAACAGCTCCATCACACTTCCATTGCCTTACATGCTTTATCATCATATCACTTTTCAGCTCTGGAAGGTATGTCTGCTTCCAATATGGCTTTGTAAGATACCAGTCTGCCATAACTCTAACAGCATCTTCTCTTGTTTTAATCTCTATTCCAAGTTGATCCGGTGTTTTTCGAGGAATTCTATTACCGTTTTCATCTTCCTCCCACATTCCTATAAGTCCGTATACATAAAATGACCCTACTGATACTACACCATATTCTTCCATATATCTATATATATCCAGGTGGCCCCATGGTGGTGGACTATCTCCAAATACTCTACATCTCTCAGTTGGCAGAGCTGCAATACCTCTCTCTACTCTATCTTTAAGTTCATCTCTAAGTTCCTTGTATAAATCTACAACCTCTTTTCTATGTCTACTTATAGCAGCTAAGTTAAAGAAAGGAAACATTGATTTTTCATCTATTGGTGCTGGAATAGCCTTATTTAGGCAGCATATCTCTGCCCACAGAGAAGTAGATTCACAATCGTTCTTAACACCTTCTATAAATTTCTCATCATCAAATTTTATTCCCCATTTCTTCTGGGCTAATTTATCAAGCTCTTCAATAGCATCAAGCAGTTGATAAACAACGTAATCAAGTTTATATTCCTTCAGGCCTTCTCCTTCAGGTCTTATTTCATATGGTCCAACACTCACATCTATTGAAAAGAAGGGGATATGCCCACCCTCATACTCATTTATAGCCTGATACCATTTTGCATGGGTACAACATATATGAAGCTGAAATAACAGATCGGGTATTGGCCATTTTCCACCAAATGTATATTCATCAAGTATTATACACCCTAAATAATTCTTAACATATCCACATATATCTGGAGCCCATCCTTTTGACTCAGCAGCTTCTATACATCTTTTAGAAAATTCCCTATCAAAGGCAGTACTTGCAGCATAAGGTTCGCTTGCAAGATAATATCCTCCCAAGGCAGCTGCTATGGGCTGGAATGACCAGGCTCCCCCAGCAACCCTAATACCTCCCAACTCATGAGCCTGAGCATACCATTTATATATATTTACCCTTAATTCTTTAGCTTTCTTCCAGCATTTAATAGGCTCTCCTTTATAACTTTTTATCTTAGTAGCTTCTTCTAAATATCCTTCCTCTTGTCTTTTTTTCATCACAAAATATCCTCCTAAAAATTAAAATGGTAATTCTTCAGCCTTTAACATCTCAAGGAATGCTTCGAATCGAATCTTAAACTGTGCAATAGGAACTGTTACATCAAGTTCAAAGAAATAAGACGGAATATCATTCTTATCTAAAATTTCTCTTAAAGGGGGTATATCAAGTTCATGGGGATCACAGAATTTTTGTTGAATAATTAAAGCTGCTTGAATATTATAATCTTTAGCAAGATTTATAATATGTTCGTATCTCTTCCTTGATGGCCAATCCTTATTTGGACAAGCAGGCCTATCAATATATCTGGCAGATATTCTTTCTAAAGGATTACCATCAGATTCTACCAGATTCCAAAAATATCTACTACCTGTACAATGATCATCTGTTACCACAGTTGCCTCAAACGATTCTATCATCTTTACAAATTCAATATCATCATTCTCACTCCCAATCATCATGAGCCTTGTTCCTGTCTCTCTATCTAATTTTCTATTGGATATATTATTTAAAAGCTTCTTAAGTTCAGCATTATGCTCCTTTTTATGAGTCAGCTGGCTTGAAACAACCATATACATAGCTTCAAGCCCTGTTAAAGATGGATTATCAGACTTTCTTAATTCATATATATCTCTCATCATTTTACGGTTTTCATTCATAAGAGCTATACTTTCTTCTAATTTATCATCTGTAATCTTATTACCTGTCCATTCCTCTAAAGACTTCTTAAATTCTTTTAATTCTTCAGTCAAATATGAATAAGTTCTTTTACTTTGAACACCATGAGGAAAATAGAGATAATAACTATATTCTGTGGGAACATGAAGTCTCCAACTTCCAAAGGATTGACGAAGATGGAGACAAGATTGAGCTATCATAATCCCATCTAAATAGGGATATCTACCTTTTAACCCTTGCGCAAGCACATCCCTGCAAAAAGGACAATACATACCTATAATATATGGTTCTGTAACATCATGAGGTTCATGACTTCCCAATATTCTCACCGGTAAAACACCAGCAGCATATATTAATTCTTCAGGGGCATAAGTACAAAAATATCCAAGCACCTTCCCTCCAGTCTCTTCTTTCCACTTCTTAGCATACTCATGTCTATCTTCATACCACTCTTTAAATTTATCAAACATCACTATTTCCTCCTTAAAATTGAGTTAGTATCTTAGAATAACCTAACATAAACATATTTTTCTTGTCAAATATAAAATCATGCATATTATGTGCCAACTATAAAATGTCCCAAAATATAAGAATATATAATAATTCTTAATAGCTAACGGGGCATAAATACCACAACACTAATAGGACTATTTTAAAACATACTAAAACAAAAAAATTTAATATAATATAACAAATGTGGCATCAATTTACAACAAAGAGTAATAAATGCCTCAAATTATAAATATAAAAAATTAATTAACTTTCCCTCTTTAATAGTTATCTCTACTAATATCTATTACTATTATAATTTCTATACCCTAAAACATTTACTATCCTGAAAGATTTGCCAAAAAATCCGACTCAATAATTAATTAGATAATTTAAGATCTATCTTCTTTTGGTCTCCAACTATTACAATTGTAATATTGTCGGGATCTAAATATTTTTTTGCTACCCTTAATATATCCTCCCTATTAACCTTTTCTATTTTTTTAGGGAACTCATTAAAATAGTCTATTCCAAGATTATAAAATTCTATATAAGTCAAATAGTTTGCTACCTTGCTATTTGTATCTAACCTTATAGGAAAACTCCCTATCAAATATCTTTTTGCATCCTCTAATTCCTCTTTTGATATCAGTCCCTCCCTCATATCTTCTATATTCTCAAGAATAGCATTTATAGCCCTATTTACTGATTCATTCTTTGTCTGAAATACTACCTTAAAAGCTCCAGGATAAGCCTTTGCATCAAAATAGCTGTATATACTATAGGCTAAACCCATTTTGTCTCTAACCCTTGACATAAGTCTCGATGCAAATCCACCTCCACCAAGTATATAATTCATTAAATATATAGAATAGTAATCAGGATTTGACCTCTCTATACCTATATGACCTAATATTACATTTGCCTGTTTTAATCCTTTATCTATCTTATCTATTTTAAGTCCTTTTGATTTTGATGGTTTTTTTAATTCAGGGAAATTTATCTCTTTTTTTCTCCAATTACCAAAGTATTTTTCCATCAATGATAAAGCTTCTTGATGGCTTATATCTCCTACTATGCTTACTATTATATTATTGGGATGATAGAACATATTATAAAATCTTATTATATCCTCCCTTTTAATCTTTTTAACACTATCCTCGTATCCCTCAACTGGATTATGATAAGGATGTTTTAAAAATATTGCTTTATTAAATGACTTTTCCGCAACAATAGCAGGATCTTCCCTCTCCTTAATAATCTTTGCAACAATCTCCCCCTTTTTTCTGTTAAGTTCCTTTTCATCAAATATAGGATTTATCAATATATCTGATAATATATCAAACCCGATATCTATATCCTTCCTTAAAATTGTTAAAGATACTTGAGAGTAGTCCTCACTGCATGATTTATCCAGAATACCACCTACAAACTCTATCTCATCTGATATATTCTTTGCACTCCTCCTTTTTGTCCCCTCTGTTAAAAGACTTGTTGTAAGGTTAGCTAAACCATAAAGCTCAGATGGATCATATATTGACCCCGCTCTTACTCTTATATCAATAGAAATGAGAGGGAGATTTCTCCTCTCCAGAGTTAAAAGAGTAATACCATTTTTAAGTATATCTCTCTTTATATTAATATTAATAAATGGTAAATGATAAGTAATTGATGATAGCATCAATAATAATATTAACTCTCTCATTTCTCCTTCTTAGGTATTAATACTCCGACTGTTCTATTATCGGATGAAAAATATTTATTTGCCACTCTTATTATATCATCTTTCTTAACATTTCTTATATTTTGAATATATTTATCCATATATTTATATCCTATTCCTAAAGTTTCTAAAATACCTACATTCATTGAATAATAGAGTATAGAATCCTGATTCAATATAAATGCTGCCTCTATTTTATTTTTAGCCTTTTCCAACTCTCTCTCTGAGACTTTACCTCTACCTATATTTTTTATTTCTTCATAAACAACCTTCTCAAAATCTCTGTAGTCTTTTCCAGGCCTTATGCTACCATAAAAATAACCTAAGTCAGGATCTGCACTCATCTTGCTATAATAACCACCAGCATATAGCGCTATCCCTTTTTCATATACAAGTTTCCTATATAATCTTGAACTTTTACCAGAAGTAAGGATATTAAAAAGAATATCAAGAGGGTATTCATCTTTATCCCCTATATTTGGAAGATGATAGGTTATGAAGACAAAAGGCAATTCTGCCTCTTTATTTCTCAAAATTATTCTTCTTTCTCCCTTCTGTTCGGGTTCCTTTATTCTAATTTTGGGTATATCATTTCCTTTTGGTATATTACTAAAGTATTCTTTTATTTTCGAAATAATTAAATTGCTATCAAAATCCCCACCTATCACAATAATAGCATTATTAGGAACATAATACCTTCGATAATATTCATAAAAATCCTTTATAGTTAATGAAGTTAAATCCTGCATCCATCCTATAACAGGCCAGTGGTAGGGATGAATCTTAAAAGCTGTAGCATATACATCCTCTACCAATAAAGACGTTGGATCATCTTCATATCTTAATCTCCTCTCTTCCTTTACAACACTCTTTTCAAGCTCAAATTCCTTCTTATCAATAGATAGATTCTTCATTCTATCCGCCTCTAATTCAACAGGTATATAAATCCTATCACTGGAAAGAATCTCATAATATCCTGTAACATCCTTATTTGTAAATGCATTATCATTCCCACCATTTTTTGCTATAATAGCAGAAAAGTCACCATCCTTATATTTTTTTGTTCCTTTAAACATAAGATGTTCTGTAAGATGAGATAAACCTGTCTTTCCTATATTCTCATTCCTTGAACCAACCTTATAATATATCTGAAATGTGGCTATAGGCCATTTATGGTCCTCGATTAAAATTACTTTAAGCCCATTATTTAAATATATTTCCTTAATCTCTTTTGCCTTCAACGGGGTAAACAGGACAAATAATAAAAAAAATTGAAAAATACCAACAAAAATCCCTTTCATTTCTTATAATTTTACCCATAATTATCTAATATGTCAAGAAATTTAACCTTTTATGAGAGGTAATTATCTATAATCTAAAGTTTTATAACTAATACCCATAATGATATGACATTACTATAGAAGTGGACTGGCCAAAATCAATTTTGGATTCATCCTGATTTTTTAATCTAGTCTAAAAAATACCCAGGGAAATCCCCATTCCCTTATTTCTTTTCTATTACAATATGCTCTATTCGGGAATTTACTCTTATACCTATCTTTATAGAGAACTCACTATAAATTAAAATCCCCACTTCTCCCAATTAGAAATTACCTTTTTTCTAACAGGCTCTGGATAGGCTGATTTAAATGACATAAGTGCTGGCTTCTCTTCTTCCTTCCATTCCACAGGCCAAGTACAATCAAATAGAACATTCGCTCCACCAATCCCTTGATCTCTTCTATCCGGAGGTAGATATGGAGTTAGAGGACAATTTATAGCTCTTTTATCAATACTTATTCCATAAGCAGGGTTACATTTTGTTGAAAAGGCATGGAATACCTCTTTCATATTAGTTGGATCCACATCATCATTTACTACAAAAACCTTTGGATAATACATACCATTCCTGTTTGTCCATACTATAGAACTTATTAAAGAAGGAATGCCAAAATGAGGAGTCTTCGTAGATACAACAACTGCATGTAATCCGGATTCAGGGGGTATATATATTCCTGTCACAGGAAGCCCTACTCTCTTTAAGTCTATCCATATATCGGCTGCACATGCAACACTCCACAGAATATGTCCTTCATCGGTAGGAGTCCCCAAACAGGTAGATGTAAGTATAGGATTATTCCTATAGGTAATAGCCTTTATATTAAGAATAGGCCTTTCAACGCGCCCCGAAACAGAGTACCCGGGATACTCTCCAAAGGGCCCTTCACTCTTAATTTCACCAGGGCTTATCTCTCCTTCTATAACAATTTCAGAATCTGCAGGAACATAGAGTTCATTTGTTTCACATTTAACCAACTGTACAGGCTCCCTCTTTAACCCCCCAATAACATCTACCTCATTCATTCCATAGGGAACACCTGAAGAACTAACAAGATAGGCGAGAGGATCAGAACCTATTGCTATCGCATAATCCATCTTTAGTCCCTTATCCCAATACTTCTTTAGAATTATCCCGCCATGATTAAGTGCTCCCATATATATACCTGTGGTTCTTTTATCATGAACCATCGCTCTATACATTCCCCAGTTTATCCAATCACTCTCTAAATCTTTACAAATACCTATATTGAGTGTTCCGATAAACCTATTCCCGTCGCTCGGATGAAGATGAGGTATCGGAAATTTCAATAGATCTATATTATCCCCTATCATTATATTCTCTTTACATGGTCCACTATTAACAATAATAGGTTTAATAGGATTACTACGTCTATCTATATATTCTTTAAGAATATCATGATAACCCGATTGGGGATCTATATCCATTGCTATAGCAAGTCGTCTGTAGGTAGAAAGTATCCCTCCTGCTAATCTGGACCCCTTTTCTGAACCTTTAATATTTGTAAATAGCTGGGCAGGGCCACCCACTTCATTGGCTCTCCTCATTATGGCTCCAGCTTCCACATACCAGTCTATCTCATCATCTATCACAACCAGATCATTGATATCTTTAAGTTTATCTAAAAATTCTCTTAAATCTCCCATAATACCCCCTTTTTTTATTTTAAATATCAAAAATATCTCATACTACTCTTTTTATATTCTTCTTCACTAAATAATATCCTATAATCATCAATATTCGTTACCTCTGAAATCTTTCTTGCTATTTTCTTTATATCCTCTTTATTCTTCCCATGTATCATTGTAAATAGATTATACTTAAAATCTCCAAATCTTGGCCTTTCATAAGAATGGGTAACTTCTTTAAATGACTTCATAATATTTCCAACCCTTTCAATCTCTTCATCTGAAACATTCCATACAACCATTCCATTTCCTTTAAATCCCGCCTCTCTATGTCTCAATGTTGCCCCGAATCTTCTTATATAGCCCCTCTCTTTTAAACTCTTTATTATATTAATCAGCTCCCTCTCTGATAATCCTACTCTTTCCGCTATTTCTCTATATGGATCTTTTATCAAAGGGATATCGTTCTGAATCTCCTTTATTACAACTTTCTCTATCTCACTTAACATATAACCTCCTTAAAAGCTATATAGGAAGCTCCAATAATTCCCGCATTATCCATAAGCTCGCTTTTAACTATTTTTACATTATTTGCAACATATGAAAATACTCTTCCTCTTACTTCCTTTTTTAAAGAATCTATAAACAGATCCCATGCTTTACTCACCCCCCCACCTATTATTATCCCATCAATATTTAAAAGATTTATAACATTTGCAATACCTATACCGAGGTATCTTCCAACCTTTTCATATATTCTTAATGATAATTTATCTCCTTTTAAACCTGCTTTATAAACAATATGTGAATCTATTTTATCAAGATTTCCACCTACCATATTCTTTATTATTGAATTCTCACCATTTGTTATATTATCTCTTGCCATCTTTACAATAGCATTTGCTGATGCATATACCTCAAGGCATCCATAACCTCCACACTTACATCTCTCTCCATCTACTTCAACAACTGTATGTCCTATCTCTCCAGCCATACCATCTTTGCCATGCCATATCTCACCATTTAAAATTATACCCCCCCCAACCCCTGTGCCAAGTGTAATACAAACAAAACTATCAAAATACTTCCCCGCACCTATCCACTTTTCACCGTATGCTGATACATTCGCATCGTTATCTAAAAATACAGGTATTTTTATCCTCTTCTCAATCTCTTTCTTTAACTCAAAATTCCTCCACTCAGGAATATTGGGTGACTCTACCACTACCCCCTTATCAACCAATACTATTCCTGGAACACCTATACCGATAGCAGATATTTTATTCTCATTATCTATAACATGATTATATATTGTATCAATAAATAGATTATTTTTAAGTAAATTATATGTATTATATATCCTCTTATTTAAGATACTTCCGTCCCTATTTATAATTGCAATTCTTAAATTTGTCCCACCTAAATCTATACCAATTACATAATCCATTTTATTTCTTATTTTTAAAATAATTTACTGTTCTTATAAGACCATCTTTAACACTTACTTTTGGACTCCATTTAAACACTCTTTTTGCCATCTCAATATTTAGTGAACTTCTCCTCTGTTCACCCTTTTTAGGTGGCCCATATCTCCTCTCCATATTTATACCTATAATGTCCATAATGGTATCATATATTGTATTAACATCTGTCTCTACCCCGGTCCCGATATTTACAGAACCTATAAAGCCTGAATTAATTGCTAACTTATTTATCTCTACTACATCATCAACATATATATAATCCCTTGTCTGTTTTCCGTCCCCATTAATTATAGGCTCCTCTCCACTGAGAAATCTTTGAGTAAATATTGCTACAACCCCTGCTTCTCCATATGGATCCTGCCTTGGCCCATAAACATTAGCGTACCTTAATGCTATATAATCTAAGTTAAACACTTTCTTAAAATAAAATAGATAGTTTTCAATAGTTAACTTATTAATACCATAGGGGCTTATGGGATTCTTATCATGATACTCTGGGGCTGGAAATATATTTTGTTCTCCATATATTGCTCCTCCAGATGAGGCAAATATTATCTTTTTAACTCCATATTTTATACAATTATCAATTATATTTATACTTCCTAATATATTTACCTTTGAATCAAATATGGGATCTTCCACAGATTTTCTTAAATCTATCTGTGCAGCATGATGACTTACAATATCCGGATTTTCCATTTCAAATATATCTTTTATCCTTTCATCACATATATCAACCTTATAAAATTTACTATTTTTATTTACATTCTCTACCTTCCCTGTTGAAAGATTATCTATTACTACAACATCGTAACCATCTTCAATATACCTATCTACTATATTAGAACCTATAAACCCCGCTCCACCAGTAACTAATATCTTCATAATTATTCTCTCCCCATCCTGTTTTTAAAGTATTCTAAAGATTGTTTCAACCCTTCTTCTAATTTTACTTTTGGTTCCCAATTCAGCACCTCTTTAGCTAAAGTTATATCCGGTTGCCTGACTTTTGGGTCATCAACTGGAAGCGGTTTAAATACTATACTACTGCCACTCTTTGTAACCTCAATAACTAACTTTGCAAGCTCTATTATTTCCATTTCTTCAGGATTTCCAAGATTTACAGGATTGGAAAATCCAGATATTAAAAGTTTAAATATTCCCTGAACCATATCACTAATATAACAAAAACTCCTCGTTTGTGAACCATCACCAAATACCGTAATATCTTTTCCATTTAATGCCTGAGATATAAACGTTGGAATAGCCCTACCATCATTTATCCTCATCTTTGGACCATAGGTATTAAATATCCTCGCTATTCTCGTATCTACTCCATGATATCTATTATATGCCATTGTCAAAGCCTCTGCAAACCGCTTCGCCTCATCATATACACCTCTTGGACCAATAGGATTAACATTACCCCAGTAATCTTCTCTCTGCGGATGTATTAGAGGATCCCCATATACCTCTGATGTAGAAGCCAATAGAAACCTTGCTTTCTTTTCCTTTGCTAATCCTAATATCTTATGAGTTCCAAGTGATCCAACCTTTAAGGTCTGAATTGGAAGTTCCATATAATCTATAGGAGATGCTGGTGAGGCAAAATGTAAGATATAGTCTAGTCTTCCATTTATATGTATATAATTTGTAACGTCATGCTTTATAAAGAGAAATCTATCATTTTCAAATAGATGTCCTATATTATCTAAATTGCCGGTTAATAAATTATCCATACAGATTACATAGAATCCTTTATTTAAGAAAAATTCTGTTAGATGAGAACCTATAAACCCAGCTCCACCAGTTATTAAGATTCTTTCCAATTCTACCTCCCTACACATATATATTTAAACCCAAGACTTCTAATCTTATCCGGTTCATATATATTTTTCAAGTCTATAATTAGGTGATTTTTAAGTAATCTTTTTATAGAATCCCAGTCTATATTCCTGAATTGATTCCATTCTGTCATTATAACTAATGCATCGGACCCGTTTGCAACTTCATACATATCATCACAATATTCTACATTATTTAATATCTTCTTCGCCTCATCCATACCAGCAGGATCGAACGCCTTTATTTTTATATCATTTTTAATAAGTTCGTTTATAATAAATATAGATGGAGCTTCTCTTATATCATTTGTATTAGGTTTAAACGTTAACCCTAATACACCTACAACTTTATTTTTAGGATCTCCTAAGGATCTTAATATCTTTTCTACCATAAGTTTTCTCTGCTTTTCATTAACTCTTATAACAGCATCAATTATTTCAAAATCGTAACCATGATCCTGGGCTATTTTCTGAATAGCTCTGGTATCCTTTGGAAAACATGAACCCCCAAAACCTGGACCCGGATGTAAAAATTTTGAACCTATTCTATTATCTAACCCCATCCCCTTTGCTACAACATGAACATCTGCTCCAACCCTCTCACATATATTCGCTATCTCATTTATAAAAGAGATCTTCGTTGCTAAGAATGCATTAGATGCATATTTTATAAGTTCTGCTGTCTCAACATCGGTTATTATAAAAGGTGTTTCTATCAGATACAGGGGCCGATATAGGTCTTTTAATATCGCAATGGCCTGATCACTTGACGCCCCTATAATCACTCTATTTGGTCTCATAAAATCTTCAACAGCAGAGCCCTCTCTTAAAAACTCAGGATTTGACGCTACATCAAATTTTACATCGATTTTTTTATTTTCATTTATAATATTTTCAATTATCTTCCCTGTACCCACAGGAACAGTACTTTTTGTAACTATAACCTTATATCCATCCAATGTTTCTCCTATCTCCTTCGCAACCTCTTTTATATATTTAAGATCTGCTTCTCCACTATCCAAGGAGGGCGTACCAACAGATATAAATATTACAAGAGCATTTCTAACTCCCTTTTCCAAATCGGCTGTAAAATATAGTCTCTTTTCTTTAATATTCCTCTTCACCAGCTCCTCAAGACCGGGTTCGTATATAGGGATATTACCTTTTTTAAGTATCTTTATCTTCTCTTTATCATTATCCACACATACCACATTCAAACCAAACTCAGCAAAGCAAGCTCCGGTTACAATCCCCACATAACCCATTCCAATCACACATATGTTCATTTTCTCCTCCCGAAATTTTTATACTTAGAAATATTAAGCCAATTTAAAGGATTCTCTGGTATTCCACGTCTTCTTATCTCAAAATATAAAGACGGACCCTTTAATGAACCCGAATCCCCAGAGAGTGCTATCACTTCACCTTTTCTCACTATATCTCCAATCCCCTTAAATAGCCTTGATGTATGAGCATAGAGGGTATAGTAATGATTACCATGATCTATTATTATAAGCTCTCCATATCCCTTTAACCATCCAGAATATACAACTTTACCCTCAAACACCGATCTTATCTTAGTTCCTATAGGAACTTTTATCTCTATCCCATTATTATATATATATGTATTAAATTTTGGATCCTTTATTTTCCCAAATAAGGATATAATTTTACCTTTTAATGGTGGATTAAGTTTACCTTTATATTTTCCAAAATCTTCTTTCGGTTCAAACTCTCTTTCTAAACTCCTATTAATTTTAGATTCAAGATTTTTGGCTGCTTCTTCCAATTCTTTTAAAAGCCTTTCTTTAGTAGACCTCTCTTTCTCAATAAAACTTAGTAAAGACAACTTTTCTCCCTTTTCAAAATCTATCTTTAAACTCTCTTCAGTAGCTTTGTTTCTGAGTATTTTGAGCTTTTCTCTCTCTAATTCTAGATTGTTCTTTTCCCTATCAAGAAGCTCTATATTATTTTTAAAATCTCCTATTATTCTATTATCATTTTCAATTATTATATTTAAGTATTTTACTCTCTTAAATAATTCATTATAGGAAACCGAAGAAAAAAGTATTTTTACATATTTAATTCTATTAAGCTTATAGAGAGAAACTAATCTCTTATTAAGATATCTTCTTTCTTTTGATATCCTTTCTTCTATATCTTCTATTTTTCTTTCTATTTTATTAATTTCCACCCTCTTGATATAAAGTTCTGAATTTATTCTGTTTAACTCCTGCCGACTTTCAAATAACCTTTTATCAATCTCATTTAATTGCGATATTATAGACTTCTTTTCATTATCAATAGATTTTATTATCTCCTTCTCTTTATTAATCTTTTCCTTTATCTCATTTATATCTGACTTTGCTATTGGTATAAAATATATTAGTGATAATATTACAATAAACGAAATTCTCATATTTTAAAGAATCTCCATAAAGATAATATACTTCCTAAAAATCCTATAAGTACTCCACTTGCTATAATAAATAACATCATGTTAGGAGGAAGAAAATAGATTTTTAACATATCTAAAGGAAAGTTTGGAACAATATTACTAATTATAAATTCAAATGATATATATAATATACCAATAGAAAGGACTGCTCCAAGAAATCCATGGAATATCCCCTCAATAATCAGAGGAGCTTTTATGAATAGTTTTGTAGCTCCGATAAGCTCCATTATCTCTATTTCTTCTCTCCTTGCAAATAATTTAAGCTTTATTGTATTGTATATAATGAAAGTAATTGCAAGTATTAATAATCCACCTATAAAGCTTCCTATAAGCTTGATAAAATTTATAAATATTGTAAATCTTTTAATCCACTCTTGCCCATATTCTATATCATTTATCTCTTTATAATGCTTCATATTTGACACAAAATTTTTTATCCCTTCATAATTTCTAAAATTTCTTTTTAGTTTTATTTCAATCGAGGGAGGCAAAGGATTTGTTGATAAGCCAGCTAATATCCCCTTATATCCTTTAAGATTCTTTTTAAGCAACTGAAGAGCTTCATCTTTTGATATATATATTACCTCTTTTGTCTCTTTTAAGTTCTTTACATAATTTATAATATCTTCAATCCTTCTCTCATCTATATTATTATTCAAATATAATATAACCTCTACATCACTACTAAGCTTCTCTAATACTATATTTAGATTATATAAGAATAGAAGAAATATACCAAGTATCATAAGAGATATACTTACAGAAACCGTTGTCAATATATTTAAAGAGATATTCTTTTTTACACTTTTTATAGCTGTAGATAAGAAATATAGAAACTTTCTTAATATCCTCATGACGTGAAATCAGAGGATTTTAATACTGTAAATCCTCCTGTAAACTCTCCAAGAAGTTTACCCTTTTCAAGAACAATAGATCTTTTCTGGTAACGTGATAGTATATCTCTGTTATGAGTTGCTACAACAACTGTTGCTCCTCTTATTTGCATTCTTTCAAATAGGTCCATAATCTCCGTTGAAAGGTCAGGATCTAAATTCCCAGTTGGTTCATCAGCCAATATTATTTTAGGTTCATTAACCATAGCCCTTGCTATAGCGACCCTCTGCTGTTCTCCTGCAGATAAACGGAGAGGATAGGAATTGGCTTTATGTTCTAACCCCACTGATCTCAACACATAGGCTACTCTCTTCCTTATCTCCTTTTTACTAAAGCCTAATATTTCTAAAGGTAAAGCAACATTATCAAATATACTTCTGGTATTTAAAAGTTTAAAATCCTGGAATATAAACCCTATACTCCTCCGAAGATGTGGAACATATGATTCCCTAATCCTATCTATATTTAACCCATTTATTATTATCTGTCCCCTTGTCTGTCTCTCTTCCCTGAATATCAACTTTAGAAGTGTTGTCTTACCAGCACCACTTGCACCGGTAATAAACAAAAATTCTCCCTTCTTTACATTAAGATTTATATCTGATAAAGCCTCTATACCTCGTACATATTCCTTATATACATGATACATTTCGATCACTTATTTACCCTAAATAACCTTGTATATATTGACTCTATACATTCTTAATATATTAGATATTTTGAATTCACTTATAGAAAAATATCTTAAGCTTTTTAAAACAGTATATAAGACAAGAGCTCTATTTCTATAATCTGAATTATCAAGAACATAACTTACTTTTGAAAAATATAGAAAAAGCAACCTATTTACTGAAGATAGAAAGTAAATTCTATGGCCATAACCAGACTCATTGAACACTTTCAAAATATTAATCTTACAACCCCTTCTAAATCTTTAAGTTCATAAAGCTTCTTCTCATCTACCACTTATTATATTCTCATCCTTATTATTTTTGTCAAATACACCATTTAAAAGTGCTTTTAACATAGATTTATGCTGCTCTTGCATTATTTCCTTTACTATTTCATCAAGTCTCTCAAATTTTATTATATCAGCATAATTTGTATTTTTCGAAGCTATTATGCTCCCTTCCCTATATAAGAGAGTAACTATATTGGGATTTTCTCTACCTTTGTCCTCTGTTTGAATATGATACACCTTATTTTTATATATTACATTATGATTATACCCTGGTAGCATAAATTAATATACTTATAACACATCTATTAGAATATTACAATAATTAACAAGGTTTTCTTAAATATATAAAAAACTCTTT
Organism: uncultured Thermodesulfobacteriota bacterium; assembly: GCA_964501575.1. Lineage (GTDB taxonomy): Bacteria > Desulfobacterota > CAZCTP01 > CAZCTP01 > CAZCTP01 > CAZCTP01. The sequence continues at coordinate 20,922 of CAZCTP010000016.1, forward strand.
ATTACCCTTTATACCATCTATTCTGGATTTTTTTATACTTTTAATAACAAGAGCTAATTCCTTAGCATAATCTACTATTCTCATTACAGCTAATTCATGTTTTTCCCTATCCCTGACTATACCTCCCTTCCCTACCTCACCCTTTTCAAGCTCAAATTGTGGCTTAATAAGGGCAACTATATCTCCACCTTCTTTTATTAGCTCCACAACCTTACTAAGCACCTTTCTTAAAGATATGAATGAAAGGTCTATAACTGCAAGCTCAATATCATCATCAATCTCTCTCTTATTAAGATATCTAATATTTCTCCTTTCAAGGATTACAACCCTTGGATCTATCCTTAATTCCCATGCAAGCTGACCATACCCTACATCTATAGCATATACCTTCTTCACTCCTCTTTTAAGAAGACAATGAGTAAATCCACCTGTTGAAGCACCAATATCCATAGCAATTTTAGAATCTACATCTATCTCAAAATCATCTAAAGCTCCTTCAAGTTTTATCCCTCCTCTGCTTACATAAGGAATATCATTCCCTTTTATCCTTATATTTGAATTAATATCTATTTTTATCCCGGGTTTATCAATTCTATTATTATTTACTATAACATCTCCTTTTAATATTACAGCTCTTGCTCTTTCTCTACTCCTTACATAACCCTTCTCTACCAGAATTTTATCCAATCTTTCCTTCATTTAAAACTATTTTTAACAGATTAGATTAACTTTATAAAATTTCCTTAATAGCCTTGATTATACCTATATAGTCAATACCATACTTATTTCTTAATATATCCTGAGAACCATGCTCCACAAATATATCTGGTATCCCAATATTTCTTATCTTTATATTATTCAGCCCATTCTCTGCAAAAAGCTCCAGTACAGCACTACCAAAACCTCCATGAACAACATTTTCCTCAATGGTCACAATCTTACCTATTTTATTAGAGAGGGAACATATTAATTCTCTATCCAATGGTTTAACAAACCTGGCATTTATTAAAGCACATTCAATTCCTTCTTTGCAAAGCTCCTCTGCAGCTTTTAACCCTTCATATACACTTGAACCAACTGCCAATATCAAAACATCTCTACCTTCTCTTAATAACTCTCCTTTCCCTATCTCTATAATCTTTAAATCCTTATCTAAAGAAACCCCTGTACCAGCTCCCCTTGGATATCTTATAGATATCGGAGCTTTCGCATATATAGCTGTCTTAATCATATGCTGAAGTTCATTTTCATCCTTTGGGGACATGACAATAATATTAGGTATATGTCTTAGATATGAATAATCAAATATTCCCTGATGAGTTGCACCATCGGACCCTACTATCCCACCCCTATCAATAGCAAACACAACAGGAAGTTTCTGAAGACAAATATCATGAACTATCTGGTCATATGCCCTCTGCAAGAATGTTGAATATATAGCTGCTACCGGGATAAACCCTTCGGTAGCTAATCCTGCTGCAAACGTTATAGCATGCTGCTCAGCAATACCCACATCATAAAACCTATCCGGTAACTCCTTTGCAAAATCATCTAAACCTGTTCCATTACACATTGCAGCAGTTATTGCTATAATTTTATCATTCTCCTTTGCCAATCTTAAAAGTGTTTTGCCAAATATCTCTGTATACGAAGGTTTTGTAGACTTTGCGATAGCCTTTCCTGTTTTTATATCAAATGGCCCCGTACCATGAAATTTTGAAGGATTATCCTCAGCTATAGGATAACCCTTACCCTTTTTTGTCAACACATGAACAAAGATCGGTTTCTTTATATCCTTTATATTTTCAAATGTTTCTAAAAGCTCTTTAATCTTATGTCCATTAATTGGACCAACATATGAAAACCCTAAAGCTTCAAATAACATACCAGGGGTAAAAAATCCCTTTATTGCCTCTTCTGCTCTCTTTGCTACCCAATACATATTCTCTCCACTAGGAAGAGATCTTAAAAACAGCTCTATATCCTTTTTTAATTTAACAAAGAATTTTCCAGTAAGCTTTCTACTCAAGAATGACGAAAGCGCTCCTACATTTGATGATATAGACATTTCGTTATCATTTAGTATTACAATTATATCCTTCTTTAAATGACCTGCCTGATTTAATCCCTCAAAGGATAAACCAGCTGTCATTGAACCATCTCCTATAACAGCAATAACTCTGCTATCATCGCCTTTGAGTCTCAGGGCTTCGACTATTCCTAATCCTGCAGATATAGAAGTACTACTATGTCCTGCTCCATACGGATCGAATATGCTCTCTTCCCTCCTTGTAAATCCACTAATACCTTTATATCTCCTTAATGTCTTAAATACCGACTTCCTGTCTGTTAATAACTTATGGGCATATGATTGATGTCCAACATCCCAGATGATCTTATCATAGGGTGCATTAAATACATAGTGGATAGCTATAGTTAATTCCACAACACCCAGATTAGAAGCCAAATGTCCACCGTTTGTAGAAACAACGTTTATTATCTCCTCCCTTATCTCGGCTGATAACCTTTCAAGCTCCTCTATATTAAACTTTTTTAAGTCAGAAGGAGAATTTATTCTGCTTAATAATTCACCCATGATTAAAACTCTCTCATTTCAATAAATTTAGCCAATTCTTTTAATATTAAACCTTTCTTATTAAAAGATTCAATAGACTTTATAGCGCTTTTTATAAGCTTCTTTAATATAGATTTAGATTCCTCAATACCAAATACCAACGGAAACGTTATCTTTTTACTTAAAACATCCACTCCTGGATATTTTCCAAGCTTCTCCTTTTCGCCCTCAAGATCTAAAATATCATCCTTAATCTGAAATGCCAGTCCTATATTTTCTCCGTAATCTGTTAAAGCCTTAAGTTGACTTTCATTAGCTCCTCCTAATATTCCTCCTGCTTTAACAGATGCTAATATTAATGCTCCAGTTTTATTCCTGTGTATATATTCTAAAGTAGATGGACTAACCGTATTCCCTTGAGATTCTATGTCCAGAACCTGTCCTCCTATCATACCCCTGGAGCCTATAGCCATGGAGATTTCATAAATTATTTTATTTATTATATCACTTCTCCCGTATTCACTCATTATCTTAAATGCCTCCGTTAATAGGGCATCTCCAGCTAATATTGCTACAGCTTCTCCAAATACCTTATGATTCGCTGGCTTACCTCTCCTCATGTCATCGTTATCCATTACTGGCAAATCATCATGTATTAATGAATAGGTATGTATAAGCTCTATACTGCATGCTACAGGAAAAACATCATCTATATCTCCACCCACAGATTCAGAAGCTGCAATAGATAGTATACCTCTGAATCTTTTACCTCCAGAAAAGAGAGTATATCTCATGGCTTTATGAATTATCTCTGGAAAAATATTTTCTTTTGGAAGATAAAAATCCAGTAATTTATCAATTATTGCTTTTTTCTCTTCTAAATATTTATATATATTCACTGAATTCAAGATTATATTTCATTAAAAATGATAGACTCAAAATTTATCTATTATATTACCATCAAAACTATATTAGGTAAAGTATTAAAATTCATAATCAATAATTTTGATTGAGGTTTTATACACATTCTACTTGAAAACAAAGTTCGAATCCATAGATAAAAAATTCTACCAGATGATAAATATCTTTATAGCGATAGTTGCCTCTTTTTCTGCCATAGCAACGTTTACTATCTGGGATAGAAGAATAATTATAAAACCCTTTAAAGTTAGGTTTAAAATAATAGAAGAAAATATTATCAAAAAATAGTGATAAGACTCAATCTTTACTTGAATCTCTTGGGAATCTTAGTAAGAATAATAAAGAAATTGCTCAAATATTAAAGAGACTTAATTTATTTTGATCCATATAGGAGTGCTATTAGGCTGTAAAATATAATCTGGCAGCCTCAGCATATTTAATAGAGTTACACCTATACAAATAGAGTAAAGATAAGATTTAGAAGAGGGAATATATATTAGTAATATAATAAACGAGAAAGCAATAAAGGATATGGAAAAAGTTATATAGACATACTCTGACTCTAAGGATGCAGGAATTATAATATATGTAAAATACTTAAATCATATACTTTTTATATTGCATACAAATAACCTATTTGGAGTTCCACCTGATACGGGATCCCATATACTATCATTTACAAGTAGGTTAACATTAGCCTTACCATCCCATGGATTCCCCCAACCAAAATCTATGACTATTAATCCTTCTCTGGTAATGTCTGAAATAGTTGCTTTTAAAGTGATCTCACCTCTTGGATTAACTATTTTAATATATTCTCCCTCACTGATTGAAAAAGTTTTTGCATCATTTGGATGTATCCTTACTAATGGTTCATTCTGTAATCTGCTTAAACTTTCTAAATTTCTGAATTTTGTATGTACGTATATAGGTAATTTACGAGAGGTAGCATATAAGGGATATTCTTCATTTGGAGATTCTAAATGTTCCACGTATTCTGGGGACGAAGGATATCCTGCATTCTTGAATATATTTGATATAAGTTCTACCTTTTTTTGATGGAGTTTTAAAACCACTTTTTTCATATTTCCTATAGACCAATTCTGTAGGTATAAATTGATATGGATTATTCTTAAGATCTTTCAGAGTAATTTCTGAAGGCCTTAGCATAAAATTGACCCATTCCTCTGTATTCTTAAAAGGGTATTTTTCAGCAAGTCCCATTTTTTGAGCTAATTCGTATTCAACTTCAAATACCGATCTACTCTCCCCAAGAGGTTCAATTATCTTATCTCTTAAGCTAATAAATCCTCTTCCATTAAGTGAAGAAACCCTATATCCATATCTCTCAAAGTCAGATGAGGAAGGTAAAATTAGATCCGCAATTTGAGCAGTAGCGGTTGGAAAGATATCAAACACCATCAAGAAATCAAGTTTACTAAACGCTTCTTTTGTCCTTTCTGCATTCGCCTGGACAAGCAGAGGATTGGCGTGATGGACGATCATCCCCTTTGGACTTTCCTTATCTCCTCTTAAGAGTTTCTCTTTTATTAATGGAAACGGAACCTCTGGAAAAAGAGGAAATTCTCTTATTCCTATCCTCTTATCTTTAGGTCTTAGGGTAGGAATAACAGATTGAGGTACCGGGGTAAGAAAAACATTGCCTCCGGGAATATCAACATTCCCTGTTAATGCCATAAGAATGGCAATAGTTCTCACTCCATCTGTTCCATTTATATGCATATCCAATCCATTGCCTTCAGCTATCACAGCAGGTTTTGTGCTTGCATATTCCCTTGCTAAACTTCTTATTTTTTCAGCCGGTATAAGAGTAATATTTTCTCCCCACTCAGGAGTTTTATCCTTAACATGATTTCTTAATTCTTCAAAACCGATACACCAGTTATTTACAAATTCCCTATCATAAAGCTCTTCATTTACTATGACATGTATCATAGCAAGGCCTAATGCACTATCTGTACCTATTCTAATAGGAATCCATTCATCAACAAGCGGAACTGTTTCAGATCGTAGAGGATCAATAACAACAATCTTTATTCCCTTTTCTTTCAATACCTTTATATATGTGTTAAATCCTTCTACTACTGAAAAAGTTCCAAACCTATTTGAACATATAGGGTTCATTCCCCAAAATATGACCATTTTTGTCTTTTCATAATCAGCCTCAGGTCTCACACCTAAAATAGAAGAGAACGCTACAGTCCTTGGAATAAAACAGAGATTGGCTGCGCCTGTATAATTTGGTGAACCATAGACTCCCATGAATTGAACAAATCCATCTCTTCCTTCAAAAGTGACAGGAGCACCTCCACATCTTACGAGGGCCCGGGAACCATATTTATCTTTTATACTGGAAAGTTTATCAGCAGCAATATTTAAAGCCTCATCCCATGAAATTCTTTTAAAACCTCCTTTTGCCTTCTTCATAGGATAGAGGAGTCTATCCCTTCCATATACCCATTCAGATACCCCTTTTGCCTTAACACACAAATATCCCCTACTACACGGATGATCCTTATCACCTTCTACCTTTGTAATTTCCCCATTTTTTATATGAATAAGCATGCCACAGCTTGTATGACAGAATCCACAGATGGTCCTTTTAATCTCTTCTCCCATAATAACTCTCCTTTACTCTATAATCTTTAATATTCTTGATAAGGGCTTTCTCCCAGGAAACCTTTTTGGTAATATACCAGGACCAACAGGAACTATAGCTATAGGTCTAAGATTATTTGGTATATTTAACACCTTCTTTGTTTCCTCTTCATTAAATGCCCCTATCCAACAACTTCCGTATCCTAATGCTGTCGCTGCTATTAACAGATTTTCAACTGCTGCTGCTGTATCCTGAAAACAATATAGATTTCTCCCTCTTTCTCCATAATAGGCTGCAGATTCTTCTGGATTGCAACATACAACAAATACCAAAGCAGCCCTTGCTAAGAAATACTGGCCATATGCTGCTTTTGCAAGTTTTTTCTTTATTTCATCATTTTTCACGAGATAAAAAAAACATGGCTGAATGTTACCTGCTGATGGAGCCCACCTAAGTGATTCAAGAAGTAAATTTAAATCTCCATCATATATTGATCCACCAGTAAAATTTCTACATGAATGACGATTTAATATTGACTTTATCCCTTTATCATCTATACCCATTTTATAAATTCTCTTAGTAGAAGGATTGTATTATCAATATCATTAACAGATACCATCTCTACCTGAGAATGTGAGTATCTACATGGAACAGATATTGGAAGGACAGGAATTCCCTCCTTTGATAACTGAATAGACGCAGCATCTGTGGACCCTCCAGCAACACCTAATTGATAAGGAATACAATATTTATTAGCTATTTCCTCCATTTTATCTCTAAGTAAAGGGTTAGCTACCATCCTTGTATCTATAATCCTCAACAGAGGCCCCTGCCCTAATCTAAATTGATCTTTATATGCCTTAGATATATTGGGAGAATCAGGAGAGCTTGAAGTATCCACAACTATTGCAATGTCCGGATCTGTAATATAACCTGCTATTTCACTACCTCTTAAACCATATTCTTCTTGAGTTGTAAATACAGAGGTAACTCTTTTTTTATTATCTTTCAATCCCTTTATAATCTCTATCAATATTAAACATCCAACCCTATCATCCATTCCCCGACTTGATAGAAGATTATTACTTAATCTTGAAAATTGTTTCTTAAATATTATTGGGTCACCAATTTTAATTCCAAGCTCAGAAACTTCTTTCCTACTATTCGCTCCAACATCAATGGTTAATTCATGCCATGGTAAAACCTTTCCCATATCCTTTGATGAATCTATCATCAAATGGGGAGGAGTAATCCCTATTACTCCAGCAACCTCTCCCTCCTTTGCAATAATCCTGACATGAGTCGATGGAAGTATTCTATCATCTATTCCACCCATTTTTCTAAAATATATAAAACCATTATCATCTATATTTGTAACAACCATACCAAGCTCATCCATATGGGCAAATAATGCTATATGAGGTCTTTCCCCCTCTATTAACCCATATAAATTACCTAAATTATCAGTTTTTATCTCATCTACATAATCTTTTATCAACTCTTTTATTCTTTCCCTGATCTGCTCTTCAAAACCCACAACCCCATTCCTCTCTATAAGATCGTAAAGAAGCTCTACCCTATCCATATGTTAAATTTTATAATAATTCTCTATTTTTATCAATATTTATAAAAAAGTTCCCATAACCTTTGGTGAACTAATGAACCTTTATAATTAGAATCCAGAATCCATCTACTATCATCAATTATATAAAAGTATTATACTGAAATCGGCATTTTTCATATTTCAGAGTAAAACTTTCTTAATAAATGATTTTAAGAAAAGTTCAGTTAAACAGATACTAATTTTTAAGAATTAAAAAAAATCATTAAAATCTTTACTATTGTCCAATATTATGATATTAATTATCATTTATATGAATAAGTGGACTAAAACTGGTATCATTAGTGGAATTATATTATCTATTGTTGTTATTATAAAGACATTTCCTTTTAACAAAAGCAAAAGGTTGATTTCAGAAAATGCTTCTACTCTCAGAGTAAAATGGAAAAAAACAGTTGATAGTAGGAATATTAGAAAGATACATATAGGAACAATAGAGAAGGCGTATGCTCCTATACTTTTTATTCAAACTTTTAATAAATCTATTACAATAGAAGAATTTTTAGTATCCGATGTAGGTAAATTTCCATCTGACTGGAAAGCCAAAAAAAAGGAAGGGGAAGCCCTTTATAGAGTGATGGTTGAAGGAAATAATGCTTTTTTAAGAGCGGATGTAAAAAGCAAAGCCATACCTATAGGAAAATCCTTCTCTTATAATCTTAAAGAATATCCAATATTATCATGGAAATGGCGTCTTCATAAACTTCCTTCTGGAGGGGATGAAAGATTCAAAAATAAAGGTGATAGCGCTGGTGGAATCTATTTAGTATTTTCAGGATTTTACCCTATACCTAAAACTCTTAAATATGTATGGAGTTCTACTCTACCATCAGGAACTATTACTAAAAGCCCTTATACTAATAGAACTTTAATAAAGGTGGTTAGAAGTGGAGAAAAACAGAAGGGGATATGGATAGAAGAAAGAGTGAATGCCTATAAAGATTATAAAAAATTTTTTGGAGGAAAGCCTTCGAAGATAAGAGGCATAGGAATTATGTCTGATTCAGACAATACTAACTCCTGGTCCATAATGGATTATGATGAAATAAAGATAGAAAAGGAATAATTCTTGTAGATTCTCTTTCTTTCATAGATTATAAAATAATAATTATATGGATTTTCTTTATTTCTTATACCCTGTTTTTTATATGCTTCAATCCAAACTCTGCTATCTATCTCTGAAAAATAGGTATCCCCTTCAAATTCATGATCAATAAGTGTAACATATAACCTATTTGCAAATGGAAGAAATTGTTTATATATCTCCCCCCCCCCAATAACAAATAACTTCCTATTTTTGAATTTAACTAAAACCTCCTCTGCTGAATGTACAACTATACACCCTTTAGGAAAATAATCTACATTCCTTGTCATAATTACATTTATTCTCTTATCTAAGGGTTTGCCAATAGATTCATAGGTTTTTCTTCCCATAAGAACAACATGACCCATAGTAACTTTTTTAAAGTATTCCCTATCTGCTGGAAGCATCCAGGGGATACGGCTACCTTTACCTATAACTTTATTCTTATCCATTGACACAATAATTGAAATATCCATCTTTTTATTCAAAATATACTCTTTTTAATACCTTTTATATAATTATATTATAATTATATAAAAAAATCTATAAATGAGTAAAAATTCTATACCAAGCAAATAGGAAAGTATATATGAATCTAACAGCAATCTAACAGATATGTAACAGTAAATACAATAAAAGTCTAAATGTTTACCAGAAATCTATAATAGATCATAAAAGTAGGAGGTAAAAAGTAGGAAATATAATCAGAAATTTCATTAATCTGAACAACTTCTCACTAAAAAGTATTATAATATAGAACATAGTAAAAAAAATTTTTGAGTTGCCAAGGTTTTTAGTTCTCGACTAATATATAGAACAGTTTTATAAAATAAAAGGATAACAAATATTTTTAATATAGGGAATTAAATAGAATTAAATAAAATAGGGTTAAATATTTAAATCGATGGACATAAGTTTAAACTATTCTTTCCATTTGTTCAAATATAAATTGATTAAATTCCTTATCTTTTATCTCATTCAAAACTCTTTTTATCTTTTCATATTTATCTATATCATTAATGTCATCTAACTTTTTATATAAAAAGATTCTTTTGCCTAATATAAAATTAAACCTTTCATCTTTAGAAAGATTTAAAAATCTGTCAATAACTGACAGCATATACTCTTTGTCATTTGGAAGTTTACCTTCTACTTCTTCAAGAAGATTTAATATATGATCACTTACAAAATAGCTGTTAATATTCTCAAGATTTTCAATTAAAAGCCTTTCTTCTCTTACTATCTCCTCATCATTAAGTCTTTCAAAATCTCCTCTCATAACCTTTTCTCGTAAAGGTGTTCCCCTCCTCACGCTCAATGTCCTTACCCTTATAAAATCAGGATCTATTCCATTTATTACCTTTGCACTGTGGATAGCATGTTCTTTCCACCATTTTCTACCTCCAAGTCCAAGGATTATATATACACAAAGAGAAATTCCTGAGTCTTTAACCCTTCTGCCAGCCTCAGTCATATCATAAGAAGTAGCTCCTTTTTTTATATATTCAAGTAATGGATCATAGCCTGTTTCAAGACCCATATGTATTCTTGATAACCCCGCATTATAAACCTTTTTAAAATCATCTACACTCTTCTTCATTAATGTTTTAGCTCTTCCATATGTAGTAATCCTTTTTATACTTGGAAAATTCTCCTTAATAAATTCTATAACTTCAGCAAGTTCATCTGTTTTCATTATAATACTATTTGCATCTTGGAGAAAGGCTGATTCAAAGAGACTACCATATTCCCCATAAAATTCCTTGGCCTTCACAATATCTTCCTTTATCTCGTCTACCTTTCTAATCTCAAATCTGTATCCATCATATACCTTACAGAACTCACATCTGTTCCAGGGACAGTTCCTTGTGATTCTTATAAGTAGGCTATTTGCTTCTGAAGGAGGTCTTATTGGACCCTGTTCATAGGGTAAATAATATACATTCATATTTTTATATTATCATAATTATTCAAAAAAATAACCCCCTGCTAATTTCAAGGGGGTCCATATAAAAGATATTTAAATTATTGATAACGGGAGATTACATTCTAAGCACCTTAACAAGGATATAAGTAGAAATATATAAATAGCTCCTAATATCATACTCATAAAAACCATTGTTTTCTTCATAATTTTTATCCTCCTTTCTTAATATTGTATATTGTCTACAGTATACAGTATACAATATATTAATCTTTTTGTCAAGATTATTTAAAACATAATCCTATGAACATTAATATTTTTAATTCCTGTTATAAGATAAAATGATAGAAGGTAATGGCATGGGTTTCTATAATTTTATAAATATCTGTGAAGTCAGATCTCACTAAAATATCATCAATCTAAGCTTTTTCAACCCTGCATAGAGACAATCTATAACTAGGGGTTCCGGATATAGGGTCTCCTTTCATATCATCTGTAAGAATATTTGCATTAGCATCCCCTCCCCAGCCATGGGGAATACTCACAACCATAGGAAGAATATCCTCTGTTAAATCCGCCTTCATTTTGATCTCAAAATCCGAAATAGAAAAAAATTACCCATAGATTTTGCCATAGCTGAACACTTGCCGGAAGGCATTCTCTCCATTCCAAAACCAGGCTTTAACTCTTTTATAAAATTCTCCATCTGACCCCTTTTGTTGTGAAATTCAAGGACTTCATAGGGTCTTTTGTCTTCAGGAAAATTACTTGCTACCCCATAGTATCTGTAAGTGACATGAGGTTCAAAAAGATTGAGTGGCTATTCTAATATCTTTTATTTCTTCTTTCTACTCTATTACTTTTTGGCCTTTCTGAATGAGTTATAATTCCTTTTTCTTGATTTTAGTATGTTCCTAAAGTCAAATAATTTTTCCAATAATTACATAAGACTGATTGTAAAAAATACTTTTGGCAGTTAATATTTCCTAAATATTCTGGATTAAAAATATTGTATTTAGACTATACTTCAGATAATTATAGCAAAAAACTTAATAAATTCAATTACTTAATAATTATTTTTAATATAATGCTTTAATTAGTTTTATGTTCCAGCAAAACATTAGATTTAAAGGTTTTTATATAGTTAACTAAATTCCATCTATCTTCTTCCTTTAAATCTTTAAAAGAAGGCATTGCTGTATTCTCAACACCATTAGTAATTACCATGAAAATCTCTCCATCGCTTTCTCCATGCTTCCACACAGAATCAGTAAAATCCGCAGGATGTGGCGTTAAAGACTTTGATAATGGACCATTACCTCTACCCTCTATTCCATGACATATAGAGCACCTTGATTCATAAACTTCTTTTCCCTTTGCAATAGACTTTTCATCTGCCTTAACAGGATTTTTTATCTTACTATATTTTGTATGTCTATGCATACCTTTTGCATGTCCTTCTTCATGGGCAACTGTACTAATAACAGATGTTACTATGATGAATGAACCGATAATTAGGAATAAAAATAAAAATCTTTTCATCAATTCCTCCAAATAAATCAAATAGTGGATACCCCTTTTTTTATTATCATACTTTTAATGTATATCCAATTACTGAATCCCATTGGATATTTAACTTTCCATCTACAAAAGTTATACTGGTTAAAACAAAACAGACAATAGATATAATCCTCATAATAATCCACTTTATAATTCTGACTTATTATTAATTATACCAAACTTTTAATCTATGTCAAATATATATTCTCGGAAACCCATGAATTCTTTATAATCCAGAGACAGAAGTACCATCAAAAAACAGAACAGAATGTCCCGCTTATCGAATTCTTTATCCAGAAATACCTCACTTCCCAGGTTTATCAACCCCCGCCTATAGTAATTAATAAAATAGGCTAAAAATAATTCAAAGAGTAACCTCTCCTGATGAATAAAAGATTTCAATATAAAAAATATTTCAGAAATGTTTCAAAACTTGATTTTATCAAAGAGGAGTGATATATATTAAACTAATATTTTTTGATCCTGCTGTAAGGGGGACTTAATGCAAAATTTTAATCAGCGTGAATATCAAACAGTAATTCTCGGGAAATTATTGCAATTTAAAATTGTAAAATAAAAATGGATTAGATAAAATAATTAAGAGGGTTTTAATGGATGAAACTGTTTATAAAATCGCAATAGCTGGATTTCTCCATGACATAGGAAAATTTGCTGAAAGAGCCACGGGAAAAAGAGATGAATCTAAAGGAATAAAACCTGCCTTTTATGTTGACGAAGAATTCCTTACAAACAATATGGACTTATATCAACCTCACTATAAAGGTATCTATACCCATAAACATGCTGTCTATACCGCTGCATTTATAGACCATATAGAGAAATTTCTTCCCGATAAGTTTAATAAAGGTGAATGGGGGCTTGGTGACTCATTTATGAATCTTACTGCTAAACATCATAAACCAGAAACACCGTTCCAGTGGATAATTGCTATTGCTGACAGGATAAGTAGTGGATTTGAACGCGAGCGTGAATTTGAGGATTATAACAAAGAGATAAACGTAAGAGATTACAAAAAGACAAGGTTATTAACCATATTTGAAGGAATTTCAATAGATGACAATTGGAAGAACAGCAATCTTGAGTCTTACAGGTTTAGGTATCCTCTTAAAGAATTATCACCCGATACCATATTTCCAGAGGACAGCGAAGAATATAGAGCTCTGGATAGCGAGGAGGCTTCAAGAGAATATAATGAACTCTTCTTCAATTTTGTAGATTCTTTAGAAAGACTTGAACATAAGAAACAGATACCTCTCTGGTTTGAACACTTTGATAGCCTATTTATGATTTATGCATCTAATATCCCCGCTGCTACAGTCGGCAGAGTTATCCCTGATATTTCTCTATATGACCACTCTAAAACCACAGCAGCCCTTGCATCTGCCATATATCTATATCATAACCAGACAGAAACAATGGAGATCGAGAGGATCAAAGACTATGAAGAAAAGAAATTTTTGATAATTACAGGTGACTTCTATGGTATCCAGAATTTCATATTCTCTGAAGGAGGAAGCACAAATAAGGCATCTGCAAAACTCTTAAGGGGAAGGTCATTTGCAGTATCCCTTATATCCGAACTTGCAGCAGATATGCTATGCAGAGAAATAGGCTTAACACCAATTTCAATAATACTTAATGCAGCTGGCAAGTTTACCATTATTGCTCCGAATACAAAGGAATCAATGGATAAAATCAGGAAGATTGAAGAAGAAATTAATGAGTGGCTTATTAACATTTTTTATGGTGAATGCACAATGGGTATCTCCTGTATTGAAGCATCTCCCAATGATTTTGTAGCTGATAAATTTACTGATTTGTGGGAAAAACTTGCCAGAGAATCAGAAAAGAAAAAATATAATAAGATAAATCTTGAAAAATATGGAGGAGAAATTGAAGGGTATCTCGATCATTTTAATGATGACCTTAATAAAAAACTATGCCCGTTCTGTGGAAAAAGGCCCTCAAGCCCTGAAATAGAAAATGACCCATTACTTGTAGACGAAAAGTCTTCCTGCAAGATATGTAGAGACCATATCTATATAGGCACAAATCTTGTAAAGGCTGATAGGATTGCTATAGCTACAGTTGATGCAGATATTTATGGAGATAAACTTAAAGAACCGATATTTGGAAAGTATCAGGTTACAATGGATGTAGAAGGGAAATTATCAAAACTTGCTGATGAAGGCATCCTCCTTAAATACTGGGATATTTCCATTTCAAGGGAAGGGAACATTGAAAAAGAGATAACAGCAAAATTTATAAATGGTTATGTTCCGATATATGACGAGTCAGATCTGCAAGATAACCGTTATCTGGCTGGCAGAAAAAGTGAACAAAAAAAATTAGAACTGATTGAACATATAAAGATAGATAAAGATAATAAAATTCCCAAAACTTTTTCTCATATAGCATTAAAGGCGCTTGATAAATATGAGGAACGGGGTATAGAGGCTCTTGGTATCCTCAAGGCTGATGTGGATAATCTCGGACTTATATTTGCCCGGGGGATTAAATCATATAATATTTCAAGACTTGCCACATTGAGCAGACAGATGAATCACTATTTCACAATATATATACCGTATATTTTAAGCACAAAGGAGGAATTTAAAAATATCTATACTGTATTTGCAGGAGGAGATGATTTGTTCCTAATTGGACCATGGAACAGAATTATTGATTTTTCTGAATTTTTAAATGATAAATTCAGAAGTTATACCTGCAATAATCCTGATATTACAATCTCAGCAGGTATCTATGTTAACAAACCCGATCTTCCCATCCCTACGCTTGCTAAAAAGTCAGAAGATGCTCTTGATAAGGCTAAATCTTCAGGTAGAGATAGAATAACCATATTTGATGAACCAGTCAAATGGGAAACATTCTGCAAACTAAAAGATATCAAAAAAACACTACAAAAATGGATTGATAAATCTATTATAAATAATTCTATGCTTTATCGATTTAATGAATTCTTAAATATGGTGAGAAAGGAGAAAAATATTAAAGATTTAAAATTTAATATTAGAATCGAAGATATGGAATGTTTTAAATGGCATGCAAGATTTAAATATACAATTGTCAGAAATATAGGAAAAGAGCTAAAAGGTGAAGAAAGACAAAAGGCTATTGATGAGGTATTAGAATCTGCGTTATGGCTTGAAACCTATTATAGTGCCTTTAAAATTCCTCTATGGCAGGTAATTTACAATAATCGAAGGCAAAAAGGAGGTATATATGGAAATCAAATTTTGGAAAGATAAGGAATCAAAAATAGTTAATCCTGAACTATTTTCAAAAACAGCAGAAGAACTTGCTAAGAAGATTTCGAATAGGAGTAACGACAGGACTAATACGCCTACACAGATCAGAAAGTTCTATGATGAAGTTTTACGTTTTAATGGTATTATTAGGGCAAAACCTGAAGAGTTTGAAATAATGCTCCCTTACATAAAGATGCTAAATGCTAAAGCTGCCTATGCACATGCGAGAGAAAGTAGTGGAAGACCATTAATATCTGAAGAATTTAAGAATTTTATTTATAATGCTCTTTCTCAGGTAAACGATAGGGAAGATTTTGAAGTCTTTACAAGTTTCTTTGAAGCTTTTATAGGATTCTATAAGTATTACTTTGAAGAAAAGAAAAAGTTATCAAAAGAAAAGAAGAATATGGGTTATAGGTTATAAAGGAGGCAAGCAATGAAATTAATCACTATCAAAAAGCTTGAAGGAATTATAAAACTCAAAAGCGGACTTCATATTGGATCAGGCAATATGGAAATGAAGATAGGTGGTACAGATAGCCCTGTTATTAAACACCCTCATACTCTTGAACCTTATATACCCGGTTCCTCAATTAAAGGTAAAATTAGATCACTTATGGAAATGGCATATGGACTGATACCATACAGTGGAGGTTCTCCTGTATCTTATGAGACATTGAAAAAAGTGGAAGATAATCCTGATTTAAAAGGAAAGGCGGAAGCGATACTTAGAATATTTGGCTGTAGCGGTTCTGATAGTGAAGAGTCAGCATATCTTGGTCCTACCAGAGTATCATTTGGAGATTGTTATCTGAATAAAGAATGGGGAGAAAAAGCAAAGACAAACCGTTGGCCTTTAACGGAAGAGAAGGCTGAAAACTGGATTAATAGAATCAGAGGAACTGCTGAAGCTCCACGCTTTATAGAAAGAGTTCCTGAAGGCACAGAATTTGACTTCTTACTGACCTTCAAGATCCTTGAAGATAATGATGAATACCTATTTGATAAACTCTTTATGGGTCTTAAACTTCTTGAGATGGATTCACTTGGTGGCAATGGAAGTAGAGGGTATGGGAGGATAAAATTTGAGAATATGAGACTCAATGGGAAAGATATCACAACAGAGTTTGAAAATAAAAGTTTACTTTTTAAGGAGGGAGAATTAATATGGGCAAAGCAACTATAGAGATTGATAGCTCACAATTATTAAATGCCCTGGAACAACTACCTCCAGAAGAATTGAAGTCTATTATTGATACATTATTTCTTAAGGGTTCACTGGGAAAACCAAATTTTGAAGATATTGCTATAAAAGCCAGAGAAGTAGTAAAGAAAGAAAAACTCAAACCAGAAATTGTTGAGGAAGCGATTCAGTGGGCAAGAAACCAAAAGTAGTAATTGATACAAATGTGATAATATCAGCATTTGGATGGGATGGTCATCCAGAAGAGATTATAAAATTGGTTAATAAAGGGAAGATAGAAAATTTTACATCTATTGAAATGATTAATGAGCTTAGTAATGCTATAAAATATCCCAGATTGAAGTTTCCAGAGTCATTACAGGCAGAGATAATTGAGACTATTTTTTCCATATCTTCTATAGTTAACGTAAACCAGTCACTTAACATCATTGATGAGGACCCCGGTGATAATAAAGTTATAGAATGTGCATTATCTGCAAAAGCCGAATTTATTATTTCAGGAGATAAACATTTACTTGAACTTAAAAAATTTAAAGAAATAGAAATATTGACTCCGTCTGAATTCTTAATTAAAAGAGTAAAAAATGAAAACATATGAGATAAATATTAAACTACTTTCAGCATTTGGCACATTACTAAAAGGTGATACACTCTTTGGACATATCTGCTGGCAAATAGCATATGATAAAAAATTATTTGGTGAAACAATAGATTCACTTCTTAAAGAATATCATAAATCTCCATTTCTTGTTGTATCCTCCGCTTATCTAAAAATGTTTTTTAATGATAAACCTAATTATATATTGAAAAGACCAGCCATACCTTTTGAAGGCCTCTTTGAATTTAAAGAATGTAATAAAAAAGAAATTATTGGGGAAAGAAAAGAACTAAAAAAGAAAAGGTGGATGGTCCTTTGTAGAGATGAACAAATAGAAAACTTTAAATCAATTGAATATAAGAATGATAAAGAATTGAGCGAAATAATAAAACAATCTTTATCAAATGATATAAATAATATTATCGAGACATTTATACAGCCACACAATACAATTAATAGATTAACCGGCACCACTGGTAAGGGTGAATTTGCACCTTTCTCTATGAAACAGGAGGTTTATCTACCCGATATAGAGCTTACTATCTTTGTCGGCTTAGATAAAAATTACAATATTGAACAGGTAGTTGAAGCAATGAAGAGAATAGGAGAATTTGGTTATGGGCGAGATGCATCAACAGGTCTTGGAAGATTTAAGATAATCGGATATGAAGAATTTAATCTATCTAAACTTGGTAGTGAAAATCCAAATGCATGCTATACCCTATCTCCAGCGGTCCCAGAAAAGGGATTATATAGAAAAGTTTTTTTCGATCCTTTTATAAGATTTGGCAGGCATGGAGATAAACTTGCAAAATCAAAAAATCCATTTAAAAATCCAGTAATAATGGCAGATGAAGGAGCTATATTAATTCCCCTGGATTACAGCACTTTAAAAAAACCATATATAGGCACTGCAGTTACTAAAATTTCAAAGGTAATGCCTGAATCTGTGTTACAGGGATACTCCCTTTATATACCTGTAAATGTGGAGGTATAACGTATGGAAATTAAACATTCAGAATTTAAAATTCAAAATATAAAGATAAAACTTCACATACTATCACCTGTTCACATAGGATGTGATGATGTTTATGAACCTATGCATTTCGTTATAGACCCTGACAGAAAAAAACTAATAGATTTTGACCCTCTACATTTTATAAAGCTTTTAAATAAAAATGAAAGAGTTAAACTTATGAACATAGTTAATAAAGGGAATATCGCATCAATCATAGAACTTTACAGATTTATATCAGAAAAGAGAAGAGAAATAAAAGGAAGAGAGATTGATATAGCAGAAGAAATAATTAATAGATATAAAAAAGTAAAATCGCTTAAAATAGAAAATAATAAAAAGTTAAAGCAGGAACTAAATAATTTCATTATTTCAAGAACTGCCTATAGTCCATATAATAACCTGCCTTATATACCCGGAAGTTCATTAAAAGGAGCATTAAGAACAGCATATCTTAGTCATCTTGCAAAAAAATTAGGAATTAGAGAGTGGTATAAATCAAAGGGAGATTCAAAAAACATGGCAAAAGATCTTGAAAATAAGCTCTTGGGTGGTTCTTTTAGCAGTGACCCATTTAGAATGATAAAAGTCACAGACCTTCAGCCTATTGGAGATACAAAAGTAAAAATTGTTTATGCAATAAATAGAAAAAAGGAAGCAAGTAGTAGACCAACAAGAGCAGAGATAGGACCCAAGCCTATTTTTGAAACCGTACAACCAGGGTCAATATTTGAAGGATTTATAAATATAGAAACCCCTGTAGATAACTCCGGGATAAAGACCCCTATACTGAGAGAAGACCTATTTAATTCTCTGAAAGGGTTCTATAATCCTAAGTTAGAAAATGAAGTAAAAATGTTAAAATCTATAGGAATTAGAGCACCATTAATTAATCATTTAAATAGTTATTTTAAAGGCAGGATAGGGAAAACCGTATTCCTCATAAGAATTGGCAGGCACTCGGGGGCAGAAGCAGTGACAATTGATGGAAACAGGAATATAAAAATCATACAGGGGAAGAAATACTCCTACAAAGACCATGCAACAACCATCTGGCTTGCATCTGATAAACCAAAACCTGATGATAACACACAGTTGTTACCCTTTGGTTGGTCTGTGCTGGAGGTAATTGAATAAATGAAAACAGTTCCTGTGCTACTTTTTATTGGAAAGATTGCACTGTTGAATATTATTGTGATTACATTATGATATAATAAAAATAAAAAATAGTTTAGCTCTTTGAAAATTGAATAATTATTCTTTTTTGCGGGGATCATTTTAAATATTCTTTAAAAATATATAAGTCATTGATTTTACTTAATTTGTTGAAAATAGATTCCCGAATTTATAAGTATTTGAATTTATTGAGTTTTTCTCTAATTCAGAGAAGGGGGTAAAAGATAGAAAAATGAAGTTGGTAGATTCTCGAAAAAGTATTTATAAAGAAGTGATAATACCCCACCCACAAAGGGTGCGGTTAGAATCTAAGACCTGATTAAAAAGGGATTGCGACTTCATATAATCTTATTCTTGCTTTATTTATTTGCGTCTCGTTAGAATCTAAGACCTGATTAAAAAGGGATTGCGACAAAATAAGTGCGGAAGA
>CAZCTP010000017.1:0-37279 GCA_964501575.1 uncultured Thermodesulfobacteriota bacterium
AGCTATGTTTTTATCATTGAAAGAAGCCCAAAAATCTCTATTTCGGAATTTGGGTAAACTATTGATATTTGGTTTTTGACAAAGGAATTATATTTTGGTATTATTAATTTAGCTTATGAGTGATAAATCTTCTTTCCTAAACTTAGTTATAAGTGGTCTTGTTCATGAGATCAGGAATCCACTCAATTCGATGTATATGAATACCCAGCTATTAGAAGAAGAGATCGAATCTCTAAATATAGATGACTTTAATAAAAAGGAGCTTCTGGATATTATAAATACCAATAAAAAAGAGATAAAAAGACTTAACAATATATTGTCTGAATCTCTAAAATTTGCAAAACCAGTAGAGATTAAATTTAAAAGGAAGGATATAAATCTTTTAATCGATGAAGTATTAAAATTTGTTGGTACAGATTTTGGAAGGATCGGAATTTCTATAAATAGAAGATATGTTGATAATCCTATTTATGCAATGATAGATGAAAATGAATTTAAGCAAGTTCTACTGAATATTTTTCTTAATGCTAAAGAATCAATGAAGAATGGGGGGATTCTTTCTATAAAGACTGAGATTATAGATAATAAAGCCCTTATTACTGTTTCAGATACAGGTATAGGTATAAAGAAGGATGATATAGATAAGGTGTTTACCCCCTTTTTTTCCACAAAGAAGGGTGGGATAGGGATAGGATTACCTATTGCAAAGAGGATAATAGAGGCTCATAGTGGAGATATAAAGATAGAAAGTGAAGAGGGGAAGGGTACAAAGATAGAAATACGTTTCCCTTTGGAGGAATAATTTTTTGGAAGTTAGAAAAAATATATTGGTTATAGATGATGAGGAAGAAACTCTTAAAGTTATAAAAAAGGCACTGAGTAAAAGTGGATATAATGTAATGACTGTAAATAATGGGAGAGATGGATTGAACATATTAGAAAAGGAAGATATAGAGATTGTTATTACAGATCTTAAATTACCTGATATAGATGGTATGGAGATACTTAATAAAACACTAAAGATAAATCCTGATATTGCAGTAATAATGATAACAGCCTATGGGACCATTGAAAATGCTGTTAATGCTATGAAAATTGGAGCAGTAGATTATATTCTAAAACCGATCGATATATATGATTTGAGACTTAGAGTTGATAAGGCTATATCTAATAAAAATATGCAAAAGGAGATAATATACCTCAGAAAAGAAGTTGGTAAAAAATACGGATTTAAAAATATTATTGGAGAATCAAAATCCATGAAGGAGATATATGAAAAGGTTATGCAAATAGCTCCTACAAAGAGCAATGTCCTAATAACCGGAGAAAGCGGAACAGGCAAAGAATTGATAGCTAAGGCTATCCATTATAATAGTCCAAGAAAGGATAAACCATTTATACCTCTTAATTGTGCTGCTATTTCTGAGGGAGTTTTAGAAAGTGAATTATTTGGTCATGAAAAAGGGGCGTTTACCGGGGCTATAGAGAAAAGATTAGGTAAATTTGAATTGGCTCATATGGGGACAATATTTTTGGATGAGATAGGAGATATACCGCTATCTATTCAGGTAAAGTTATTAAGAGTTTTAGAAGAAAGAGAATTCATGAGAGTTGGTGGAACAAAGACTATAAGAGTGGATGTTAGACTCATTGCAGCCACTAACTCTGATTTAGAAAAAGCCGTCAGAGAAAAAAGATTTCGTGAGGATCTATATTATAGATTAAAGGTTGTTACGATAGAGCTTCCACCTTTAAGGGAGAGGAAAGAGGATATACCACTACTTGTCAATCACTTTATTAACGAATTTAGCCGTGAGAATAACAGAAGAATAGATTCTATTGATAAGGATGTTATGGAATTCTTTATGAGCTATGACTGGCCAGGGAATGTAAGAGAATTGAAAAATACTATAGAAAATATGGTTGTTATGGCAAAAAAGAATAGATTAACATTGGGAGATATCCCTATTTATAGCAAAAAAGACTTTAATAAAGATAATTATAAAATAGATTTTACTCCTGGAATGTCCCTTAAAGATATAGAAAGAGAAGCCATTAGGAAGACTCTTATTAATGTGAATGGTAATAAGACAAAAGCAGCAAAGCTACTTAAAATTGGTTTAAGAACGCTTCAGAGAAAGGCTAAAAGTTTGAACTTAGATAATTGATTAATGCCAATTTGGCATAATAATCAATTATGTTAATTACTTCTGTAGTAGACTATTTTGCGCATTTTTGAAATACTTCTATGTCATATTGACACACTTAATTTAATAATAATTATATAAAAAGAGTGATTTTCAAGTGGTTAAATAGTTGGCATAAAATTTGCTTATATTTAAATAGTAGAATATAATTAACTATAAAGAGACAGCAATGGTATCTAAGACTATCTTGGTAGTGGATGATAATGAGAGTATTATAGATCTATATTATAGAATATTGAAAAAGTTTAATCTTACTGTGGAGAAGGCATTCAACGGAGTTATGGCTTTAGATGTTGTTAAAATGAGGAAGATAGACCTCATAATAATGGATTTTGATATGCCATACTTAAATGGAATAGAAGCTTTAATTGAGATAAAAGAGATAGAGCCTGATATTCCTGTTATGATTGTATCTGGGGAGGAATCTTCAGAGATTAGAGAAAAGGCTATAAAGGCTGGTGCAATTGATTATCTGATGAAGCCAGTTGATATTGCAATTATAAGAAAATATGTTACTAAATTACTTAATTTGTAAAAATTGTCAAAATAGCTGTATAATATATATTAATATAATGAGGAGGGAAAACTAATGGGAAAAATAATTGGAATTGATCTTGGAACAACAAACTCAGTAGTTGCTATAATGGAAGGGAGTGAACCTAAAGTAATAATAAATGAAGAAGGGAGTCGTATTACTCCTTCTGTTGTGGCATTTACAAAGGATAATGGGAGGTTAGTCGGTCAGGTTGCGAAAAGGCAGGCGATAACAAATCCAGAGAATACTGTATTTTCTATAAAGAGATTCATGGGTAGAAGATATGATGAAGTAAATGAAGAGATAAAAATAGTTCCTTATAAGGTTGTAAAAGGACCAAATGATGAGGCAAAAGTTTTAATAAAGGGTAAGGAATACGCCCCTCCTGAAATTTCAGCAATGGTTCTTCAGAAATTGAAGAAGGCAGCAGAGGCATATCTTGGAACAAAAGTAACGGATGCTGTTATTACTGTCCCAGCATATTTTAATGATAGCCAGAGACAGGCTACGAAAGATGCTGGTAAAATTGCAGGGTTAAATGTTAAAAGAATAATAAATGAACCGACAGCTGCTGCTTTGGCATACGGACTTGATAAGAAAAAAGACGAGATAATAGCTGTTTATGACTTTGGTGGTGGAACATTTGATATATCTATATTAGAGGTAGGAGACAATGTTGTTGAAGTTAAAGCTACAAATGGAGATACTCATTTAGGAGGAGACGATTTAGACCAGAGGATTATAGAGTGGATAATATCTGAGTTCAAAAGAGATCAAGGAATAGATCTTAGCAGAGATCTTATGGCACTTCAAAGATTAAAAGAAGCTGCGGAAAAGGCAAAGATTGAACTATCAACAACACTTGAGACAGAGATAAACCTTCCATTCATCACAGCAGATGCATCCGGTCCAAAGCACTTAAATATGAAATTAACAAGGGCAAAATTTGAACAGTTAGTTAGTGATCTTATTGATAGAACATTAGAACCATGTAAAAAGGCAGTTGAGGATGCTGGACTTAAACCAGCTGATATTAACGAAATTGTTCTTGTAGGTGGAAGTACAAGAATTCCAAAAGTTCAGGAACTTGTTAAACAGTTCTTTGGGAAAGAGCCTCATAAAGGAGTTAATCCTGATGAGGTTGTTGCTCTTGGAGCAGCTGTTCAAGCTGGTGTCTTGATGGGAGAAGTCAAAGATGTTCTGTTATTAGATGTAACACCTCTATCCCTTGGTATTGAAACTTTAGGTGGGGTTATGACAAAACTTATTCCAAGAAATACAACAATTCCAGTGAAGAAAAGCGAAATATTCTCAACTGCTGCTGATAATCAAACAAGCGTTGAGATACATGTTTTACAGGGCGAAAGAGAGATGGCGAGGGATAACAGAACCCTTGGAAGGTTCCACCTGGTAGGTATTCCACCAGCTCCAAGAGGAGTTCCGCAGATTGAGGTAACATTTGATATAGATGCAAATGGAATAGTTAATGTGTCTGCTAAAGATTTAGGGACAGGGAAAGAACAGGCAATAACGATTACAGCTTCGAGTGGATTGACAGAGGAAGAAATCAATAAAATGGTTAAAGAAGCAGAGGCTCATGTTGAAGAGGATAGAAGGAGAAAAGAAGAGGTTGAGATAAAAAATAAAGCAGATACCCTTATATATACAACAGAAAAAACACTGAATGAAAATAGAGATAAGATTCCAATCTCAGATATCAACAATATTGAGAATGCTCTAAATGAAGCAAAGGAAGCTTTAAAAAGCGAAAATATAGATAAGATAAAAGAGAGTATGGAAAATCTTACAAAGGTATCCCATAAGATAGCTGAAATAATGTATCAACAGGCGCAAAAAGAGGGAGCTTCAACCACAACTACCGAAGAAAGTGAGGACAAGGATGATAAAGGAGATGTTATAGATGCTGAGTTTGAAGATGAGAAATAAATAAGAGGGTTATATATGAATAGGAAGGATTATTATAAGATTCTTGGTGTTGATAAGAATGCCACAGAAGAGGAGATAAAAAGAGCATATAGAAAGTTGGCTAAAAAATATCACCCGGATGTTAATCCGGGTGATAAAAGAGCTGAAGAAAGATTTAAAGAGATAACAGAGGCATATGAGGTTCTAAGTGATAAAGAAAAAAGGAGAAGATACGATGAATTAGGAGCTAATTTCTTCAAACAAGGATTTGATCCATCATGGAAATATACATATACTGGTACTGGTGGATTCGGAGGTTTTGATATAAATGATATATTCTCCGGCAAAGGGTTTGGTAGAAGAGGATTTGATGATATATTTAGTGATGTATTCAGTGATATATTTACTGAGCAAAGAGGTGGAGTTAAAGGTGAAGACCTTGAGTATCAATTGGTTATTACCCTTGAAGAGGCTGCAAAGGGAGCATCAAAAGAGATAGTTATAAAAAGAGAAAAAAATTGTCCAACCTGTGAGGGTAAAGGGGTAGGATATGGAGGTTTTATAATATGCCCTTCATGTAATGGTTCAGGGAAAAAGAAGAGTTCTATAAGTTTTTTGAATCTGTCTCAAGCTTGCACCAAATGTGGAGGTAAGGGTAAAATAGTTGCTAATCCATGTAAAGAGTGTAGAGGAAGAGGTATAATATTTGATTTTGATAGAATAAATGTGAAGATACCTCCTGGTGTGAAGGATGGTTCTAAGATAAGGGTCTCCGGTAAAGGGAATGCAGGTAGAAATGGTGGCCCACATGGTGACCTCTATATACTCACAAATATAAAGTCTCATCCATATTTTGAGAGAAAGGGGGATGATATATATATAGAGGTTCCTGTAACCATAGGTGAAGCGATATTCGGTGCCAAAATAACAGTTCCTACTTTAGATGGGAGTATTGTAATGACAATACCTCCATCTACACAGGGAGGTCAGACATTTAGATTGAAGAACAAAGGGATTCCTCATTTAAAAGCCACTGGAAGAGGAGATCAGTATGTAAAAGTGAGAATAGCTATTCCGGATAAGCTAAATGAAACTTCAAAAGAGTTGCTAAGGAAATTTGAGGAAATAAATGCGTATGACCCGAGAAGTAAAATGGGTTGGAAGATGTAAGTTATTACTTTTATATATAATCTTAAGACAATAAAGGAGGTAGGGTTAAATGGGAAATCAGATTAAAACAGTGCTTCTTTTGGGAGCTTTAACAGGTTTAATCCTATTTATTGGTGGTTATCTTGGAGGGGAAAGCGGTATGACAATAGCCCTTATTTTCGCCATTGTTATGAACTTTAGTAGTTATTGGTTCTCTGATAAAATCGTTTTAGCTATGTATGGAGCTAAAGAGGTAAAAGAATCTGATTATCCTTATCTTTATTCAGTTGTTAGGAGATTGTCTCAAAGGGGTGGTCTACCTTTACCGAGGATTTACATAATACCAACTGAATCTCCCAATGCCTTTGCAACCGGAAGGAATCCAAACCATGCTGTAGTAGCTGTAACAGAAGGTATAATGAGGATCTTAGATGAAACTGAGTTGGAAGGGGTTATTGCTCATGAATTATCACACATAAAGAATAGAGATATACTCATAAGCACGATTGCAGCTACAATGGCTGGCGCTATTATGTGGATTGCTAATATGGCTCGTTTTGCTGCAATATTTGGAGGAATTGGAGGCAGAGATGACGATGATAGTGGAGGTATATTGGGATTACTTGTTTTAACAATAATTACCCCTATTGCTGCTATGATAATCCAACTTGCAATATCTCGTTCCAGAGAGTATCTTGCAGATCAAAGTGGAGCTAAGATAGCAGGGACTCCTTTGGGGTTAGCAAAAGCTCTTGAAAAATTGCATTATGTTTCAAGCAGAGCTCCTCTTCAAGTTAATCCTGCTACATCCCATCTATTTATTGTAAATCCTCTATCCGGGAAAAATCTGATGAATTTATTTAGTACACATCCACCTATCGAGAAAAGGATCCAAAGACTTATTGAGCTTAGAGTATGATAGAGTTGGGAGATTATAAAGATAGATTAAGTGAAAGTGCTTACAGGGTATTATCCTTTGCCATGGAAGAGAGTTATAGAAGGCAACATTTCTATTTGGGTTTAGAGCATATATTTTTAGCCCTGATAAAGGTTGAATATAGTCTATTTAATGAAATTATGGAGGATATAGGTATTAATTCCAAGTCTGTCTTAGAGAAATTAGAGGAATATCTTAATGTTCCAAGACAGTATATTGGAGTTGGGATGAAGCTTCCTTCTATTACAAAGGGAATATTTAAATTGGCTTGGGAAAATGCTCAAAGATGGGGAAGGAAGGATATAGATTCCATTGATTTGCTTGTTGTAATATTTCATGATGATGAAGGAATACCTGTTAAGATTATCAGGAGCCTTGGAGTCGACCCTGATGAAATAGTTGAGCGGGTTGTAGAAAGAGAGAGAGAGAGGAGAGAAAAGGAAGAGGAGATAAGAAAAAGATATGAATTGCCTCCTTATCTTAGACAATTTGGAGTTAATCTAAATAAATTAGTCAGGCTTGGTAAAATAGGTGAGGTAATAGGACGAGAAGATGAAATAAGAAGGGTCATGGAGATATTAAGTCATAGAGATAGAGCTAATTCCGTAATGATAGTGGGTGAGCCAGGTGTGGGTAAGACAGCTATAGTAGAGGGGTTAGCCCAAAAGATAGAATTAGACCCATTGTCGGTTCCTTATAGATTGAGAGGTTCTCAGATAGTTAATCTTCAGATGAACAGTATAGTAGCAGGTACAATATTTAGAGGTATGTTTGAAGATAGGATGGAAAAGATAATAAATGAGGTTAAAAATAGAGGCAATTTCATATTATTTGTAGATGAAGCTCATAGTCTCATAGGGGCTGGTAGTGCTCTTGGTGTTCCAAGCGATGCTGCAAATATATTAAAGTCTTCTTTAAGTAGAGGAGAGGTTCAGATAATAGGGGCTACAACCTTAGAGGAGTATAGGGGATATATCCAGGAAGATGAAGCATTAGCCAGAAGATTCAAATTAGTCCATGTTAAAGAGCCAACATATAGTGAGAATTATGAGATACTTAAAGGAGTAAGGAAACGGCTTGAAAAAACTTACTCTATAAAGATTAGTGATGAAGCTATAGATATGGTTATGGAAATGGGTAAGAGATATATAAGAGGATGGAAGATGCCTGATAAAGGGATATCATGGCTTGATAGTGCATCTGTAAAAGTAGAACTAAGGGGTATAGGTGGGGTGGTGGAGAGTAAGGATATAATAGAAGTTATATCTGATGAGGCTGAAATACCGATTGATATGGTGTATAGGGACATAGGTGAAAGATTTAGTAATATGGAGGCTGTATTAAGGAAGAGAGTAATTGGTCAAAATGAGGCTATAAATTCGTTATGTAAATGGCTGAGATTAAATAAGGGGCCATTAAAGGAAAATTTTGACAGGCCAGATGGTGTATTATTATTCTTAGGGCCTACTGGTGTTGGGAAGACTGAGTTAGCAAAGGCATTGGCTGAGTTTCTATTTGGAGATGAAAAAAGGATGATCAGAGTTGATATGAGTGAATTTAACGACGGGAGTCTTGGTGTTGAGAAACTATTAGGGATGCCAAGAGGAATAGTAGGTTCTGAAAGAGGGGGATATATTGTAAATCGTATAAGAGATAATCCATATACAGTGGTGCTTTTAGACGAAATTGAAAAGGCGAGTAGTTATGTCAGAAATCTATTCTTACAGGTGTTTGATGAAGGGTGGTTAACAGATGCTAAGGGGAAAAGGGTATACTTTAGTGATTCAATAATAATTATGACATCCAATATAGGGGCTGATAGATATAAGAAATTATCAAAACCTATGGGATTTCTGAAAGATGGTATGGATTTTTCAATTATAAAAGAAGAAGTAATTAATGATTTAGAAAATCTATTCTCACCAGAATTTATAAATAGAATTGATGAAGTTGTCATATTCTCTCCATTAAGAGAATCAGAGGTGAAAGAGATAGCAAGAAATTATCTTTTAAAGATAGCGAAACAGATGAATAAAGAAGGGAAAAAGCTTATATTTAGTGATAAGATTATTGATTTCTTCGCTAAAGAAGGTTATAGTATAAAATATGGTGCGAGGTTTCTTAAAAGGAAGATAGACGAGCTTGTAAAAGTACCTATAACACTTAACTGGAATAAGAGTAGAAGGTTTATAATAGATGTGGATGAGAATGGTTTAGTATTAAAATGAAGATAGTGAGGGATATTTTCTATGAAGGATTAATTATAATATTAATCTTTACCATTTTTGCTCTAAGTGGTTTTTTTATATCTTCAAAGATTAGTCACTATACAAATGATTTCCATATAAAGCAGAATTTAGAAATCCATCCTGATTCTCTTTCAGATCTTATAAAAGTGTTGAAACCAGCTGTCGTTAATATAAGTACTACAGAAGAGATAAAAGGGCATTCCTTCCTGGGGAATGATTTTCTTTATAAATTTTTTGGAGATATTCCTAAAAAGGACTCTATAAAGAAAAGCCTTGGGTCAGGATTTATACTTAATGAAAACGGGTACATAATTACAAACAATCATGTTATAGAAAATGCTGAGAATATAAAAGTTAAATTATATAACAACAAAGAGTTTGATGCAAAGATTATTGGAAGAGATAAAAAGACAGATATAGCGCTTATAAAGATTAAGAGTGGTGGAAATTTCCCATATGTTGTATTGGGGAATTCAGAATCTATTGAAGTTGGGGAATGGGTAATAGCTATTGGGAACCCATTTGGATTAGAACATACTGTTACTATAGGAATTGTAAGCGGGAAGGATAGAGTGATAGGTACTGGACCGTATGATGATTTCATCCAGACAGATGCTTCTATAAATCCCGGGAATAGCGGCGGACCCTTATTTAATATAAAGGGAGAAGTAGTTGGTATAAATACAGCAATAATATCTGGTGGGCGAGGCATAGGTTTTGCAATACCTATAAATATTGCTAAGAATCTGATTTTTCAGCTTAAAGAGAAAGGAAAGGTTGTAAGGGGGTATCTTGGGGTTAAGATACAGGAGATAACCCCTGAGTTGGCTGAATCCTTTGAATTAGAGAAGCCAGAGGGAGCTTTGGTGTCCGAGGTTATAAAGGGGGGACCTGCTTATAAAGCCGGAATAGTCAGAGGAGATATAATATTAGAATATGATGGGAGAGAGATAAATAACTTTAGAGACCTTCCTAAGATGGTGGCATTAACAGAGGTTGGCAAGAAGGTGAAAATAAGAGTTATTAGAGATAAAAAAGAATTAAATTTTGTTGTAAAGGTAGGAAAGTTGAAAGAAGAAATGTCCCCTTAAAATTTTAGTTTTATGAAAGAATATAAACTACTCTCTCCAGCAAAAATAAATTTAAGATTAGAGGTCTTGAATAAAAGAGAAGATGGATATCATGATATAAGAACGATTTTGACAAGAATAAGCCTATATGATGATGTATATATATCCTTGAAAAAAGAAAAAGGGATATCTGTAAAGTCTGAAAATGTAGATATTCCTGAGAATAGAAATTTAGCTTTTATTGCAGCAAAGTATTTACTTGAAGAGGCAGGTATTGATACAGGTGTGGATATTAGAATAAAAAAAAGGATACCTGTTGGTGGAGGGCTTGGTGGAGGAAGTAGTAATGCTGCAACTATAATTATGGCTTTAAATGAACTGCTAAATATTAATCTTTCTGATAAGGGATTAATGGATATAGGGTTAAAAATAGGAACAGATGTTCCATTTTTTATATTTAAAAAACCTGCAATAGCTACTGGTATTGGAGATATATTGGAAGAAATAACTATTCCTCCTAATCTATGGTTTGTTCTTATCAATCCTGATATATGTATAAATACAGGGGATATTTATAAAAAATTATTATTGACAAATTCCAAAATAGGAATTAAACTACCATATTTGTTTAAAGATTGTTCTCAGATTGTTAAGATACTTTATAATGATTTAGAGAGAGTTACAATCAATATGTACCCTGTAATTGGAGAGATAAAAAATAGACTTTTATCATTAGGAGCTGAAGGAACTCTTATGAGCGGAAGCGGTTCTACAGTTTTTGCCATATTTTCAGATAAAGATAGGGCATTAAGGTCTATAAATAGTCTTAATAATATATTTAATAAAGTATTTTTAGTTAATAATATTTAAAATACTTGGGGCGTCGACAAGCGGCAAGTCACAGGGCTTTGAACCCTGCATTCGGAGGTTCGAATCCTCCCGCCCCAGCCAAAGGAGTGAGTTATGCTAAGGTTATTTTCTGGGAGTTCTAATCTCCCTTTAGCAGAGGAGATAGCAGAGTTTTTAAAAATACCCCTTGGTATATGTGAAATTAGGACGTTTAGTGATGGAGAGATATTTGTGGAGATAAAGGAGAATGTTAGAGGACGGGATGTATTTGTAATTCAGTCTACATCGTCCCCAGTAAATAACCATCTTATGGAAGTGCTAATAATGATAGATGCTTTAAAAAGAGCATCAGCTAATAGAATTACGGCGGTATTGCCATATTATGGATATGCGAGGCAGGATAGAAAAGTTACTCCAAGGACCCCAATAAGTGCAAAGCTTGTTGCAGACCTTATTACTGCTGCCGGAGGTAATAGGGTTGTATGTATGGATTTACATGCGGGTCAAATCCAGGGATTTTTTAATATACCGGTAGATAATCTTTATGCAATGCCTGTACTTCTGGACTATATTGTTCAAAATTTAAAGAATGATATCGTAATCGTAGCCCCTGATTCAGGTGGTGTTGAAAGAGCAAGAGAGTTTGCTGAAAGACTTAATTCATCTTTAGCTATAATTGATAAGAGGAGAACAGGGCCCAATATAGCTGAAATTATGAATATAATAGGAGATGTAAAGGATAAAAAAGCTATTATCGTGGATGATATTGTAGATACGGGGGGCACGCTGGTTAAAGCAGCAGATGCTTTGATCAATAAAGGAGCTGAGAGGGTATATGCTTGCTGTACACATCCTGTCTTATCCGGAAATGCTGTAGAAAAAATAGAAAATTCCTCTATAGAAGAGATTATTGTTACAAATACTATCCCGCTTAATAAAAGGGCTTTGGCATCTAAAAAGATAGCGTCTCTTTCTGTAGCCAGAATTTTAGGAGAAGCTATTAAAAGAATACATAATAATGAGTCCGTGAGCTCCTTGTTTATATAAAACATAATCCTGTTAATGAACAAAAGAAATAATTTATTAAAAGATTTATCTGTTTCTTTGTTTGGGATTATTATAAGTGGTTTTTTTCTATATCTTTTTCTATTCTATCTGGATGATTCAAACTGGCCAATATATGTTAAGATTTTATGGTTTATTATATCATTTCTTGGATTCTTTAGCTCTCTTGTGGGATTTGTAGTCACATTCTTTAAAATCTCTTTACAGAAAAAATTTATTATTCTTTCTATACTTTTGTTGATTTACTACTTTATGAATCTTAGTATTATACATAATGTCTTAAAGGTTAAATTAAGTGAAAAGTGGAGGAAATATAGTAATCTTTTGGAACATATCCGGGAAGAAGATAAAGTATTTAAGGTTATTGAAAGAGAAAGGAATGCTTATAGGATAATATTTGATAATAAAGGAAGGACTATAGGATTAATTGGTTATAATATAAGAAGATACAGCTTGATAGATGGGAAGGTTATTAAAGAGGATCTTTTTAAATATAAAGATTTTTCTACCTTTGGTATAAAATTAAGTCCCTTTGTTGATGGGTTATTTGATAAAGATGGAAATTTATGGGTACTAACCCTTGCTGGAGATATTTTTAGATTTAATAATAATAGATGGAAACTTATTGCATCTCATCCTGATAGAAACAATCAATTCTTCGATCATATAGCAAAGCCAAAAGGTAAAGATTATATATACATTTATACAGATCGTGGTAAGAAGCCTACTAAAGAAAAGAATGGGATATGGATATATGACATAGAGAATAAGCTATTTAAAAAAATTTCTTCAGAATATATAACAGACATGATTTCTTATGGTGATAAGGTTATTATTGCAAGGGGGTTGAGTATATTTGAGATATCAGAGAATGGAAATATTAAAGAATTAATTAAATTTGATAAAAAATATAGATGGATAGAAAAACTGGAGGTTCTACCAAATGGTATACTTGCTATCGGTTTTAGCAAAGGTCTTTTAACCTTAGATAATACTGGGAATACCCAGGAAATTCTTTACGAAAAAGATGCCAAATTTGATATAAGAGGAATTGCTCGTCTTAAGAACAGTAAATTTGTTCTTGCTTTATGGGATGAGGGACTTTATGTTCAGATTGATGCTGTTAACTGGAGAAGATATGGGTTAAAGGAGGGTTTATGGTCAGAAAAGTTATACACTCTTAAGGCTGATAATAAAGGAAATATCTGGGTTTCTTCTTCACATAATAGATATAGTATTGTATTTTTCTATCCCGAGTCTTTTATGAAAAAAATCGTCTCCTTAAAAATAAAAAAGCTCATTCCAGAAGAAAAGATTTTTGTTAATGCATTTAAAGCAGTAAATACTATTTATAAAGGAAAACAAATTTTTGAGGGGCCTATCAAATATTTTAGATGGAATGGAGATCCGTACGTATTTTTCTATTCTGATCCTGTTTACCCTCCAGGACTTTATAGAGCATATGCTTATATCACCTATTCCTTAGGTTATTATAAACAGAAAGGGACATTTTCAGTGGTTTTATATGACAAGATTCTTTTCGTAAAAGATGGTCAACCAATTTATATCTCTTTTTCTGAAGTTAAGAATATCACCAAGATATTTATAGATAAAGAGAATATCCTTTGGATTGGAACAAGAAAGGGGCTCTATTTCTATGATGGTAGTGACTTTATAAAAGTTAAAGAAATAGGAGATATGATAGTAACTGATATAATTCAGGATAGTAGAGCTCATCTTTGGGTTGGAACATGGGGCTATCTTTTTACCTATAATGGTAGTAGATGGATATCTTATAAAGGAGACAGAAAGTTATTAGAGAAATATCTTACAAGTAGAAGATACAATCCTTCTATGCGTACTTATGAGAATGCTCCATGTAATTTTTTACCATCTTCAAATATATCTGACCTTCAGCCACTTTCAGATGGTAGAGTAGCAATTGCCACTGATGATGGACTTGCTATATTTAATAACAATAAATTTAAGTGTTTCCATAGATATGAGAATATTCCTTCCTCATCTCTTATAAAAGTTAATGAAGATAAAGATGGAAGGATATGGATGATTTCAATTGATGGGGGAATATTCTGGTTTAAAGGGCTGTTTTATACCTATCATATTACAGATAAAAGAAAAGGTATTTTTTCTTCAGATATAGGTGATGTGATTTATGATGGAAAGGGGTCTATTTGGGTGATGGATAAATCGGGTAAAATTGGTATTTATCCACTTAAATACTTCTATTAAAAAATTTTCTCTCTGCTATGTTATCCTGATCTTAACTAAACTGAACAAAAAAAGAACGGGCTGCAGTCCCTTTTCCATCTATATTATCCTATATCAAATATTGAAATTTGCCTTCTTAATCTTCACTCTTAATTCTTTCTTCTAAATTTTAGATTTTTGAGGATTCTTTATGAAGAATAACAAATAAAGAAACCTATTTTAAAATTGACTTTAAAAAATCCCCTGCTAAAATATAAGTATGGAGTTAGAAAAGTTTATAAAGAGAGAAATCTATCAGGAACTACAGCAAGATCTGGAGAGGAAGGAGATTGCTTTCTTAATTGGACCAAGACAATCAGGCAAAACCACCCTTATTAAGCTTCTTCAAGCTGAGTTGAACAAAGCAGGTAAGAAAACGCTTTTTCTAAGTCTTGATTTTGAACACGACAGAAAGCATTTTCTGTCGCAGCAGGCATTGTTGAGAAAGATAGAGCTTGAAATAGGTAAAGATAGAGGTTTTGTATTTATAGATGAAATACAGCGAAAAGAAGATGCAGGTATATTTTTAAAAGGAATCTACGATATGGATGTCCCATACAAGTTTATAGTTTCGGGTTCAGGAAGTGTGGATCTTAAAGCAAAGGTAAAGGAATCATTAGTAGGAAGAAAAAGGATATACGAATTATCTACTGTTACCTTTAAAGAATTTGTGAATTTCAAAACCGGGTATAGATATGAAAACAATCTTTCTGAGTTCTTCTCAGTAGAAGAATTGAAGGCAGATGAGCTTTTATTTGAATATCTTAATTTTGGGGGTTATCCAAAGGTAGTTCTTGAAAGTGAGCTTACTGAAAAGCTAAGGGTTATGGATGAAATTTATCAGGGATATATTGAAAGAGACATAAGTTATCTTCTAAATGTGGAAAAGCCAGAAGCTTTTGGAATGCTTATAAAAATTTTGGCAGAACAGGCTGGCAGATTACTGAATTATTCAGAACTATCAAATACTCTTGGTCTTTCTCATGTAACCCTAAAGAATTATCTCTGTTATGCTGAGGGAACCTATATCCTTCAACGTATAACCCCTTATTTCAGGAATATTAGAAGTGAGATTACTAAATCACCTGTTATTTATTTTTCAGATATAGGACTTAGAAATTATATGCTTGGTATATTTGGCAATCTTACACGATCAGAGGATTTGGGTTTTGCGTTTCAGAATCTTATATATCTTGTGCTTAGAGATAAACTTCGCTTTAGAAATGCAAGAGTTCATTACTGGAGGACAAAAGCAGGAGCTGAAATAGATTTTGTAATAGAGATTGGAAGAGAAGTTATACCTTTAGAGGTAAAATTTACCAAACTTTCTAAGCCAGCTATTCCACGAGCTTTTGAAGGGTTCATAAAGAGATACAGACCTAAAAGATGCCTTATTATTAGCAGATCTCTGAAGACAAGAGTGAAAACAGATATTTCTGAGGTAGTATTTTTACCCCTCTGGGAGCTTTTAAACGAAGATACTAACTTATTAATTGGATAACATAAATTTGCTTAAGCTTAATGTTTAAAGGTCTCTAACATAACTAATGTGTAAAATTATATTTCAGCAACATAATAATTAAAATAATATTATTATGTTGCATTTTCTGTCCATTTTTAACGAATTCTTTCCTATTTTTTCTTGACCATATTCCCTTCAATTACTATAATGTGTCATAATATTGAATAAATTTAAAAAGGAATGTTGCTAAAAAGCCAAACAAAAAATTAGTTTTTTAAGAAGTTATTTGAAAAAATATTTAAAAAATTAAGTAAAAATAGCTATTTTAGAGATATTTTACCCTGTTTGTAGACACAAAATCATTATCCATGTCCTGAACTGTTACTGGTACCGGAACGGAAGCCCTGTTTTTATGTCTTCATGTCAAGACTTACTTCTGAGAGCTCTGAAAATCTCTTAAATATACCAAAATACTATAATACTATGCTGAATCTTATTTCAACATCTAAGTATTTCAATGGGTTATGAGACCCTGAAATAATGCTGATATTCATCAGCACAGGATTCAGGGTGACAAAATCAGACTTTTTCAGAGCTCTCCTTCTTAATCTTTGATTCTCTTTATACCCTGTTGTATAATTATAGTAAATCTTTTCATATGTTTTTAGTATAGAGATCGTTAGAAGAATAATAAGGAGCTAAAAGAAATGACTCGTAGAAAATTTTTAGAGAAATTAAGGAAAGAAATTCCTTATATTAAAACTCACGAAGAAGACGATTGGGATTGGTACAATGAAGGGATTGAATTTCTTAAAAAAGGCGAAATAGAAAAAGCCGAAAAGAAATTTAAAGAACTGATATTATCTCAACCTGAACATCATGATGGATACGAGGGGTTGGCAAGAGTATATATGGAAAAAGGAAGATTAGAGGAAGCGCTATTTTTGATGAACGAAGCTATTAAATTTGCGGAAAGATTTTTGGAAGATGGAAGTCTAGACATTGAGGTTTTAGATGAATTGAAAGAGTTAAGAGAAGAAATAAAAGGAAAAATAAGACTGATCTAACAAATCTCTCCAGCGGATGGCGTAAACGCTGCCGCTGAGATAAATATTAGGCGTATAAAAAAATTGGAGGTAAAGAAATGACTATTGAAGATATGAACATCTTAGAAAAATTGGATAGAGATGATAAAGAAAGAGTATTCTATTTTATAAGGCTTTTAGTAAGTCAATCAAAATACCGCAAATTAAAAGAAGAAATTTCTATGAGAAGAGAAGAGATAAAGAAGGGAGAGATTCTGACTCACGAAGATATATGGAATAAGATTGATGTTTAAAATAATATATGCAAAAAGCGTCTTGAAAGATTTGAAAAAGATAGCTTCTTATAATTTACCAAAGATAAAAAGAGAGATTGAAGAATTAAGAAATTTTCCAAATATATCTAAGATTAGACGTCTTAGAAATCATACTATTGCGGATTATAGGTTAAGGATTGGAAATTACAGAGTCTTGTTTGATGTCAATTGGGATAAGAAAGAGATACATATATTGAAAATAGGTCATAGAAGAGATGTATATTAATAGTAGCTTCACCTAACAAATCTCTCCAGCGGACGGCGATAAACCGCCGCTGATTTCAGTCTACCTGCTAAAAGTTAAGCAAAAATTGGTTTTTTTGGAAATACCCAAGCATAAGGTATCCCCTTGAAGAAGATAGTGTGGACTAAAAAGGGGACAACCTGCCGTCCCATTTCCGTCTTATTGCAGCCGATTAAAGTTTTACTATCTTTGGTAATAATAAAATTTAAGTGCCTCCATAGATAGAGAATCTTCTTTCTCTTTCAGAGGGCAATTTCTTGACAAATATACATATAGACATTAGAATATTCTATAATAGGCTTAAGTTATGAAGAAAGCTGTTATACTTCTAAGTGGGGGTATTGATTCTACTGTTACAATGGCTATTGCTAAATCTCAAGGATATGAGCTTTATCCTTTAACGTTCAATTATGGCCAGAGAAATAAAATAGAGATAGAATCTGCAAAGAAGATTGCAAAGATTTTAGGTGCGAAGAAACATACTATCCTGGATATTAATTTAGGAACTATAGGGGGATCGTCTCTTACTTCAGATATAGAAGTTCCTAAAAATCGTAGTATAGAAGAGATAAGCATGGGTATTCCCCCAACTTATGTACCCGCAAGAAATACAATATTTCTATCGTTTGCATTAGCATTGGCAGAAGTAATAGATGCAGATGCAATATTCATAGGGGCAAATTGTATAGATTACAGTGGCTATCCTGATTGTAGACCTGAGTATATGGAAGCATTTGAAAGAATGGCAAATATTGGAACAAAGAGGGGAGTCCAGGGAAAATCTTTTAAAATAATAGCCCCTCTGATATATATGAAAAAGGCTGAAATAATAAAAAAGGGAATCGAGTTAGGAATAGATCTCACTATAACACATAGTTGTTATGATCCCTTTCCAGATGGGAAAGAATGTGGGAGATGCGATAGTTGTTTGATTAGAATTAGAGCCTTTAAAGAGGTTGGTATTATAAAATTATAAATAGGAGGTTGATATGGAGAAATGGCAATGTACAGTATGTGGATATATATATAATCCCAATGAAGGTGATCCTGGAAATAATGTAAATCCTGGAACTCCCTTTGAGGAGCTTCCAGAGGACTGGGTTTGTCCTGTATGTGGGGCATCAAAAGAGCAATTTGAAGAGATATGAGAATTGAAAGGGATTCCTTAGGTGAAAGAGAGATACCATCCAATGTATACTATGGAATCCAGACTCTAAGGGCTATTGAAAATTTCCCTGTAAGTGGATTAAAGGCTCATCCTCTATTTATAAAAGCATATGCAATGGTTAAAAAAGGATGTGCTTTAGCTAATATAGAACTGTCTAAATTAGACCCTATAATAGGAAATGCTATAGTCTCAGCATCTGATGAAATATTAAATGGTGAGTTAATAGACCAATTTATTGTAGATGTATTTCAGGCAGGTGCTGGAACGTCCTTTAATATGAATGTAAATGAGGTTATTGCAAATAGGGCATTAGAAATATTAGATAAGAAGAGGGGAGATTATAAGTATATAAATCCCAATGATCATGTAAATATGTCTCAGTCTACAAATGATACATTTCCCACTGCAATGCATATCTCCATATTGCTTATGCTTAAAGAGTTAAATGCTGTTCTTATCAATCTAAGAGATGCCTTTAATAGAAAGGGAAGAGAATTTTTTGATATTATAAAAGCTGGTAGAACCCATCTACAAGATGCTGTTCCTATAAGACTTGGTCAGGAATTTAGATCATACGGCTCTATTATAGAAATATGTAGAAATATTATAAATGATGCCAGCAATTATCTTAAAGAACTTCCTATTGGTGGAACAGCTTTGGGGACAGGGATAAATAGTCATCCTGATTTTAAGAGAATAGTGATCGATAAACTGAGGGATATTACCAGGCTCGATATTAAATATGCCTCTGATCCAATAGCAGCTATGAATAGTAAAATTTTAATCTCAACTGTTTCGAGTTCACTTAGAAATTTAGCTTTAGAGCTTATAAGAATTGCCAATGATCTAAGATTATTAAGCTCTGGGCCATTAACCGGGATTGGTGAGATAAAACTTCCAGCTGTGCAACCGGGGTCATCTATTATGCCTGGTAAGATAAACCCTGTAATGGCTGAGTGTCTGAATATGATCGGATTTCAGGTGGTAGGGAATGACCTTGCTACATCAATTGCTGTGCAGGCTGGACAACTTGAGCTTAATGTTATGATGCCTATTATGGCTCATAATATCCTTCAATCATTAACAATATTGATAAATTTCCTCCCACTATTTACAGAAAAATGTGTAGATGGGATAACTGCTGATAAAAAAAGATGTGAAGAATATTTTGAAAAGAGTCCATCAATTGCTACTATATTAAGTCCGTATATAGGATATTTAAGCGCTGCTGAAATTGTTAAGGAATCTCTTGAAAGAAATCTACCTATAAGAAAGTTGATATTAGAGAAAGGAATATTAAGAGAGGAAGAGTTAAATAAAATAATGGATCCGGATCTTTTATGTGGAAAAGAGTAGTACTATCAATTTTAATTATTATGCTATATTCCTGTGCTGGTCCAAGATATAGAGAGATTGAATATGGTATAGCTTCCTGGTATGGTTCTAAATTTCATGGAAGGCCCACAGCGAGTGGAGAGATATATGACATGTATGATATGACTGCTGCTCATAATTCGCTACCGTTAGGAAGTAGGGTTATGGTAACAAATCTTGAAAATGGAAGATCGGTAGAGGTTACTATAAATGATAGGGGTCCCTTTGTTCCGGGAAGAATTATAGATCTATCATATGCTGCTGCAAAAGCATTAGATATGGATAGCAAAGGGTTGGCTATGGTGAAGATTGAACCTATAAATATTAAACGCATTAAGAGGGTGAAAAATTCCTATGCTATCCAGATTGGATCATTTATAAAAAGGGGAAATGCTGAAAGATTAAAAAGTGAACTTGAAGAAAGCTATGAAGATGTTTATATCTCTGAGTTTAATATGGATGGTGATATATTCTACAGAGTAAGAGTTGGCAACTATAATTCAATGAAAAAGGCGTACAAGATGGCTGAGAAGCTATCATATGATGGATATACTGTTCTTATAATATCTAATCCATAATGTTTATATATGGAGTAAATCCTGTAAAAGAGGCTTTAAAGGTATTTAAGAAAGATGTTAAAAAGGTAGTAATATCTAAAAGTAGAAAAGGGAAGGTTTTAAATGAAATTTTAGAATTGACTAATAAATATGGAGTTAGTTTATTATATGAGAAGAAAGAATATCTAAATAGGGTTTCTGGAACCTTTGCTCATCAGGGTATTGTTGGACTAATCCCGGAATTTAAATATGCAAATATAGATGATATAATTGAAAAATGGAAGATATCCAATGAAAAGAGTTTTATCTTAATACTTGACTCTATAAATGATCCACAAAATCTTGGAGCAATTATAAGAAATGCAGAAATATTTGGTGTTAACGGTATTATAATTCCAAAGAATAGGTCAGCATCTATTACTCCTACAGTTATCAAAACCTCAGCAGGCGGAGTATTTCATGTATCCATTGCAAGGGCTACTAATCTGGCATCTGCCATAGATTATCTTAAAGATAACAACATATGGATAATAGGAGCATCTCCTGATGCTCACAATCCGATATATTCCTGTGAGCTCGATATTGATATATCTGTTGTATTAGGTGGAGAAGACAAGGGTATAAGAGATGTTATAAAAAAGAAATGTGATCTATTATTATCTATTCCTATTAGGGGGAATATAAG
Source organism: uncultured Thermodesulfobacteriota bacterium (assembly GCA_964501575.1). Lineage (GTDB taxonomy): Bacteria > Desulfobacterota > CAZCTP01 > CAZCTP01 > CAZCTP01 > CAZCTP01. The sequence continues at coordinate 21,106 of CAZCTP010000017.1, forward strand.
TTCATTGAATGTGTCATCAGCAGGAGCAATATTTTTGTATGAGGTTTTAAGACAAAGAATGTTGAGCAAAAAGCTAAAGGAGATGAAAGAGACATAAATATGAAAATATTGGTTGTAGAGGATGAGAAGAAGATGGGTAGGTATATTAAAAAGGGTTTAGAAGAAAATCATTATACTGTAGACCTTGCATTTGATGGTGAAGAGGCTTTATTTATGGGGGAAAACTATGAATATGACCTTATTATTCTGGATATTATACTTCCTAAAAAGAGCGGTATCGAAGTTTTAAAAGCACTTAGAGGAAAAGGCGTAACAACTCCAATAATGGTGCTTACAATAAAGGATTCGATAGAATCTAAAGTTGAGGCTATAGATCTGGGAGCTGATGACTATATTACAAAGCCATTTTCTTTTATAGAATTATTAGCTCGAGTACGGGCACTTCTAAGGAGGGGGAAATTCCTTTCACATACAGAACTTAAAGCACTTGATCTTACTATGGATCTTGTTACCCATAGAGTTAATAGAGGGGGGAAGGATATAGAGCTCACAAATAAAGAATTTGCACTTCTTGAGCTCCTAATGAGGAATGTTAATAGAGTTATGACTCGAACTGTAATAATTGAGAATATATGGGGTTACAATTTTGATAATATAAGCAATGTTGTGGATGTGTTTATAAATAGGCTAAGGAATAAGATTGACAAGAATTATCCTATAAAGCTTATTCATACTGTTAAAGGAGTTGGATATATAATAAAAGATAAAAAACATGATTAAAAGTTCTATCCGTTTAAAATTAACAGTCTGGTATGTAATCCTCTCATTCATTATTATTTTGACCTTTAGTATTCTTATATATATAACATTTACTCAAAAACTGTATAGGAATATAGATACTATCCTTAATGAAGAAGCAGAAAGTATAAGTAGCTATATTACTATAAACGGTATGAAGAACGTTAATAAATATATTAAAATGTTAACGAAGGAGAAAGATTTTAACTCTAAATTCCACTTTAAATTTGTTCAATTATTGAATACTTCTGGAGAGATATTAAGTAGATCAAAAAATTTAGATACCTTTATACCTACCTTGAGTAAACAAGAAATTAGCAGGGTATCAGGAGGAAGATCACTATTTAAGACTGTATTATTTCCTGATATAGGTTACATAAGAGTAGTAACATTTCCTGTAAAGGGAGTTGATTGTTTCGTTCAGATAGGTATATCCATAAATTTTATAAAAAGGGCAGAAATAATCCTATTTATAAGCCTATTGACAATAGGTTCTTTTATGCTTGGATTAAGCTATCTGGGAGGATGTTTTTTTGCAAAAAAGTCTTTATCACCTATTGAGAATATTATAAATACCCTGTCAAATATAGAGGAAAATGACCTTAATAAAAGAATAAGGATACTCAATCCCAATGATGAGATAGGAAGACTCTCGAGAATTATAAATGATATGCTTGATAGATTACAAAAAGCATTTAATATGATTCAACAATTCACAGTTTATGCCTCTCATGAACTTAAAACCCCGCTTTCCATTATAAAGTGTGGGATGGAAGTAGCTCTATTAAGGAATAGAAAGAGAGAAGAGTATAGAAAAATCATTAAAAATTGCCTTGATGACGTAGACAGAACTTTCAAGGTAATAGATGATCTCTTATTTTTAGTTAAAGGTGAAGTTTATAAATACAGAATAAATGTCATTTCCATTAATATAAAAATTCTCTTAGAAGATGTACTCGAAGAGATTAAAATAATGGCAGAGTCTAAAAATATAAATTTGTCTCAAGATGTATCTGAAGATGCGTTTCTTCTTGGTGAAGAAACCCTTCTTAGGCGGCTTTTCATAAATCTGTTAGATAATGCCCTAAAATATACACCTGAAAGAGGGAACATCAGTATTTCATTGAAGAAAGTTGATCATCGGGTAAGAGTCATTGTGAGAGATAGTGGTATAGGGATACCTGAAAGTGATTTACCCTACATATTTGATAAGTTTTATAGAGCAAATAATGCCATAGGTTCCTGGAGCGCTGGGCTTGGACTTTCCATATCTCAGTGGATTGCAGAACTTCACAAAGGTACTATTAAGGTAAAGAGTAAAGTTGGTGAAGGAAGTATCTTTTCTGTGTTCTTGCCATTAACTTCTTAATTAAACATTCCATGAATATTTATACCCTTATAATTATAATATATAGAGCATAAAAATAATCAGAAAACTTACACATTACAAAAAATTAATCTTATATTAATCATTTATTAATTTATTATATACTAAATTAAATTATGATAATATATACTTTATATACTTAACATAAAAATATTAAGAGAAAATTTTTAATGTCAAAAGATAAGCTTTTTTCTGAAAAAAGTGAAGTTATATTAGATTTTTCTTTCGATAAAGATACTGCTGAAGTATTTGATGATATGCTTTCTCGTTCTGTCCCATTCTATGATGAAACTCAAAGGATGATATGTGAAATTGCAGCAGACTTTGCTGTTCCAGGTACCAATATATACGACTTAGGGTGTTCAACCTGTACAACCTTTTTATATCTAAACAGTCATATTGATAAGAATGTGAGGTTTATTGGAATAGACTCATCACAAGAAATGTTGAACAAGGGGAGAGAAAAACTTATAGAGCATAATATTAATAGAAAATATGAACTTCTATGTAAAGACCTTAATAAAGATTTAAATATCAATAATGCTTCGGTTGTAATTATGAACCTTACACTTCAATTTATCAGGCCATTATACAGAGAAAGAGTAATAGATGGTATATTTAGGGGACTGATGGAGAGAGGGTGTTTAATTTTAGTTGAGAAGGTAATATCTGAACATTCATTATTAAATAGACTCTTTATTAAATATTATTATGAGATGAAAAAGAGGAAAGGTTATTCCGAATTGGAAATAGCACAGAAGCGAGAGGCGTTAGAAAATGTATTAATACCATATAAACTTGAAGAGAACAGGGAACTTATTTTAAGATCTGGATTTAGATACTTTGATATCTTCTTTAAATGGTATAATTTTTGTGGAATGTTGGCGGTTAAATAAATCATGATAAAAATAGGTAGTCTTTTCTTTAAATATAGAAATTATATTTTTCCGGTTGTATTTATTTTATCTTTAATCTTTATAAAACCCAAACCATTTTTAGGTAGTGTTTCTATGGATAGATGGATGGACTTTTTAGGGATGATGGTTGCTTTGTCTGGTGAAATATTAAGAATTCTGGTAATAGGATATATTTATATAAAAAGAGGTGGGAAAAATAAAAGAGTATATGCTGAAGACCTTGTTCAGGGAGGATTGTTTGCGTTAGTGAGGAATCCACTTTATCTTGGAAACATTATTATTCTAATTGGTATCGCAATCATTATAAATTCGGAACCATTTTATATTATTGGGATCCCCTTCTTTGTATTTTTTTATTTTTCTATAGTAATTGCTGAAGAAGACTTTCTGAGAAAGAAATTTGGAAGCGAATATGAAGAGTATTGTAAGAGAGTTAATAGATTCTTGCCAGACTTTAAAAGATTAAGAGAGGCTACTAAAGATATACATTTTAACTGGAAAAGAGTGATAAGTGCAGAATATGGAACATTCTTTGCTGGTATTTATAGTATACTTTTCTTAATTCTCTGGGAAAAATATTATTTCTTTGGATATTCTATAAAAGGCTCAAAAATTTTGGATATTTTATATCTCTACATCCTATTTACCTTCTTATATATAATAACAAGATATCTTAAAAAATCTGGAAGGCTTTCGTCATAAGTAAATTTTACGAGTGGTATATGTGATGTTTCCCCAAAGATAAATAATAAGCAGAGATTATCTATGAAAATTTATAAAATCCTCTATTTAAGAAGTCAGAAAATCTTTACTATCGGGGTAGTCAGTACATTATAAGCCCTGAATTATAAGGGGTTTATGAGTTTAGTGAGAATTATTGAATAATAAATTTTTTAATTGACTATAAAATATCATTAGGTTATTTTAAAAATATGGAATTTGGTAATATAGGAGATGAAAGGTCATTATATTTAAAGGTTGGGGAACAGGTGTTCCATAAAGAATTCCCATCATGGGGAAAAGGTGTCGTTATAGAGGAGTGGATCTCTGATGTTCCTGGAGGGATATGCTTTGTTAAGATAATTTTTCAGGATGGTAAAGTAAGAATATTCAATAACGATTTTTATAGTGAATTCTGTTGTTATTATAAAGGAATTAGGCGTATTTAGAAGGAAGAAACATACCTATAAAGAATCCAATAATTACTATTAAAAGAGCTACAATAAAGATAGTTTGAAGTGAATTAGCAAGACTTTCTCTTAAAATTGTGATTTCTGGTATAAGATTGGATCTTATTTTTGGATTAAGCAGGATTTTATACCCTTGATAGTTTGCCATTTTATAAGAAAGGATACTTCCCATAGCTGTTATACCTGATGCTCCACCAATAGTTCTAAAAAACATACTAAAAGATGTAGCGGTTCCAATATCTTCTTGAGGTACATTATTCTGAACAACCGTAACTAAGGTTGGTGTTATAAAGCCAGCTCCCATCCCTATCAATAACATATTTTCTAATGGGATATAGAAAGGGGTACTAATATACATCAACGAGGATAAGTATAATCCTATCCCCATAGATGCAAATCCTGAAAGAATCATTAATCTATAACCTAAAGAACTTATTAGCATTCCACCAACAAAACTTCCTATAGACCATCCTAATGATATTGGTGCCAATGCAATTCCAGTTTTCAATGCATTTTCTCTTATAACGCCCTGAATAAAAAGAGGCATATAGGAAAAGCTTCCAAACATTGAGGCTCCCATTAAGAATCCACATATAGACGATATAATAAATATTTTATTTCTAAAAAGATTAATATTTAAAATCTTTTTTACTATAATACTATCTTTAAAATCATTGAGTTTCATAAATACTAATAGAGCAGCAAATATTCCAAAGGGTAAGTGTATATAGAAGGATAATCTCCAACTTATATACTTAATGACAAATCCTGCAATAAAGGGAGCTATTATACTTGATAAGCCCCATACTAATCCAATAATTCCTTGCATTTTGCCTCTATCTTCTGGCGTATAAATTACTCCTATTATGGTAATCCCAACAGAGAAGAGGCCTCCTCCTCCAATTCCTTGAATGGTACGGAATATTATAAGAGATTCGATATTTCTTGATAATCCGCATAATGAAGCTCCAATAATATATATAAATATTCCAATAACATATAGAATCTTTTCTCCGTATATATCTGAAAGCCTTCCAAATATTGGAGCGGATATAGTAGATGCTAACATATACGAGGTAAAAACCCAGCTATATAAATCCAATCCTCCAAGATGTGAGATTACAGAAGGCATTGCAGTTCCTACGATAGACGTGTCGAAGGCTCCTAATGCTGACCCAAGTGCTATTCCTATAGAAACAATTTGTCTATCTTCCATGATTAATCTATTAATTCAACTAAAACTCCACACAACTCTTTAGGATGTATAAATGTATAATTCCTCTCTCTAAATTTTCTTGGCTTTTCATCAATTACACTTATTCCTTTATTTTTCAAACCTTTCATAGCTTCCTCTACATTATCTATCCTAAATGATATTAGAAATATCCCTTCTCCTTTATTCCTGATAAATTTAGCAACTTCACCATCTTTATCAGTAGATTCCATTAATTCAAATATAGTCTTTCCAAAGTTGTAACGTGCAACATTTATCTTTTCTCTATCATCTTTATAGAAATCATCAGGTGTAATATCTAAAGCCCTTTTATATTTCTCTATAGCCTTTTTAAGGTTTTTTACAGCAATAGAGATATGGTCTATAAATAGTAAATTCATAACTAACCTCCAATGAAGAGATGTATTTAAGAAGGGAAATAATGCCTGGGGCCGGGGTCGAACCGGCACGAGCAAAAAGCCCGAGGGATTTTAAGTCCCTTGCGTCTACCAATTCCGCCACCCAGGCTTTTTAGAATGGAGGCGGCACCCGGATTTGAACCGGGGAATGGAGGTTTTGCAGACCTCTGCCTTTCCGCTTGGCTATGCCGCCTTTTTTATTTTCTATCATATATATGCATTATTGTCAAGAAGATAACTTGAGAGCTCTGAAAAACCCCTATTTTGTCACCCTGAATTTATTTCAGGGTCTCAGAACACCTGATTTTATCAGATGCTGAAACAAGTTCAGCATGACATTTTGGATTATTTTACTACTTTTTCAGAGCTCTCAACTTGACCCAAATTCCGATTTAGAATTTGCAAAGGCTTATGCACTTTGTTATTGCGAGAACCCGAAGGGTTCGTGGCAATCTTCCCTTCTCTTTTGAAATTGCTTTGTTTAGTTCACAATGACACCTTCTCTATTTCGGAATTTGGGCTTGAGGTAGTGGGAATAAAAATCCCCATGATTTGCCATAGGATGTAGAGCTATTGTAGATAAAAATTATTCTCATTATCTTTTCAAGTATATATTTGTAAAAAATTTTTTTATTTATACAAATATTTCCCTTGACAAAAATATATTTATGAATAATAATTCAATTTAAATACTTATTACTGTAGAAGAAAGGTATTTTCTGTGTATAATATCCAACATTCTAATATAATTATATTAAATCAGGTGAAGTAATTTTAAAATATTTTTTAATAATTTAGAAAGGAGGATATAAGATGGCAGATAAATATGATTTTGTTTTTATCGGAGGAGGACATAATGGTCTCACAGCTGCCTGTTATCTGGCAAAAGCAGGACAAAAAGTAATTGTTTTTGAAAGAAGGCAGAATATTGGTGGAGGGGCATGTACAGAGGAGGTTACACTACCAGGATTCAAGCATAATCTACATTCCAATTATCATGGATGGATCCATGGAGGGCCAGTATATAAGGAGCTTGAGCTTGAAAAGTATGGGTGTAAATATATATTTCCAGATCCTGACTTAGGAATAGTTTTCAGCGACGGAACAAGTATCCTTCAGTGGAGGGATGTTGAGAAGACAGTAAAAGAGATAGAATACTTCTCTAAGAGGGATGCTGAAACATACAGAGAGCTTCACGAAAAATTTTCAAAGCTTGGTGCTTTATTTATGGGCGGATTCTACAGTCAACCTATAGGACCTGGTGCTATGATGAGCCAGCTTGAGGGGACAGAAGAGGGTCTTGAATTATTAAAGATGTTTTTAAATAGGCATGATTATATAGTAGATGATTATTTTGAAACAGAGCAAGCGAAACTTCTTGTTTTACAGATGTCTACACAGGCTGGTAATCCAAGTAATATGTATGGAACAGGGATGCTAATTCCCTATATATTCTCTGTTGTTCATACAAGACCATGGGGCTTATGTGTTGGCGGATCAAGGATGCTTGCAGAAGCGATGGTAAAAATGCTCGAAGCCAATGGTGGAAAGGTGGTGAAGAACACACCTGTTACAAAAATATTATTGGATGGAAGGAAAGCAAAGGGCATAAAGTTATCAGATGGCACAGAAGTTCTTGCAGATAAAGCTATTGTCTCAAATACCTGTCCTCAGGAAACCCTTCTTCAATTGGCTGGAGAAGAGAATTTCGATTTAAAGTATATAAGAAAAATTAAATCATTCAGACCTGATGAGTTAGCACTGTATGGTGTCCATTGGGCTTTAGATGAGGAGCTTAACTGGATTGCTGCAGAAAAGAAGCCAGAGGTGAATAGGGCAAGGGGTCTGTATTATGGTCATGATACATTATGGGAGTTTCAAGATCAATTCTGGGAGCTGTATATGGGAAAGTTGCCGGAAAAGATAGGAGGATATATGATCAGTCCTACAAAATGGGATTCCAGTCAGGCACCACCAGGAAAGCACACAGCATTTATATGGAATTTTACCCCACCTACCAATATGATGAGAAAGGGACCTGATGAATGGGATGAAGTTAAAGAAGAGTATGCTGATAGATGTGAAGATGTTTTAAATAAATATATACATAATTTTAGGAAGAGCATCCTTAAGAGATACATATATAGTCCAAGAGATATTGAAAGGGAAATGACTTCAATGCCTGGAGGATGCATGATGCTTGGGAATCCAACCTTAGATCAACTTGGTCTTCTTAGACCATTCCCAAGCCTGAGACCCTATAGAACAGCTATAGATAGCTTATATATGTGTGGTGGGCATAATCATCCAACAGGTGGAATTACAGCTGCACCAGGATATAATTGTGCCAATGCCATTGCAGAGGATTTCAAGATTAAGAAATGGTGGAAACCATTTGTCCCGGATTATGGATTTACAAAATAGAATGATTTATAAATATAAAATATAAATTAAGGAGGTTTTTATGAAATGGGGTAGAATTATAATATATTCAATTGTGTATTATATTCTTATGGTTATTCCAACCATTCCATTTTCTACATCCAATCCACCAGGTATGTCTATCTATGGATATATTGGAGGGATGGCTGTTGCTCTTATTGCAGGGTATTTCCTTATTATCAACTATCTAAATACTGCTAATCCTGATAATCCTCTATTAGATGGAATAAAGGTAGCTCTATTCTTTCTAATTATTACCATTATATTAGACTTTATCATTGTAATAAAATACATGGGATTTAGCTACAATATAGGATTTCTTATATGGTATATATTAATAATCCTTGCGGGTATTTTAGCAGGATTAAGAAGAAGAATAGCTTAAAAATTTAAAAAAGGAGGAATAAAATGGCAGAACAATATGATTTTATTATCGTTGGAGGAGGCCATAATGGCCTTACATGTGCAGGATATTTAGCAAAAGCAGGAGAAAAGGTTCTTGTCCTTGAGAGAAGGCAGAATATTGGAGGAGGGTTATGTACAGAGGAGGTTACATTGCCTGGATTCAGACATAATCTTCATTCCCAGATGCATGCCTGGATATGGGCGGGTCCTGTATATTCAGATCTTGAACTGGATAAATATGGTTCTAAATATGTATTTCCAGAGGCTCAATATTCCATGGTATTTAAGGATGGAAGGAGTATCACTCTTTATAAGGACCTTGATGCAACATGCAAGCAGATTGAAAAGTTTTCAAAGAGGGATGCAAAGACATATAAAGAAATGTATTATAAATATAAGGACCTTAAGGATATCCTTGTGGGGACTTTATTCAATCCACCAGCTCCACCAACAGCTATGTATGGACCAATGGAGGGGACAGAAGAAGGGCTCGACCTATTAAAAACCATTATAAATAGTCCAAAGGTTATTATGGACGAATTATTTGAGTCAGATGAGGTAAAGGTATGGCTTTTACTTATGACAACTCAGGCTGGTAATCCTTCTGATGTAGCTGGGACAGGATATTTGTATATAGTTATGATTCCCTTATTTCATACGAAGCCATGGGGAATATCTGTTGGTGGATCCAGGATGCTTGCAGAAGCTATGGTAAAGATGATAGAGGCTCATGGAGGTGAGGTTCTTAAAGAGAGCCATGTTTCAAAAATTACAGTTGAAAATGGGGTTGCAACCGGGGTTGAATTATCAGATGGCACAAGATTTACTGCAAAAAAAGCTGTAGTATCAAATACAGAACCTCAACAGACTCTTTTAAAACTGGTTGGTGAAGAGCATCTAAAACCAGAGTTTGCTGATAAGGTTAAAAACTTTAGATGGGATGAAATAGTACTATTTACCCCTCATCTCGCATTAAATGAGCCGCCAAAGTGGGTAGGATCCGATAAAAATCCAGATTTATTAAAATGTCCTGCTATTGGGTTTGGGTTAGAGAGTACTCTTGATCTTCAGATGCAGTTTAATGATATAAGAGAAGGAGCTCTTCCAAGAAGGATTGGAGGTCTTGCTTTAATACCTACAATATGCGATCCCACTCAGGCACCTCCAGGAAAACATACTGCTTTTTTATGGCAATATACTACCTATAATTTGAGGGATGGCGGAGGAGCTAAGTGGGATGATGTAAAGGAGGATTTAGCAGATAAAGTTATTGAGGTATGGAAAGAGTATGCACCAAATATAACCCGGGATAATATATTGGGAAAGTATGTAGATACACCCCTTGAGATTGAAAGAAGGACAATATCTATGGTTCATGGATCTATGATGCTGGGAGAGATGACCCAGGATCAATTGGGATATTTCAGGCCGATTCCTGGATGGTCTCAATATAGAATGCCTATAAAAAACCTATATCTATGTGGAGGTTCAACACATCCATGTGGTGGAATTACGGGGGCCTGTGGATATAATGCTGTAAATGTTATTGCAGGTGATCTTGGAATAAAAAAGTGGTGGAAAAGATAAATAGGAGAATATTATAGTCAGAAACCTTAATATGAAAATGTTAAAGGTTTTGGCTTAAGAGGGGGAATTTGTAATGGCTGATAAGAGCTTTGATGCGGTATTAATAGGGGGTGGGAGTAAAGGACTTATTTCAGCAATGTATTTGACAAAATATGGTGGAATGAGCGTTGGAATATTTGAGGATAGGGCTGAACTTGGAGGAGGATGGTCAAGTGATGAGAGTCCTGCTCCCGGATTTATTGCTAACCATTGTTCACAGGTTCATTATCCTGAATTTTATCATGCCCCAACTAATGATGATTTTCCAGAGTGGATTGAATATGGTGCAAAATATGCATATTGGCCTATTTCTGTTGGAGTGATATTTAGAGAAGACCACACATGTATAGGGGTTTATTGTAAGCAATTTGATCCGGATCAGGAGAAGACAGCAAAATGGATAGGAAGATTTTCTCAAAAAGATGCCGAAACATGGTTAAATCTATGGAATAAAGCAAAAAAATATTATATTCCGACTCTATTAGAGTGGGCTTTTACTCCTGCTCAACCTTTTGGTGTTCCTGATGCAATAGATAGATTGATAGCAAATCCTGATGCGGAGATAGACCCTGCATGGCTCTATATGTCACCAGCGCAAATATATAAAGATATATTTGAAACCAAAGAAGCACAGCTTCTATTTGCAAGGGGAATTCAGGCAGCAGGTATCTCGCCTGATATATATGGAAGTGGATTGGGGACACTCCTTATGATAACCTTTTGGCCAATAGGGACTGCCATTGCAGTTGGTGGTAATCATCAGGTAGCTCATGCAGCCCAGAAGGTTATACTTGAGAATGGAGGTAAGATATTTGCAAGGTCAAAGGTTGATAAAATAATAATTGAAAATGGGAAGGCAAAGGGGGTAAGGCTTTCTGATGGAACAGAGATAGAGGCCAAGAAGCTTGTATTGTCTGGTGTTGATCCCTATCAGTTATGTCTTGAATTGATAGATAAGGAGTATTTAAGTGAATCCATAAAGAGGAAGATAAAAAATTTAGAGAGAGATTGGATAACGATAACATGGTATACATGGGGATTATATGATAGACCAAGATATAAGGCTGAGGAATTTGAAGCTGATATAAAGAGTACAAGTGTGCTGCATCTTGGAACAAAGGATATAAATGACCTCCTCCATGAGGTGTATATGAGAAAACTTAAGAAAATGCCAGATATATATAGACATAATATTGTAGCTTCTGATGCCACAATGGCAGATCCAACAGTAGCTCCTCCTAATAGGTCTTCAATACTGACTGAACAGTGGGCAATTCCAGGCTGGTCTATGACCGAATCCGAATGGAAAAAATTTGAGAAAGAGCATGCAGAAAATGTTTTAAAAATATGGGAATGGTATGCACCCAATATGACATGGGATAATGTGGTAGGATATGTCCCTGTTACCCCATTCTTTACATCAAGACATACAAGAAGCTGGGGACCAGCAGGAAATTGGGCTATTATAGACCAATGTCCTTCTCAGTTTGGTAGATTTAGACCTATACCTGAGCTTGCCTCGGGTAGAATGCCCATAAAAAATCTATATGCAACCGGAGTCGGATGGCATCCATTTGCTATAGGGAGTTCAATTCAAGGATATAACATATATAAGATAATAGCAGAGGACTTTGGATTAAAAAAACCATGGGTTGAGAAGAGGCGGCCTTATTAGATAAATATTAAGTAAATTTAGCCTATCTATTCCAAAAATTCGACAAGAATATTATTAACATTACTTACTTTTATTGTTTTGTCAGGATTTTTCTCTAAGCATTCTCATTATTCCCGAATCAAATCTCTTAGTCTTTGATGCCAATACCAGGTTATATTTACAAGATAATAAATACTAAGCAAATTAGTATTAAATAAAAAAAAATACTTGACAAGAATTATTCTAATTTAGTATTATTATTTATAATAGATTATGAAAGAACATATAATTAATAAGTTAAAAGATGCTGGATTAAAAATTACTCCTCAAAGGATAACTATAATGGAATATATGGAAGGTAATACAGCACATCCGTCAGCAGAAGATATATATGAAGCTCTCTTATCTATTCATCCCAATATATCTTTTGCTACAGTTTATAACATTATTGAGAAATTCAGGGAAAAGGGGCTATTGCTTGAGCTTACTATTGATAAAGAGAAGAGGCATTATGACCCAAATACAGAGCCACATCATCATTTTATATGTTTGAATTGTAAGGCTATAATAGATATTCATGAAAATTTATCTATTTCATTACCAGATGATTTATTTAAGAGATTTGAAATAATCAGAATGAATGTTGAATTTTATGGAATATGTAATGAATGCAAAAAAGGAGGTGAGGATGTATGAGATTTTAGAGTATAAAAAAAATTAATTATAAAGAGGAGTATTTTTATCTTATTTTTAAATTTAAATTTTATTAAAGGAGGTAAGGATTATGGAATTTATTAATGAAAATAAAATTGGTGTAACAAAGGGAACAAGTGTAGAGGAGCATGTGTTAAATAACTTTAAAGGAGAGACTCAGGAAGTAGGTCTTTATCTTGCTATGGCAAGGCAGGCACAGAGAGAGGGGTACCCTGAAATAGCAGAGACTTTGAAGACAATTGCGTGGGAGGAGGCTGAACACGCTGCACAGTTCGCTGAGTTAAATGGTTTGATTTCTTCAAACACCAAGGAGAATATAGAAAAGATGTTATCAGGGGAGATTGGAGCAAATAAAGGTAAGAAAGAAGCTGCTAAGATTTCAAAGGAGAATAATATAGATCATGCCCATGATTTCTTTGATGAATCTTCCAGAGATGAAGGAAGGCATGCAAAGATGCTTAGAGGGATCTTGAATAGATTTTTTAAATAAAGATAAAGAAATTCTTTAAATTTTAGGGTGACGATATGTTCATATCGTCACCTTCCCATCTGAGATATATTCCTTCCCTATGTTTACAATTTGCATATTATTGGCAAGGGTGTTATATTTATTTAAAAAGGAATTATTTTGCATAGTTTTTATCTAAATATTTTAAAGAATTTCTATGCATAAACTAATATATCATAATGATTCAGTATTGAATATAGAAGATTCATTTATCCCATCAGGATCTTCAGGAGTTCTATATGGATGGGGAATATTTACTACTATAAAAATACATAAAGGAAAGCCACTATTCTTTGATAAACATTGGGAGAGGATTGAAAGAGATTCCAAGAGGGTAGGGATTAAATTGAAGTATAATTACAAAAATATTAAAGATTCTATAGAATTAATCATATCTGAGAATTCTGTCTTTTATGGTAAGATGAGAATCACAATAATTAAAGGAGAGGGTGGCTTATGGGGGGATAAAGGAATTAATGATAGCCTTTTAATTTTCACAGATGATCTAAAGGAAGATGATAAGGAATTAAAAATTACTATATCTCCATTTAAGATAAATTCTCATTCTCCAATAACTGGCGTAAAATCAACATGCTATATTAATAATATTTTATCTCTTAAAGAGATTAAAAATAAAGGATTTGATGAAGCTATGGTTTTGAATGAAGATGGATATATAGCAGAGGCTATAATGGCTAATATATTCTGGATTAATAATGGAATAGTCTATACGCCATCCCTTAATACCGGATGCCTTCCAGGGATCACACGAGATATTATATTGGAAATTATTAGGGATTTAGGAATATATATTAAGGAAGGGGAATTTGGATTGAATGAGATAAAGGATGCAAAGGAGATATTTCTAACTTCATGTATAAAAGGGGTGAAACCTGTTAGATATATTAATGATAGGGCTTTTGAGATAGATAATAATAGCTTAACTTCCATAATTATTAATAGATTTAAGGAGATTATAAATGAAGAGTATATATGTGGATATGATAAAGGAAATGGATTCTGTAGATAATATATTCCTTGTAAAAGATAAGGCATTATCCTATGGTAAGAATGGAAAGCCATATATTAATCTTGTGCTTATGGATAGGACCGGTGAAATCCAGGGGAAGATATGGGAAAGGGCTGGAGAAATAAATAAGGAGTTTGATAAAAATGATATTATAAGGATAAGATCAAAAACCTCTACCTATCAGGGGATAAAGCAATTAATTATATATGAGACTGAAAAAATTGATAAATCTACAGTAGATATTTTAGAATTTTTACCTAAAAGTAAAAGAGATTTAGATGATATGCTTTTAGAACTTATGGATATATTAGATGAGGTTGATAATGAGTACCTTAAAAAACTTTTAGCTCTCTTTTTTGAGGATGATGAGTTTATTACACTTTTTAAAAAGGCGCCAGCTGCAAAAAGTATACATCATGTATTTATCGGAGGATTGCTTGAACATACCCTATCTGTGTGCAAAATAATCTCCACAATATCAAACCATTATGAAACAGTAGATAAAAGTTTATTGCTTACTGGAGGGTTTTTACATGACATAGGTAAAGTTAGAGAATTATCCTATGAGAATCTCTTTGATTATACAGATGAAGGGAGACTTATTGGACATATAGTAATTGGTGTAGAAATAATTAACGAAAGGATTTCTAAGATTAAAGATTTTCCTGAAGAATTGTCAATTTTACTGAAGCATCTTGTTATAAGCCATCATGGTGAGTATGAATTCGGTTCACCAAAGAGACCAAAGACTATTGAAGCTCTTATATTACATTCAATAGAAGATATGGATGCAAAAATAAATGGATTTAGGGAGTTCATAAATAAAAATAAAGATAATAAGGATGAGAGTAAATGGACTTCCTATCATAGAATATATGATAGATACATATATAAGGGAAATTCTCTTATATCAAAGTAGAGCTTTAATTAATAAAATTTGTCACTTTTTATCGATAAGATTGATAAGATCTATTGCTTTCAATGTTCCAATTATTATTCTGCCATCTTCAAATACAATAGTTGGCGTGCTTGTTATTCCAAGACTACTGGCGAGTTTAATATTCTTGTCTATTATATCAGTTTCACACTTTGGATCAGGTATACTCTTTTTTGCGAATGCATCCTCTAAAAGTTTTAAAGACTTCTCACATTGAATAGCCTTTGCCTTTTTATATGCATCTTTATGTATCTTAAGCGGGAAAAGTTTTATAAAGAAAACTATATCTTTTCTTTTCTCAACCACCTTTTTTATTTCTTTATGAAGTTGCATACAGAAAGGACAATCCGGGTCATCAAAAACTACAACTTTATGAGTAGCTTCTTTATTCCCCATAATCAGTGCATCATCAAGTGGTATCTTAGAAAAGTCAATCTTTCTTATCTCCATGAGACGTTCCATGGTAAGATTCTTTTTTGCTTTTATCTTTATTATATCTCCAAATATGACATTTTCCTTTGAGAAATCAACATATGCAATTCCCGTTTTGTCCCTTGCACTTATAGAAACCTCCCATAGGCCTTTTGCAGGAGATGTTCTTACCCCTATTACTTTAATATCAGGTATTAGCCCTTTAAGGATATTTTCTGCTTCTTTTGATGATAAGGAGTGACATTTATTACATTTTTGCTCACACCCTCCAAAGGCTAATGCTTGTTTGAAAGACGTAAATATAATAATAATTCCAAAAAGATAAATTATAACTGTTAATTTATTTTTCATTATTCCACCTCAATTTTTACTTTGGTTTCTTATATAAGTCTCTTAGAATTCTTTATATTCTATCACTTTTTAAATTGAAATCAAAGGAAAATTATAAATAAGTAAGCATCTCTTTTTTCGTGATAACATTATGCAGCATATCTTACCACCT
>CAZCTP010000018.1:0-37178 GCA_964501575.1 uncultured Thermodesulfobacteriota bacterium
ATTATAAAAGTTATAAAAGGTTTATGAATTTACTGAAAATCGCTGGAATAATTCTTAATTGACTGGTAAATGATTTTATGATATCTTAAAATAAGGAATAAAAAAAAGTTAGGAGGTATTAATGTTTGGAATAGGTATGCCAGAGCTTTTGGTTATATTAGTAATTGTGCTCATAATATTTGGTGCTGGCAAGCTTCCTGAAATTGGAAGCGGTTTAGGAAAAGGAATACGTAATTTTAAGAAGGCTACAAGTGGTGCAGAGGATATAGAAGAGCCTGAGTTTAATAAAGAGATTGGAGAGAACGAGAATAAGAAATAGTCTTTCTTAAGAGTTCTTTAGCCGTATCTTGAACCTCTGAGTGTAATGACTTATCTTCTGAAATATCTTTAAGGTCTTGAATAAGCATAAAATTAAGAAGAACAAGAGATATATCAGGAGGTGTATAGGGATTTTTAATTAATGCCCTTTTTACTGAGTATCTACTAATCCATTTTTTATTATTAAATATTGTCTTCAATACTTCCTGAGATATAGGCCTCATAGAAGCTATCTTTATAACTTCTCTTTCTGTTGTACGAGGGTTTAAGAGTATATTTTTATAACTACCGGATCATGGTCAAATAGTAATCTATCTAAAGTATCTTTATTATGACTTTTTGCTAAAGCCCTTTTTCCTCCTAAGGTTATATATTCTATCTTCATATTCTCAGGTGGATTCGGGCTATTATAATCTTCTTTTATAGGTTTCAGCTTAATAAGTAACCTTGTAATCCAATTATAGCCCTTTTTTTTAGATGCTATATATATCGCTCATTTTAGATAAGCCGACAATTTCTGTTATAATTGGAATATCTATTATAGACAAAAATACCTCTTGATATTTAGGGAATTTCTGATAGCTCTTTTCATATATAATGTTGAATATTTCTACAATATCTTCTGCCTCTATCCTTTTTAGTCTATTAGCTAATATATATGTCCTCATCTTATTATCTTTTATGCTAAATAAGTAATCAACTAATCTTTTTGCTATGACAATATATTTAGTAGGACTTCTACTCACTTATTACATCTACATTGAACTCAGAGATATTTTTAGGAACATTAAAGAACACAATCATAAATGGAATAGACTTTTTAGGAGGAATGTTTAAATTTGAGAGAGATTCTCCAAACTGAATATTAAGTCTTGTTTCTATATCTTTTGGTGAAAGTTCTTCAAGCTCTTTACGAGAAAATATATTACCGCAATATACCTCTTTTCTATGTATAATATTCCCACCTTCACCAATTATTACTCCCTTAACCCTTATAAAGCTTTTTGTTGTAGAATAGTTATTTAATGCTTTCCCTTCTATAACAAATATATCCCCAGCATTTTTATTATGTAAAAAATAACCATTTAATTCTTTCAATTCTATACTCCCAGTCTTCTCCCCTTTAAGGTTGAAAAGTCCTCTTATTAATGGAATATCAACGTAACCTTTTTCCCAATATTGAAAACCAGCATAGACAATTATGGCAGATAGAATTATAAGAATTATATATAACAGAACTAATTTGCCAGAAATCCCTTTCTTAGGTGGTTCCTTTACAGATTCTATATCTTTTTCAAATTGGGGTTTCGTCTCTGTTTCCTCTTCATAAATTTCTCTCTCTTTTTCATCTATCTTTTCTTCTTCATATAACTCTTTTTCCTGGGTACCCTCTTCAGTTTTATCTCCTTCCAATGAAAATTCTATAGACTCTTTATCAGTTCCCGGGAACTCTTCCCACTTGTCTATATCAAATTCTTTCTCCTTTTCTTCCAATCCAAAGTCTATTTCACCAAAATCCAGTCTACTTTCTTTCTTTTCTTCAAGCTCTTCAGAAAAATCTTCCCTTTTGTCTATCTTGAACTCTTCTTCTTTAAAAAGTGGTTTTTCCTCAAAAAATGGCTCTTTTTCAACCTCTTTATCTATTTGTGGTTCTTTTTCTATAACGGGTTTCTCTTCTTCAATTTTTTTAATAGTTTCACTTTCAGGTAGTTTTTCTTCCTTGGGTTTTTCTTCTACAATCTGTTTCTCCACTGGTTTTTCTACATCTAACTTCTTGGGAGAGGGTTTCACAATAAATATGTTTCCACATTTAGAGCATCTTACCTTGACACCTCTCTCTTTAACCTTTGAATCATCCAACCTAAATTTTTTATTACATTGGCTACATTGGATAATCATCATAAACTCCCTTTAAACTTATTTTTTAGTTGTTTTTCTAATAATATTAAATTTATAACAAAAATTCAAGGATTTTTTTGTTACAATGGGAGATGTGCTTATCAGATGCTTTTGTACAGTTACCATCTTACTATTCTCTATGTATTACCATATATATTCAGTTTCTTTAACAGAAATGCCATGAGTGGTATATTGAAGTTAACTATTAGTATTGCCGTAATCATGTGAAGATGTTCATCAACATCAATATTGATAGAAAATTTAACCATAAATTTATAGTCAAAGCAAACTAAATTCCTATCTTGTTTTCTGATTACATCAGTCTAAGGGCAATTAACAATGAACCTTTACTGTAAATTCTATTTGTAAAAATATTGTCCTATGCTGTTTCAACAATTTCCTGAGCCTGGTCAGAAATTTGGTTCCAATTTTACAAATCTAACAGATTTCTGATGAAGTTGAAGAAGTTATGCCCAAAATTTTAATAATAAAGATAAAAATAAGTATTTTAAAAATCTTATTATATGCCACTTCTATAATTTATCATATAAATTATTTAAATCCTTTTTGCCCTACAAATTGACATCTCACTCTTCACATTCCTTTATCCATCTGCCTGAAATACGTTGAGTCATCTCCATTCCGCTCATTTTACTACCAGTGTCCTTCATTTTCATCACTCCACTAAAGGTATTTCCCGCATATGTAATTTTACCACTAAAATACATAGTACCTTCAGAGGTATTGCATTCTGCTATCCAGCTGACTGTATCTTCTTTAATCTTCTGTTTGGTGATTTTACATTCATCTTCTCCTTTTTGATGTTTCTGTGGCACCATATCCTTTTTTGTTAGACACTGGATATGTGTATGCGGAGGCATCTGCATGGTCATTCCTGATACCTCCATCTGAGTTGTAATTTCCCATAACCCTTCCTTCATGTTTGGGTCTGCATAAGCAACTGTGATTATTAATACAAAGATTAAAGCTAATACAAATCCTATCTTATAAACCATTTTTCTCCTCCTAATTTTTTATTATTCTATTAATTGTGATATAAGTGTCTTTACAACATTATCTGTTCTTGTCTGAGAGATATTATTATGTAAATTTTCCTACATTCATTATATGGGTGTCCTATCACATACAATTTGAGGTATAGATTCTTTTAAAAAACTTTTGTTTGTTATTTTCCTTAACAATGTCTCAGACTCATACTTTATACATTGAATTTATAAAAATTAAGGTAGATAACATATACTGAAGTATATTATATTTACTATATGTCCTTTGCAAGCCTTTCTACATTGCTAAATCTTTTCTGTTTCATCACCTCCTTCTATACCATGATCAATTCATAATGTTGTACATTATTTGATGTATCTATAATAATTCGGGTATATTTCCTATTCCCTCCCTCGCAATATACTTCATAATCGATTCCTTTATGACCTTCCCAGAGATTTTACAATTACATTTATACTAACAATATATTAAAATTTGTCATGATTATACATCAGGGGGGATAAAGAATCAATAACTAAGGGAGAGAAACAGAAAATACTATTTGTAAGATATCAACAAAATGAGATAGAGATAACAGGTAACCTCCAGCTAATTCTACTTGTAAAAATAGGTTTAATAATATAAAATTATTTTAATAAAAAGCAAACAAAGGAGAAAATATGTTATTGAATAAAGAAAGTCTAAAGGATATCTTAGATATTTTAAAGATAATATTTGATAATGTATTCGAAGGGGTTGTTATTATTGATAGGGATGGAGTTATTAAATATGCTAATAGAAAATATGGGGAGTTTTGGAATATGTCTGTAGATGAGGTAATTGGAAGACATGTAACTGAGATATCAGAATGTAGCGGGACATATGAGGTGTTGATAAAAGGTAAGAGAATGTTGGGTGAAATAGTCGAAAGTAAGAACGGAAAGAAGATGGTTATAAATAGATTCCCTATTAAATTTAATGGAGAGATTGTGGGTGCTATCGGTATAATAATATTCAGTGATTTAGATATTTTTAAAGACATGATTAAAAGATATAATTTCTTGGAGAATAAAATAGAATCCTATAAGAGGGAATTGGCTAATCTCCTTTCAGCCAGATATTCATTCAGAGATATAAAGGGTATAAGCAATTCCATAAGAGAGTCTATGGATATAGCCTATAAGGTCTCTCATAGTTCCTTACCAATCTTAATCACAGGAGAGAGTGGTACCGGCAAGGAGCTTTTTGCACATGCTATTCATAATAATAGTGATAGAAAGCATGCCCCATTTATAAAGATAAATTGCTCTTCCATACCAAAGGAACTATTTGAATCAGAACTATTTGGATACGAACCTCATTCATTTACAGGAGCTGACAGAAAAAGCAGAATCGGAAAATTTGAACTCGCAGATAAAGGGACTATATTTTTGGATGAAGTTGGAGACATGCCTATAGAGATGCAGTCCAAGCTTTTAAGGGTATCAGAGGATAAAGAGATAGAGAGAATAGGAGGACATAGACCTATAAAGGTTGATTTTAGACTTATATCCGCTACAAATCAGGATTTAGAGAAGCTCATTGAAAAGGAGAAGTTTAGATTAGACCTTTATTACAGAATTAATGTGATACGTATAGATATACCTCCATTAAGAATAAGAAAAGAGGATATACCAATTCTTATATCCCATACTTTAAAAAAGATAGGAGAATCGATAGATAGAAAAATAAAAATAGAGGATGAGGCTATAAAAGCAATGATGGAATATGACTATCCAGGGAATGTAAGAGAATTAAATAATATATTAGAGAGAATATGCTACTTAAAAAATGATAATTTAATAAGATTGGAGGATATTCCATACTTTATCCTTAATTCTCAAAATAGAAGAACTTCCTTTCACGGTAATGTATCATCTCTTAAAAGAGTTGTAGAAGAGGCTGAAAAAAGAGCACTTATTGATGCATTTTCTGGAGCAAATGGTAATATTGTCAAAGCTTCTAAAATATTAGGGATTCACAGAACCGGATTCTACAAAAAGATGAGAAGATATGGCTTAGAATTAAAATAGTTTGGTATAAATATTTCTTCATGTAGAATTTTTTCTACATATATTTATTCTAAGAATTAGGTGATTTGTATACAACATTATACATAGAACGTAACCTCTGAGTTCTTCTATCTATTAATAATATTGAGTTTATTACTCTTGGCATTAAAATTGCATTATATAATTAAAAGAGTTTCTTTAATCATTAAATATTAAATATAAAGAAAGGAATTAAAATGATCCAATATGAGAATTTTCTTGAGCTTTTGAAATATAGAAGAACCATACGCAAATTTAAGCCTGATCCAATTCCTGATGACTATATAGATAAGATATTAGATGCAGCAAGATATTCTATGTCGGGAGCTAATTCCCAGCCATGGGAATTTATAGTGGTTAAAGATCCTAATATTAGAAAAAGAATACATAAGGCTTATTTAGAGAATGATGCAGAACTTACATGGAACATGGAACAGCAGAGAATTCCTGAATACAGACACCCAGCCCTTAATCTGCCTCCCGAAGAGAAGGAAAGATTTAAAAAGATGATAGGAGGTTGGGGAGATGCTCCAGTAATATTAGCTGTTTTAGCGGATCCAAGAAAGCAATGGGGTTCAGTATTGGTTGCCCATGGTGATATCTTCCATGGGAGCGTTCTATCTTACTCTATGGGGCATCTATCAATGACTATTAGCCTTGCTGTTGCATCGCTCGGTTTAGGTTCACAGAGGGTTGATGTGAATACTCAATCAGCTTACAGAGAAATTTTAGGCTATCCTGAGCCATTAAAGCTTGATATTATAGTTCCTATAGGATACAGGGCATATGAGCCAGGACCTCCACACAGGCTTCCTATTAAAGATTTAGTCCATACCAATACCTATAATATAGATAAGTATTTAAAGAATGAAGATTTTCTAAAATATAGAAGAAAGACAGTTGCCCTTGCTAAGCCTGGATATCTTGTAGCCATTGGAGAGAGCAGAGGATGAACTATAAGGAGGATAATATGGGATATTATAAGGATTTCAGAGAATATCTAAATATTCTTGGAAAGAATGATAAGTTAATAAGGATAAAGAGGGAGATAAATAAAGAAACAGAACTTCATCCATTGGTAAGGCTGCAATATAGGGGATTACCCGAAGAAGAGAGAAAAGCATTTCTATTTGAGAATGTGGTAGATAGTAAAGGGAAGAGATACAATATACCGGTGGTAGTAGCATGGTGTGCAGGATCAAAATATATATATGCCTTGGGGATGAACTGTGAACCTGAAGAAGTCTTTAAAAAATGGACTGAGGCTCAACTCCACCCTATTGAACCTGTGATAGTAAATAATGGTCCCGTGCATGAAGAGATATATATGGGTGAGGAGCTATTAAAAGAGGGAGGGGGAATGGATAAATTCCCTGTTCCTTTATCAACACCAGGATTTGGTGGAACAGTGAGATTTACAGCTGGCCACTGGGTAACAAAGGATCCGGATACCGGGATAAGAAATATAGGTCATTACTCTGGATTAATAAAGGGAAGGAATAGGATTGGGGCATTAGCCAATGAACCCCAGCATATGGGAATCCACTGGGAGAAATGTAAGGAAAGGGGAATTAATCTTGAAGCTGCAATTATATTGGGGCCGTCACCTGCTGTAGCCTATACAGCTGTTGCAAAGCTTCCCTATGGGGTAGATGAATATAGAATTGCAGGTGGGTTAGCGGGGGGCCCTATAGAGCTTGTAAAGTGTAAAACAGTTGATCTTGAAGTCCCTGCAACGGCAGAAATCGTTATTGAGGGTGAAATATCAACAGAATATTTGGAGCCTATTGCTTCGTTTGGAGAATATTGTGGATATATGAGTCCTGGATATCTTTCCCCGGTAATGACTGTAACATGTATTACTCATAGGAAGAACCCTATTCTTCCAGCATTTATAAGTCAATTTCCTCCGAGTGAGAGTAGTGTTATAAGGAAGATGGCATGGGAGCCTTTGTTTTATAAATTCTTGAAATATGATTGTAATATCCCATCTATTACTGATGTTGTATTTCATGAGGATAGTGGTAGTGCAGAGTTTATCGTAATACAGATGAAAAAGACAAACCCAGCTCAGCCATGGCAGGCACTCCATGCTGCTGCAGGGTTCGATCCCCATTTAGGAAAATACTTTATAGTTGTTGATGATGATATTGATCCGAGAAATATTGATGCTGTAATATGGACTTTATGTTACAGAGTACAACCCCATAGGGATACAAGAATAATAATGGGTAAGGTTCCTTTTCTGGATAATTCAGTAGCTTCTCCAGATGTAGAGGGTGCACATATCAATTTCCCGATGCCATCTGGAGCTTCAGCCATTATTATTGATGCTACAAGGAAATGGGACTATCCCCCCCTATCCTTACCAAAAAAGGAATACATGGAGAGGGCAAAGAGAATATGGGAAGAAGAGGGATTACCCACTCTTAATCTCAAATCACCATGGTATGGATATTCGCTCGGATATTGGACAAAAGATAATGAAGAAGCTGCAAATCTTGCAGTAAAAGGTGAATATTATAAGACCGGGGAAAAACAATTTCAAAAGAGGGTAAAGGTTAGGTAATAATGGAGACTTAACCCCCTAATTGAAAAAACATGTCAAAAATGGAGGCAAATATGGAAAGAAGAGGATGGTGTGGGCCATGTCATCAAAGATGTGGCCTTTTAGTTAAATTAGAACATGGGAAAGCAGTATCTGTAAAGGGTGATGATAGACACCCTATTAGTAAAGGATTTATATGTAAAAGGGGAAGACTTATACTCGAACATCTGTATCATAAGGATAGAGTGAATTATCCTTTAAAAAGGGTTGGAGAAAGAGGTGAGAATATATGGAAAAGGGTTTCATGGAGTGAAGCAATGGATGAGATAGCGGATAGGCTTGGCAACATAAGAGAAAAATATGGAGCAGAATCCCTTGTTTTTTCTCACGGAACATACAGAACATATGGTTGGCCTGTAAAGAGGTTTTTTAATCTATTCGGTTCACCAAATATAATAGGAGCTATAAGTATATGCAGATGTCCATCATGGATAGTTGAATGGGCTACATTAGGTTATGCGTCATTTCCTGATATACCCAATACATCCCTAATCGTTCTATTCGGTTCGCATCTAAAAGAATCCTATCCATATACATGGGCAGGTATAGTAAATGCGAAGAAGTCTGGTGTAAAGCTTATAGTAGCAGATCCAGTAAAGAGAGAAGAGGCTGATATTGCAGATATCTGGTTACCATTAAGACCAGGAACAGACCTTATGGTAATGCTTTCGTGGATAAAGCTCATTATAGAAGAGGATTTATATGATAAAGAATTTGTAAATAGATGGTGTTATGGTTTTGATGAGCTTGTTAAGATGATAAAATCACATTCCCATGAGGAAGCAGAAAGAATAAGCGGCGTGCCAAAGGATCTTATACTTTCATCAGGAAGACTCTATGCAACAATGAAGCCAACGGTCTTTCCATGGGGGCTTGGTATGGATAAACAGGGTATAAATGCCCAGCAGGTACAGAGAGCGAGGTTAATCCTTAATGCAATAACAGGGAATATTGATATAAGAGGTGGAGAATTGGTTGGAAGAAATGGTCTACCTGTTATAACAGACTATGAAATGGAGCTAAATCATATGCTCTCAGAATCTCAAATGGAAAAGCAGCTCGGAGCAGATATTTATAAGCTTATGGCATACCCTGGATGGAAGATAATAAAGGAATTATGTGAAAGATTACCAAAGGAGTATTCACTTCCTCCTGTAGCTGAAGAGAAAGCAGCCGCCCATACGAGAGTGGCCTTTGAGGCAATGCTAACAGGGAAACCGTATCCGGTAAAGGCATTTTTCTCACAGGCAAGTAATCCTTTAATGACCCTTGCTAATCCTAAAAGAATTTATGAAGCCATATCAAAGGCTGAACTTGTAGTTGTGATGGATTACTATATTACACCAACCGCTGTACTTGCAGATTTTATTCTTCCTTCTACATCTACTCTGGAAAGATCAGATATCCAGGATATGCATTCATATGCAAATTTTGTTATAGCAAATCCAAAGGCAGTGGACCCACTATATGAGAGGAAAGATGATTATTTTTTCTGGAGAGAGCTTGGTATAAGGCTTAATCAGGTTGATTACTGGCCCTGGGAGACCATAGAAGATGCACTCGACTATCGACTTGGTCCACTTAAAATTAAATTTTCTGAATTGTGTGAAAGATATATATATGCAGTAGAAGAGAAATATAAGAAATATGAGAAGTATGGGTTCGCAACAACTACAGGAAAGGTAGAGATATACTCAAAGATATTTGAAAAGCTTGGATTAGATCCATTACCTGTTTATAAAGAACCACCAGAAAGTCCTCTATCACAACCTGAGTTATTTAAAAAATATCCTCTTATCCTTATGACGGGAAGTAGATTCCTACCAATGTATCACTCTGAATTGAGACAGATTGAATCCGCAAGGAGGAAGAGACAGAATCCACAGGCAGAAATAAATCCAGAAACTGCAAAGGAATTTGGTATATCAGATGGAGAATGGATAGTGGTAGAAAACACCCATGGTAGAGCAAGATTTGTTGCGAGACTCACAGAAAGGATGCAGAAGGGTATGATACATCTTGAACATGGATGGTGGTTTCCTGAAAAGGATGGAAAAGCGCCATCCATCTTTGGAGCATTTGAATCAAATTGTAATTTGCTCTGTCCAGATGAAGATGAATATGTGAGTAGAGAGGTTGGAAGCTGGCCATATACCGCTCTTTTATGCAGGATTAGAAAGGAGGAATGATGGCATATCTTATTGGAGTGGATACAGGGGGGACCTTTACAGATTGTGTAATAATGGATGAAAAGGGTAAAGTAACGGTAGGGAAGGCTCCTTCTACTCCTCCTGATTTTTCTATGGGAGTATTGGAGGCTTTAGAAGTGACTACTAACTCTATGGGAATCTCTATAGATACTCTTTTAGGGAAAAGTATAATATTTACCCATGGTACCACTATAGCCACCAATACAATAATAAATAGGGATGGGGCTAAGACAGGATTAATCACAACCAAAGGTTTTGAAGATACAATACTTATCATGAGAGCAATAGGGAGAATAGCTGGTTTGAGTGAAATAGAGAGAAAACATATATCCCGATCCAGAAAACCAGAACCTGTTATACCTCGATTCCTTATTAAAGGAGTAAATGAAAGAATTGATTATAAAGGAAGGGTGCTAATTCCATTAGACATTGAAAATGTTAAGAAATCTATAAATAGTTTGATTGAAGGGGGCGTTGAGGCTATAGCTGTCTCCCTTTTATGGTCATTTGTTAACCCTTTTCATGAAAGGGAAATAAAGAAGATCATTAATGAAACCTACCCTGGCATCTATGTTACCCTTTCAAGTGAGCTTATCCCAGTAATAGGTGAGTATGAACGGACCGCAACTACTGTATTGAATTCATATATTGGTCCTAAGAGTTATAGATATTTTTTATCATTGAAAGATAAACTTAAAGAAAAGGGATTTAAGCTATCTCCCCTTATTATGCAATCCTATGGGGGATCTATACCTATTGAGTCTGCATCAGAACAGCCTATATCCACCCTCTCTTCCGGACCAGTAGGAGGGGTAATTGGTTCAAAGTATATTGGGGCTCTTTTAGGATATAAAAATATAATTACTACGGATATGGGAGGAACCTCTTTTGATGTTGGAATTATATATGAGGAAGTGCCTGAACAGGCGTATCGCCCTGCGATTAATCAGTATAATATCTTAACTCCTATGGTGGAGATAAAGTCAATAGGGGCTGGTGGAGGTAGTATTGCATGGATAGAGAAAGAATCAGGAATTCTTAAAGTCGGTCCGTTCTCTGCTGGTTCACTACCTGGACCAGTCTGCTATGATAAGGGTGGTAAAGCCCCTACCCTAACAGATGCAGATCTTATTCTCGGTTATATAAATCCTGACTATTTTTTAGGAGGGAGAATAAAACTTAATAAGGAGAATGCTTATAGGACAATAAAAGAGAGGATTGCGGATCCTTTAAAGATGGACATAATTGAAGCATCTTTCGGAATATATGAAATTATAAATGCTCAAATGGCTGATTTAATCAGGAGTGTTACAGTTAATAGAGGTTATGATCCAAAAAATTTTGTATTGTTCTCATATGGTGGAGCTGGTCCCCTCCATGCAGGGGGATTTGGCAAAGATTTAGGGGTAAAGGAGATAATAATTCCATTTACAGCAGCTGTACATTCTGCTTATGGAATTCTATCCACGGATATAGTTCATACCTATGAATTTTCTGACTATATTCCTATACCTGTAGATACTGAAAGAATAAATAGAAACTTTAATAAGCTTAATGAAGAGGCGGATAGAAATTTAAGGAAGGAAGGATTCAAGTATGATGACGTAGAAATAAGGTATTATCTTGATATGAGATATAGAAGACAGGTTCATGAGGTAAGATGTCCGGTACCGGCTAAGATTCTCAATGATGATGATATGGAAGGGGTAATTAATACATTTGAAACTTTGTATGAGAGACTCTATGGGAAGGGAGCAGGGTTTAAAGAGGCAGGTATAGATATAATAAATTTTATAGTAGTAGGTTCAGGTAAGATTGTACATCCGGATTTAGAGGAATTAGAATTAAGAGATGTTGAGCCATCCAAAGCCCTAAAGGCAAAAAGAGAGGTATTTCTGAAAGATAAAGGGGGTTTTATGAGGACGGATATATATGATTTTGAGAAGCTTGAACCAGGGAACATTCTATATGGACCGGCTATAATTGAATCACCCATTACAACAATCCTTATAAATATAGGGGATAAAGGAATTGTTGATAGATATAAAAATGTAATAATAAAGGGAGATTGAGAATGAGAGAAGGAATTGACCCAATAACATTTGAGATTTTATCCCATAGAATATGGCAGATTACAGATGAGATGGCAATAACTTTAGAAAGGGTTTCTGGTTCTGCTGTTACTACAGATGCAGGAGATTATATGACAGCATTATGTAGAGCTAATGGGGATACTATAATGTCGGGCTGTGGCGTTTTATATCATGGGAGACTTGGAAGTATTGTTTGTAAGAATATAATTAGAAGGTATAAGGATGATCCTGGTATAAATGAGGGAGATGTATTTCTGTTAAACGATCCATATTTAGGAGTTATGCATCAGCCTGATACTATTATTACTTCTCCAGTTTATTATAATGGAGAGTTGATTGGATGGGAAGTTACAATGACTCATTTATTGGATATAGGAGGGATAGATCCAGGGGGTATGTGTCCAAGTGCAAGGAATGTTTTTCAGGAAGGTCTTAGATTTCCTGGAATAAAGATTGTAGAGGGTGGCAGATTAAAAAGGGATATTTTGGAATCTATTGCAAATATGGTAAGAGAACCCCAATTGGTTACTCTTGATATCAAGGCTGAAATAGCAGCAGGTAATGTTGCTAAGGAAAGAATCAATGACTTGATAAAAAATTATGGTATAGATACTGTTAAGACTGTTATGGATGAATTGATAGATTATTCGGAACGTAGAATGAGGCAAAGATTAAAGGATCTGCCTGATGGAATATGGAGAACAGTTGAATATTTAGATCATGACGGTATAGAAAATAAGATATATAAAATCTGTTTGGAGATGAAAAAGGATGGTGATTCTTTAACATTCGATTTTACCGGAAGTAGCAAGCAGGCTCCAGGCTTTATTAATATTACCAGATATGGAACAGAGGCTGCTATATTTGCTACTATAGCTCCTTTTTTATGTTATGATATACCATGGAATCAGGGAATTTTAAAACCGATTAATACCATTATTCCAGAGGCTACAATTGTAAATGCTAAATTCCCTGCCCCGGTATCAATGGCCTCAATAGCATCAGCCCATTTAGTTATAAATGCCACGCAGATAACAGTTTCAAAAATGCTTGATAGTAGTGAGATATATTGTAAAGAGGCAAATGCTGTATGGACGGGAGGCATACCAGCATTTTATATGGCTGGAATTAACAAAGACAATAGATATTTCCTTGCTTTGCTTATGGATCTCATGGCTGGAGGGGGAGGAGCAAGAGGAGATATGGATGGTGTTGATACCGGAGGTATACTTCCTATGTGTGCTAAGTCTATATGTCCAAATGTGGAGTTAGAGGAACTTATATACCCAGTGTTATACATATTTAGAAAACAGGGGAAAGATTCTGGTGGAGCAGGAAGATTTAGAGGTGGAGTCTCGTTGGAATTTTCTTTTATTTTACATGATTCTCCAGAAGATAAAGAGGATTTAGTCCTCTTTGGTATGGGATTTGAACCACCTCAGAGTAGTCCTCTATCAGGTGGTTATCCGGGGGAGAATAACCGATGGTTTATTATAAGAGGTAGTGATATATATGAGAAGATCGATAATAGGACTATCCCAGAAAATATAGACGAATTTAAAGGAGTTATAGAAGTTTTACCAGCAAAGGGTTTAAAAGAAATTAACAAAAAAGATATATTTTTCTCCCATATGATGGGAGGAGGAGGGTATGGGGATCCAATAGATAGGGATCCAGAAGCAGTTCTAAAAGATTTTGTAAATAATCTAATATCATTGAAATACGCAAGGGATATATATGGAGTAATATTAAATCCTGATACTCAAAAATTGAATTTAGAAGCAACTTTAAAAGAAAGGGAAAGGATAAAAAATTACAGGAAGAAAATCTCCAATAGATATAAAATCTTTTCTTTTTTAGATGCAGATAGGGAGAAAAAAGGAGAGAGAATATCAAAATATTTTGAGGGCATAGAGACAAATGGGAAATGGTTTATCAGATGTAAAAAATGCAAACAAATTATATCTTCCTTAGAAGAAAATTATAAAGAATACCTTCTATTTAGTGAGAATAGATTATTCAAAGCCGGACCCTGGAGATCAGACAGTGAAAGATTTATTCTAAGGGAATTCTATTGCCCTGGGTGCCTGACAATGGTGACTACAGAGGTAGTCTTAAAAGATACTCCATTTATATGGGATATACAGATAAAAAGGAGGTAAATAATGGATAAGATACCCAAAAAGAGTAGATGTGCTGTATTATATGAGTATAATAAACCTCTTGAGATAAGAGAGGTAGATATTTTAGATCCTGAGCCCGGGGCTATATTAGCTAAGATTGAAGCAGCAACAATTTGTGGAACAGATGTCCATATATGGCATGGTAAGCTTTCACAAATATCAAAACTTCCCCTTATTATGGGGCATGAATTGGTAGGAAGGATAGTAAAATTGGGGAAAGGGATTAATAGGGATGCAGCAGATGAGCCTATTAAGATTGGCGATCGGATTGTGTGGGCATATCCATGGTGTGGTAAATGCTATTGGTGTACAATAGCCCGTCAACCAACCTTATGTCCGAATACCAGAATGTATGGCTGGGGGCCCTGCGATGAACCTCCATATCTTACTGGTGGATTTTCGGAGTATGCCTATGTTCGTCCAGAGTGTCATATTATCAAAGTTCCTGAAGAGATTGATAGTAAGGTTGCTGCATCAGCAACCTGTGCTTTTAGAACAGTTATACATGGATTTGAAAGATTCAGGGGATTGGGTATCCAGGATACCGTTTTGATATTAGGTTCTGGACCAGTAGGTTTATATGCCCTATCAATGGCGATAGTATCGGGGGCAGCAAAAACCATTGTAGTTGGAGCTCCAAAGAGGCGGCTTGATTTAGCTAAAAAATGGGGGGCAGACTATATAATAAATATTGAAGAAACTGAAAATCCTGAAGAGAGGAAGGATATAATCCTTGGACTTACCGAAGGAAGGGGTCCCGATGTTGTTATTGAATGTGCTGGTCCAGCTAATGCATTTAAAGAGGGGCTTGAACTTGTGAGAAGAGGAGGAAGGTATCTGGTTATTGGTCAGACAGATCCAAATCCGATATTAATTCATCCTACAAATATTAATATTAAAAATATAGAAATAGTAGGAGTTCTCTCTGCATCTGTTCCACATTATTATAAAGCAATGCAGTTCTTAAAGAATAATAGGAATAGATTTTCATTTAGTGATCTAATTTCAAATGTTTATAAACTGGAAGATATAAACAGGGCTTTAGAATCAATGTCCCAGCTAAAGGAGATAAAGCCAGCAATAATTCCATAATGATAAAAAAAGAAATTTATAGAATAGAGGGTAAGGATAAGGCAACAGGTAGAGCAATCTATACAGGGGATATAAAACTCTCAGGAATGTTAATAGGTAAGATATTAAGGAGCAAGTATCCCCATGCTAAGATTTTAAATATTGATATAGAGAAAGCAAAAAAATTAATAGGTGTTAAGGGAATTATAACCTGTAGGGATCTTCCTGATGTTAGATATGGTTTTTCCCTTAAAGACCAGGTGGTGTTAGCGAGAGGTAAAGTTAGGTATATAGGTGAGCCGATTGCTGCAGTTGCAGCCATTGATATGGATATTGCTGAAGAAGCTATTAATCTAATTAAGATAGATTATGAAGAGTTACAGCCTATTTTTGATCCGAAGATCGCTATGAAACCTGGAAGTCCAATTATACATGAAGAATTACAGTCATATAAGGCTATATGGAAGGGAAGAAGATATGGAAATATCTGTTGTGAGGCAAGGATTAAAGTAGGAGATATTGAAAGAGGATTTAGGGAGAGTGACTACATATTTGAAGATAGCTTTAAAACCCCTGTAGTATACCAGGCTCATATAGAGCCACATGTATCTATTGCTTTATATGATACTTCTGGAGGATTTACTATTTGGACTTCTACTCAGGCTCCATTTTTTACACGTATGGTTACATCTGAAATATTAAAGCTTCCAATGACAAAGATAAGGGTTATAGGGGTAAATGTTGGAGGTGGATTTGGTGGTAAGGCAGAGCCGATAATAGAGCCCATTTCTATAAAACTCTCCGAGAAGACTAATAAACCTGTAAAGGTAGAAATGACAAGAGAAGAGGAATTTATTGGGACAAATCCAAGACATCCAGCAGAGATTAATATAAAAACAGGGGTAAAGAAAAGTGGAAATATTCTGGCAAGAGAGGCAAAATTAATATTTGATTCTGGAGCCTATGCTGGTTTTGGTCCACACGTTGCGAGTCAGGCTGCAACTCTGATGGGAGGCCCCTATAGAATTCCCAATATTAAGATAGAGAGTTATGCTGTATATACTAATAATATTGTTGGAGGGACATGCCGTGCTCCTGGGGGACCTCAGGCTCATTTTGCGGTAGAATCTCAAATGGATATAATAGCTGATACTCTGGGTATCGATCCTGTAGAGATAAGAATAAAGAATGCAATGGAGAACGGGGATAAGACCCCTACCGGGGTTGTAATTAGTAGCGTATCCTATAAAAAAATTCTTGAAGAGTTATCAAATTCCATTAACCTAAAAGCTCCAAAGAAAGGAGAATATATAGGAAGAGGTATAGCTGGATACCTCTGGGGGAGTACAGGTTATAGCTCCAGTGCCTCAATAAGGATGAATGAGGATGGTAGTATAACATTATTTATTGGAGCTACAGAGACCGGGGCTGGTTCAACTACTACCCTTGCAATTATTGCTGCTAAAGAATTAAGCATACCTTTTGAGGATATAACAGTAATAAGTGGGGATACGGACAGGACTCCTTATGATATGGGAGCAATTGGTAGTAGAATAACATTTACTCTTGGGAAAGCAGTTAGAGTTGCTGCTTTAGAGCTAAAGAGTCAGATATTAACAACAGCGGCAGAGAAATTAGAGGCAAATATAGATGATCTTATTATAGAGGATAGAAATATCTATGTAAAGGGTTCACCTGAAAGATCGGTATCCCTTTCTTCTATTGCAAATATTATTTATTTTGTTAAAGGAACTCTACCCACAGGAACAGGGAGATGTATTATTACCAATCCACCATTTGATTTCCAATCAGTTGATGGAGTGACGGTTCCATCCAAACCCCACTACACATTTGGAGTCCAGGGAGTTGAGATTAGAGTAGATATAAATACTGGCAAAATAGAGCCACTAAGAATAATCGCAGTTCATGACGCAGGAAAAATAATATTCCCCCTTGGTATCGAGGGACAAATAGAAGGAGGAATTTATCAGGGATTAGGTTTTACACTGTGCGAAGGAGGAATATTCAAAGATGGGAGAATGCTTAATCCATCCTTTACAGATTATCATCTTCTTACCTCTGTAGACTTACCTCCAATGGAATTGATTATAATGGAGAGCGCACCCTATGAGGTAAAAGGAGCAGGAGAACCTCCGGTACTTCCTATGGCTGCTGCAGTGGCAAATGCAATATACGATGCAGTAGGAGTGAGGATTAAAGATCTACCAATAACTCCTGAGAAGCTCTTCTGGGGGATTAAGGAAAAGATTTTTATTAATAAAAAGATAGAGACGACCTAATAAAGAATTTATTGGAAAGGAGGATTAATATGGGATATTATAGGGATTTGAGAGAACATATAAAGGCATTGGAAGAGAATGATAAGTTAATAAGGATAAAAAGAGAAATAAATAAAGATACAGAATTACATCCGGTGGTTAGATGGCAATTTAGGGGTCTCCCGGAAGAAGAGAGAAAGGCATTTCTATTTGAGAATGTTGTAGATAGTAAAGGGAGGGAGTATGATATACCTGTTTTGGTTGCCTCTCATGCAGCATCAAGATATGTATATGCTATAGGTATGATGTGTTCTCCTTATGAGATAAATGAAAAATGGACAAAGGCTCAATTAAACCCTATTCCTCCAAAGCTTGTAAAAGATGGTCCTGTTCATGAAGAGGTACATATTGGTAAAGAGTTAAAGGAGATAGGGCTGGATGAGTTCCCAATTCCTATATCTACACCAGGATTTGATAATGCTCCATATACAACTGCATCTAACTGGGTAACAAAGGATCCAGAGACAGGGATAAGGAATATCGGAAATTATAGAGGTCAGATAAAGGCAAGGGATAGAATGGGAGTGTTTGTTGCTCCAACCCAACATATTGGTATTCATTGGAAAAAATGTAAAGATAGAGGAATTCCTTTAGAAGCAGCAGCAGTTATTGGTGCTTCTCCTGCTGTCGGCTTCGCTGCTGTTGCAAAGATACCCTATGGTATTGATGAATATTCAATTGCAGGAGGAATTGCGGAGAGACCTATAGAACTTGTTAAATGTAAGACTGTTGATATTGAGGTTCCTGCAAATGCTGAAATCGTTATTGAGGGTAGAATAAATACAGAATATCTTGAGCCTGAAGGACCATTTGGTGAATATACAGGGTATGTTGGTGGTAGAACATATTATCCATACTTTGAAATTACCTGTATAACCCATAGGAAGAACCCTATATACAATGCCTTTATAAGTCAGTTTCCCCCGAGTGAGAGCAGTAAAATAAGGCAGATAGCCTTTAATTCGATATTGTATAAATTTCTTAAACATGATTGTAATATACCCACAGTGATGGAGGTAGTATTTCATGAATCCGGGGGGTCATGGCAGTTTATTGTAATAAGAATAAAGAATGAAAACCCTGCTCATCCGTGGCAGGCTCTTCAAGCTGCTTCAGGATTTGAACCCTCTATGGGTAAAATAATTATTGTAGTTGATGAAGATGTAGATCCATGGGATCCGGATGCTGTTAATTGGGCTTTAAGCTTCAGGATGCAGCCTAATTCTGATGTCAGAATAATATCGGGAAGAGCAGTGATGCTGGATCATTCTGCTGTTCCTCCAGAAGAGATGTCAATGCTGGAGCTCAATTTCCCTAAACCTAATGGAGGTTCATCCTTGCTCATAAATGCAACAAGGAAGTGGGATTACTTACCTGTATCCCTTCCTAAGAGAGAATATATGGAAAGAGCGAGAATGATATGGAAAGAAGAAGGGTTACCCCTTCTTAAGCCAAAGGCCCCATGGTATGGATATCCTTTGGGATATTGGCCTGATGAAAATATAGAAGAGGCAGATTTAGCTGTTAAAGGTGAACATTATAAAACAGGTGAAAAGATAGTTAAAAAGAGAATTAAAGCATAAATGATAGGAAGTATATAACTTAACTACACAAAATTTTAGGTTTGTCTATAAAGTTCAGAAATAGAATAGTGCGGAAGCGCGGAAGAGCGGAAGTTAGGAAATTAAACGAGATAAACCAGACAAACGAAACAAACCAAATAAACTAGACAACGAAATAAACGAGATGAACAAGACAAACGAAATAAACCAGATAAACGAAATGAACGAGATAAACCAGACAAACCAGAATAGTTCGGAAGTACAGAGTTCGAAGTTCTACGTTCAAAGTTCGAGTTCAATATAGAACTCAGAACAGGCAAGAAACACTCCTGATATTTAGTTAAACTTGACATTAGTATATTGGAAGTATATTATAAATAAAAAATCTTTTGAAAGGAGGGTAAAATGGGTTTTGAGTATTTTGAGCCAGTGAGTATAGAAGAAGCATGTGAATTACTTTCTAAAGAGGAAGGGAGTAGGATAATTGCTGGGGGACAGTCTTTAATGGTTTTAATAAAACAGAGGTTATTCTTCCCGAAGGCACTTATAAGTATAAATGGTATAAAATCACTAAACTATATTAATTATGATGAAAAAGAAGGACTTAAGATTGGAGCAAAGGCAACTCATAGAAGTGTTGAAAAGAACTCCATTGTAAAAGAGAAGTTTCCTGTTTTATCTGATGCTATAAGTAAGATAGGTTCCATCCATATAAGGAATGTTGGAACACTGGTTGGGAGCATATGTCATGCAGACCCAGCAGGGGATGCAGCTCCGGTTCTTCTATGCCTTGATGCAAAGGTAAAGACAGCATCTTTAAGTGGAGAGAGGATCATACCTATTGGTGAATTCTTTAAAGGTTATCTTGAAACAGTATTGAAGGAAGATGAGATAGCTGTAGAGATAGAAATACCAAATTTACCAGATGGAAGCTCAGGAACATATATTAAACATACCTTAAGGAGTGGTGATACTCCAATAGTTGGAGTGGCAGTGGTTATTACCCTTAATAAGAATATATGCGAAGATGCAAGAATAGCTTTGAGTGGAGCAGGTTCTATCCCTATAAGGGCTAAAAGGGCTGAGGAAGTATTGAGGGGTAAAGAGATAACCTTAGAGCTGGCAAAAGAGTCCGGTAAAAGTACATCAGAAGAAGCCAGTCCAATATCGGATATAAATGGTTCAGAAGAATATAAGAGGGATATGATTCGTATACTAACAAGAGACGCTATAATGGAATCTTTAAAAAGATCCTAAGGGGGATAATTATGAAAAAGGAATTAAATTTTACATTAAATGGTAGGAATTATAATATTATGGTTGAACCATGGATGACTCTACAGGATGTTATAAGAGATGTTTTAAAGCTTAAAGGAACAAAAAAAGCTTGTGAAAGTGGTAAATGTGGATCATGTACTGTTATAATGGATGGTAAGGCTATAAGATCATGCCTTATGCTTGCAATGCATGCAAAGGGGTCTTCTATAATTACAGTTGAAGGGCTTTCAAAAGATGGAGATTTACATCCTTTACAGAAATCATTTATAGATCATGGAGCAGTCCAGTGTGGATTCTGTACACCAGGTATGATTCTCACGGCAAAGGCTTTTTTAGATGAGAATCCAGATCCTACTGAAGATGAGGTAAGAGAGGCAATAAGCGGGAATATATGTAGGTGTACCGGATATGTAAAAATAATAGAATCAATACTGGCTGTGGCCAGGAAGGAGGGATAGTTATGAAGGAACATTTTATGATAGGAAAAGGTATTAAGAGGGTTGACTCCCTGGAGAAGGTAACAGGTAGAGCTTTATATAGCTTCGATGTTGAACTTCCAGGTATGCTATACGGAAAGATATTAAGAAGTACAGTTCCCCATGCAAAGATATTAAATATTGATATATCCGAGGCTCAAAAACTACCAGGGGTTATGTTAATATTAACAGGCAAAGATTTCCCTCCTTATGCAAGATATGGATATGGCCTTATGGATGAGCCTATACTTGCAATGGGTAAGGTACTATATGTTGGAGATTCTGTAGCCGCAGTAGCTGCTGAAAGACCGGATATTGCAGAGGAGGCTCTTGATCTGATTGATGTAGAGTATGAAGAGCTCCCTCCTATATTTGATCCTGAGGAATCCTTAAGACCTGATCCACCTTCAGTAATCCATGAAGGGTTGAAAGACTATATAAAACCTCCAATTCCTCTTCCCGTCCCGGATATCTTAAGTCCTAATCTCTGTGCATATCATAAAGTTAGGAAGGGGGATGTTGAAAAGGGGTTTAAAGAAGCAGATGTAATAGTTGAGAATAGATATTCCACCTCTATGATTCAACATTGTCAGTTAGAATCACATAATTGTGTGGCAAGCTGGGATGAAAAAGGAGAGCTTACACTCTGGACATCTGCCCAGTCACTCTTTGTAGCAAGGCAGATATTATCCATTATTCATCAAATTCCTGAAAGTAATGTGAGAATAATTGTTCCATATGTTGGTGGTGGATTTGGAGGGAAGATTGAGCTAACATCTGAGGTTATATGTTCAGTATTGGCAAAGATAACAGGGAGACCTGTTAAGATAGCATATACAAGGAAAGAGACATTTATAAATGCTTCTGTTAGACATCCTGTAATTACCCACATTAAGGACGGGGTGAAGAAAGATGGAACTATTATTGCAAGGGAGATGAGATTAATATTTGATGGAGGAGCATATTCTAAGACAACGCCATTTACAGTCAGAAACAGTAGCCTTGCAGCTACATCTACATATAGGATACCAAATTTCAAACTTGATTCCTATGGGGTATATACAAACAAACCATCTGCTGGTGCATTCAGAGGGTTTGGATGCTCCCAGGTGTGCTATGCTGTTGAATCCCAGATGGATGAGATAGCTCATAAAATTGGGATGGACCCGGCTGAGATAAGACTTAAGAATGCATTAGAGGAGGGGGAGAAAAATATTATTGATGAGGTTGTAATAAGTGATGGCACAAAGGAGTGTATAAAAAAGGTAAAAGAGGCTATGGATAAAAAGAGGTCAAAAGAGAAAATTCATGGAGTATGGAGAAGGGGGGTAGGATATGCATGTGGAAATAAGAATAGTCTCGCCCCAACAATAGCTAATGCCTATGTAAGGGTTAATGGAGATGAGACAGTTGATGTATATACTGCTGCTCTTGAGCTTGGGCAGGGAGGGCATACAGCGATGCTTCAGATAGCGGCTGAAGAGTTTAAACTTCCGGTAGAAAAGATTAAGCTTATTACCGGAGATACCAGGGTTGTTCCTTTTGATCACGGAGCATTTTCAAGCCGGCAGACATTTAATACAGGGAATGCAATAAGGCTTGCCTGTATTGATGCAAAACAGCAATTATTTGAGTCAGCAGCCAAGCTTATGGAAGCAAGGGCAGAAGATCTTGATACTGGAGAGGGTAAGATATTTGTTAAAGGGAATCCAGAGAAATCTATCAGGATTTCTCAATTATTTATGCCTGCTCTTGGTGGTATGCTTCCTATACATGGGAAAGAGTTCTTTGGGAGAGGAACATGGGTTCAGGAGGCAGATCTTTTAAGCCCTGAGACAGGACTTATTATGGGTGCAAATCCTATTGGCAGGCCGGTAGCATTTTATATATTTAATTGTCATGCAGTGGAGATCGAAGTTAATATAGAGACAGGGGAAATAAGAATTTTGAAATATATAAGTGCGAATGATGTGGGTAAAGCTATAAATCCAGATATTGTTCATAGACAGGCTGAAGGTGGCGCTGTCATGGGTATAGGAAGTGCTCTATATGAAGAGTTGGTATTTGATAATGGTAACCCAATAAATCCAAATTTCTCAGATTATAAGATACCAACCGCTAAAGAAACTCCATATATAAAGGATTTTGAGTCTATAATAGTAGAGGCTTATCATAAAGATGGTCCGTATGGTGCAAAGGGAGTTGGAGAAGCTGTAATGATACCCACAGCAGCAGCAATATCAAATGCACTATATGATGCTATAGGAATAAGAATTCCAGATATACCGTTAACCCCGGAAAGAGTCTGGAGGGCTATAAAAGAGAAGGGGGTAAAATAAGAAGTAGAATATAAATTATAAATAGGGTAGACTTTAACATTTTTGAAAGTCTACCCTATTTAAAAAGTGAGAAGGCTTTTTATACCTATATATAAGAAATTTCACACCTAAATATTATGAATTTTATAAGTTAATCAAGAATCCCTCATATTAATATAAAAATTATACACAATATAGTATATAATATTTTTGGAAGAGGTAATTATCTGAAAAGGATTAGTTTTAAAAGTTTAATTTTGTATTATTAGGGAGGATTGGATGGAAAATTTATGGGCTCCATGGAGAGGGAGATACATATCAGAGGGTAAAAAATATGGTTGTATATTCTGTATAAATTGGAGTAAAGAGGAAGATAAGAAATATCTGGTTCTATTAAGAAGCGAGAATTCATTGATAATGCTTAATAAATTTCCCTATAATAGCGGACATATAATGATTGCTCCAAAAAAGCATATACCTAATCTTACAGACTTAAATGATATTGAGCTTAATGACTTATTTAAGCTTTTGAATAAAGGATTAGATGCTTTGAAGAGAGCCTTTAATCCTCATGGGTTCAATGTGGGAATAAATATAGGCAGAGTAGCAGGGGCGGGGTTTGAAGACCATGTACATATACATGTAGTTCCAAGATGGGATGGAGATACAAATTTCATGTCTGTTTTAGCTAATACCAGAGTTATTCCCCATAATTTAGAAAATATTTATAAGAGGTTATATCCTATTTTAAATGAGGAATAAATTTTCTTAATATATAAAATCTATTAAATCATAAAGATTATATGGAATCATTTACTTCATATGCTCAAATTTCTTTGATTCTTATAGGGCTAATATTATTAATTATAGGAATTATTATTGGAAATTATTTATCTACAAATAGAGAGACAGGTAAAAAGAAGAGAAACTTGTATTTAAAGGAGTTTAGCCATATTCTATCAGATGAGCCAGAAGAAGCAATCGAAGAGTTTTTAAGGGCTTCAGAGATAAATTCAGAGAATGTCGAAATATACCTTGCATTTGGTAATCTACTGAGGAATAAAGGGAATATAGAAAAGGCAATAAAGATACATGAGAATATATTAGCTCGCTCAGATATAGATAAAGGGGATAGAGTTCAGGCGATGTACGATTTAAGTTTAGATTTTAAAAAGGCTGGTTTTATTGAAAAGGCTATAATATCTTTTGAAAAGGTTATAAAAATGGACCCAAATATGTTAAATTCCTATATCCAGTTGGAAAACTTATATGAAGAAATTAAAGAATGGGAGAAGGCATATAATGTAGAAAAAGAGATAATAAGGTTAAAAAAGGGGAGGAAATATAATGTATTAGCCCATTTTGAGACAGAGCGTGCTAAAGAATTCTTATCTAAGGGAGATATTAAAAAAGCTAAGAATTTATTTAAGAGAGCTATCTCTCTGGATAAGAACTGTATAGATGCATATCTTCATTTAGGAGATCTATATTTTTCAGAAAGGAGTTATAATAAAGCTATATATACATGGAATAAGGTTATGAAGATAAATCCTTCACTTTTTTATTTAACTTATAATAGGTTAGAAGAGGCCTATCTTAATTTGAATAAATTAGGCTCTCTGGAAAAGATTTTAAGAGAAAATTCATTAAAAAGTAAGAATGATGTTCATACCCATTTAGCTTTAGCCAGATATCTATATAAAAAGGGAGAAATAGAAGAGGCAATAAAAGAGCTGGAGATAGTCCTAGAGATTTCTCCAGGATTCATAGAAGCAAGGAAAGAGTTGGGTAGAATATTAATTGAGAAGGGTGATATATCTGAGATAATAGATGCGTTTAAAGAGTTTCTTGATAGTATGGAGGTATATAAAAAGGCTTTCCAGTGTAAAAATTGTGGTTACGAAATGAATGAAATAAGATGGAAATGTCCTCAATGTCTTAAATGGGATACAATACTTCCAATTGAAAAAGGGTGAATATATGGAAGGGTTTACACCTGTGATGAGGCAGTATATTAAGATAAAAGAGAAGTATAAAGATGCTATACTCTTTTTTAGAATGGGGGACTTTTATGAGATGTTCTTTGAAGATGCTGTAATAGCCTCAAAGATATTGGATATTGCTTTAACTTCAAGAGATAAAAAGAAGAGCGAAAAGATACCTATGTGTGGAATTCCCTATCATGCAGCTAATTCATATATTTCAAAGCTTATAGCCAATGGATATAAGGTAGCCATCTGTGAACAATTAGATAATATGGATGGAGCAAAACTTGTTTCGAGAGAGGTTCAAAGAGTCGTAACTCCTGGTCTTACCTTAGATATAGATTCAAAAGAGAATAATTTCTTAATGGCTTTACATAAAGAGGGTAATATGTTCGGGCTGGCATTTTTAGACA
Source organism: uncultured Thermodesulfobacteriota bacterium (assembly GCA_964501575.1). GTDB lineage: Bacteria > Desulfobacterota > CAZCTP01 > CAZCTP01 > CAZCTP01 > CAZCTP01. The sequence goes on from CAZCTP010000018.1 coordinate 25,849, forward strand.
TATCAACGGGTGAATTTATGGTTGCAGAATTTGAAGATATGGATTCTCTTTTTGAAGAGGTGTCCAAGATAGAACCCAGGGAAATAGTGATTAAGAATAATGATCCAATTAATGAAGATATAAAAAGAAGGGTTCCCGATTGTTCTATAACACTATTAGATCCTTATATATTTCAATATGAAAATTCTTACACCATTCTTAAAGAACATTTTAAGACTTCATCCCTTGATGGATTTGGATGTAGAGGTATAAAGGCAGGTATTGGTGCAGCTGGAGCGATAATTTATTATGTAAAGGAAACCCAAAAGAATGATGTTAATTATATAAGTAAGCTAACACCATATAGATATAAAGATTTTATGATTATTGATGAATCTACAAAGAGAAATCTTGAACTACTATTCAATATAGATGATGGGAGAAGAGAAGGTTCTCTTATTAGTGTGTTAGATAAAACCTTAACTCCTATGGGAAGCAGAAGATTAAAGAAATGGGTGCTTTATCCATTGGTTGATATTAAGCTTATAAATGAAAGATTGCTTGCAATTGAAGAAATTGTAAGAAAGGTAACTGTTCGTAAAGAATTAAGAGAGCTTTTGAATGGAATATATGATATAGAAAGATTAAATGGAAGAATAGCACTTAATAGTTCAAATGCAAGAGATCTTATCTCTTTAAATATTTCTATAAGTAAACTCCCAAAGCTCAAAGATCTTTTATATGATTTAGAGTCTGAATTTTTTATAAGGATAAGAGAGAATCTTGATGAATTAAGTGATATACATGAACTGATCGATAAATCTATAAAAGAAGAGCCTCCTTTAACTCTAAAAGATGGGGGAATTATTAAAGATGGATATAATCCAGAACTTGATCAATTAAGAGCCTATATAAGGGACGGGAAGAGATGGATTTTGGAGTTAGAAAGGAAGGAGAGAGAAAGAACAGGAATAGCTTCATTGAAAATTGGTTATAATAAAGTTTTTGGATATTATATTGAGATTACAAAGCCGAATCTTCATCTTGTCCCTGCTAATTATATAAGAAAACAGACTATCGCCAATGGAGAAAGGTATATTACTCCTGAACTTAAGGATTGGGAATTAAAAGTTTTGGGTGGAGAGGAAAAGGTTTCAGAGCTTGAATACCAACTATTCAGTTCAATTAGGGAGGATATAGCTAAAAATAGTGATAGAATAATGAATACATCGAATTTATTGGGAGAACTTGATGCTCTATTGGCTTTAGCCCAATCCGGAGCCGAATATGGTTATGTTAAGCCTATTGTCGATGAAGGAAATGTTATATCTATTGCTGATGGAAGACATCCTGTTTTGGAGAGAATCGAAAGATTTGTTCCAAATGATATATATCTTGATGGGGATGAGGATCGTCTCTTAATTATTACCGGGCCTAATATGGCTGGGAAATCGACTGTAATGAGGCAGGTTGCTTTAATTGTTATAATGGCTCAGATGGGCAGTTTTGTTCCTGCATCGGATGCAAGAATAGGTATTGTGGACAGAATATTTACAAGAATAGGTGCATCTGATAATCTTTCAAGGGGATTATCAACATTTATGGTAGAAATGAATGAGACAGCAAATATTTTAAATAATGCTACTAATAGAAGTTTGATAATATTGGATGAAATAGGAAGGGGTACAAGCACATATGATGGTTTAAGTATTGCATGGGCAGTAGCAGAATATATATTGGATATTGGTGCAAAGACACTATTTGCTACCCATTACCATGAACTTATAAAACTATCCCTTGTTAAGAGTGGAGTTAAGAATTATAATATAGCTGTTAGAGAATGGAATGATGAAATTATATTTTTAAGAAAGCTCATAGAGGGTGGAGTAAGTAAAAGTTATGGGATTCAGGTTGCAAGATTAGCAGGTCTTCCCAAGAAGATATTGGAAAGATCAAAGGAGATATTGGCAAATCTTGAAAGAGGGGATTTAAGGGAAGGGAATATGCCAAGAATTGCTGCTTCGAAGAAAAAACACATGAAAAGAAAAATTAATCAGCTTTCTCTTTTTTCTTCTCCGATTGATGAAATAAAGAGATTAGATCTTTCTAAAATAACACCTGGTAAAGCATTAAGTATAATAAAGGAGATAATAAAGAGGGAAGAAGATTAATTGAAAATAGATTTTAAGACCTATAGTAGATTAATTCTGTTATTATTAATAATTTTTACATCATCCTATTCCTATTCTTATACTTCTTTAAAAAGGGGATATAAAGATGCTAAGAGCTGTTATAGATCTCTTATGTCCTCTAAGAAAATATTACCGCGTGATAGCTGGTTAGAATGTGTAATATCCCTTAATAATATCTATGAGAGATATCCTGGAACTGAGAGAGGGTTAGAAGCTTTATTTATGAAGGGTAAATTGTATTATAGGCTATATAAATATTCAGGAATGGAATTAGATAGTGATATGGCAATAAAGTCTTTAAGAGATTTGGTTTTGAGTCATCCAAAGTCTAAATTTGCTGATGATTCTCTATATATGATTGCTGAAATATATGACAAATATAAGAAAGATAAAAAAATGGCATATATTGAATATTATAGGCTTTTAAACAATTATCCTAAGAGTAAGTTTATATATATTGCAAAAAAGAGGCTAAAAGAGCTTGACAGATACAAGCCATATATTATTTCTGATATTTCCGATATTCCTGATATAAGGGAAGTTTCCTCTAAGGGTAAAACTCTGGTAAAGAATATTAGATATTGGTCAAATCCGGATTATACAAGGGTCGTTATTGATTTAGAGAATGAAAGGAAGTTTTCAACCCATATATTAGAAGAGAATAAAAAATTCAATAAGCCTCAAAGGATATATTTTGACATAGAGAGTGCTAAAGTTTCTAAAAATGTGAAGAAAACAATATCTATAAATGGAAGCCTGATTAAAAGGATTAGAGTTGCGCAATATTCATCTGATGTTGTGAGGGTTGTTCTTGATATGAATAAGATAGGAAATCATAGAATATTTACTCTATATAATCCATTTAGAATAGTTATTGATATATTTAAAAATTTAAAAAAGATAGCTATTCCAGGGCAATTAGGATCAAAAATAATAAGAAGAGTTATTATTGATCCTGGTCATGGAGGTAAGGACCCAGGAGCAATAGGCTATGGTGGGATAAAAGAGAAAGATATTACATTAAAGATTGCAAAGGAGTTGGAAAAGGTTATCAGAAAAAAGCTTAACCTGGAAACATTATTGACTAGAAGAGACGATAGATTTATTCCACTTGAAGAAAGGACAGCCATTGCCAATATTAAAAAGGGGGATATATTCCTCTCCATACATACAAATGCAAGTCCAAATAAGAGAACGCATGGTGTAGAGATATATTATTTGGATATTGCTAAAGATAAAGAATCAATGAGGATAGCTGCCAGAGAGAATGCTTTATCTTCAAATAGGATGGGTGATCTACAGGCAATCTTAAATAGTCTTATTCAGAACTCAAAGATTATAGAATCGAGTAGACTTGCAAAATATGTTCATGAATCAATAATATCCAATATTAATGGTAGGCATAGAAAAATGAGGGATTTAGGAGTTAAGCAAGCTCCCTTTGTAGTCTTAATAGGTTCTCAGATGCCGTCCATATTAATAGAGAGTGCATTTATTACAAATAAGTATGATGCGAGAAGGTTAAGGAGTAAAAAATTTATAGAAGATTTAGCTAATTCTATATCAGATGGTATAAAGAAATATATAGAAGAAGGTAAGTTGGCTCTAAAATGAATATATTCTCTGATATACTTTATCTTTTAGACAGCTTAAATTTAGATAATATAAAAGAATATTTAAACAGGGGCGATAGGATAATATTTGATATACATAATAGAGATGGGTCGGGGATAGAGGTTGTTAAATATAGATCACTAATGATGGATAATCTTATATCCAGGTTGTTCGTAAACGCAGAAAGAGAGTTCTTAGAATCATATCCAAATATGGGTGATAGAATAACTATAATTGCAACAGGTGGTTATGGAAGGGAAGAATTGAACCCATGTTCTGATATAGATATAATATTTATATATCCATGGAAGGTGAACCAGTATGTTGAAACAATATATGAAAGGATATTGTATCTGTTATGGGATATAGGTCTTGATATAGGATATAGCGTAAGGACTGTTAAAGATTGTATAAATATTGTGAATAAGGATTCTACAGCAAAGACTTCTATTGTGGATTCAAGATATATTGCAGGGGATATTGAGCTATATAATGAATATAAAAGAGCTATTGATAAGCTGCTTTCAAAGGATAAGAGAGCATTTATAATGGAAAAGATAAAGGAGAGAGAAAGGAGATACCATAAGTATTTAGATTCTATATATATATTGGAGCCGAATGTAAAAGAGGGTGAAGGAGGATTAAGAGATCTGCATATGGTTAGATGGATTGCAAAGAGTCTGTATAATACCTCTAATCTTTATGATCTTACAGGAATGAATCTGTTATCCGAGAATGAATATAAGGATGTCGAGAGAGCATTCAATTTTATCCTCAGGGTTAGGAATGAATTACACTATTTAAGTAAAAGAAAGAATGACCAACTGACCTTTGAGTATCAGGAGAAGATAGCAAAGTTCCTTGAATATATGGATTCATATAAAGCCTCCTTTGTTGAAAATTTTATGCGTGACTATTATGCAAACGCAAAGGATATAAGGGATATATCTCATATTGTTACAGAGAGATTTTTAAATGAATTAAATAATAAAAAGAGATATAGATATGTCCCTATCTTAAAAATAGATGATGATTTTGAGATATTCGATAAGAAATTGAGGATAAAAGATTTGAATCTATTTAAAAAAGATAGAACAGCTATGATGAAACTATTTCTATATTTTCAGAGATATGATGTTAATATAGATGTTTATACAAAATCTGCCCTAAAGGATAGTTTAGAATTAATAGATGAAGATTTTAGGAAATCAAGGGAGATAAACTCACTATTTTTATCAATACTTAAATACGAGAAGAATATATACAATACTCTCAGAACTATGCATGATCTTAGATTTCTTGGAAGATTTATCCCTGAGTTTGATAAACTTTTTTGTAAAACTCAGCATGATGTATATCATGTATATACAGTTGATATCCATACTCTCTTTGCCATAAATGAATTTGAGAAATTAAGAGAGGGATATTATAAAAAGGATTATCATCTTTTAACTAAATTAGCAAAGGATTTAGACAGACCGTATATATTAATATTGGCAATACTTTTTCATGATATAGGTAAAGGTGAAGGTAAGGGGCACGCTCAAAAGGGTGGTGATATAGTGAGGAATATATGTAAGAGAATGGGACTGTCTTCAGAAGATGAAAGACTAATAGAATTCCTTGTCAGGAATCATCTTATTATTCCGGATATAGCTCAAAGAAGGGATATGCATGACGAAAAGTTAGTAATTCAAGTAGCTAAAACGATAAAAACTGTTTATAATCTTGGTATACTCTACATCCTTACGTTTGTAGACCTTAAAGCTGTAGGTCCTGATGTATGGACAAAGTGGAAAAATTTACTGTTTGAAGAGTTATTTACAAAGACATTAATCATACTTGAGAAGGAGCTATTTGCTCCAGAAAGCTCTAAAGAGAGAATCATTTCTATAAAGGATAAAGTATTATCAATACTTAAAGATAGATTCCCAAGGAGTTATATAGATGGGTCTTTTTCAAAGATGTCATCAGAGTACATATTATCTACCAATCCAGAGAGGATTGCGGAACACATTATTATAGAAGAGAATTTGAAGAAGGAACCTATTATAACAAAGATAGAGAATAAGCCTGATAAAGGATATAGTGAAATCACAATCTGTACATGGGACATACCAGGATTATTCTCAAAAATAGCTGGAGTTATGACTGCAAATAATGTAAATATATTAGGAGCTCAGATAAATACAAGAAAGAATGGGGTTATATTTGATGTACTTCAGGTGAAAAATATATTTGGGGAGGAAATAATAGGAATAGAGAAATGGAGAAAGATATCAAAAGATCTAATAAATGTAGTAGAAGGTAGAATAAGAGTGGAGCAACTCTTATCCGATAAAATAAGGCCTTCTCCGTATAAAGAAAAAATTACCCCAAAGTTTCCAACGGTTATAGAGATAGATAATGATATTTCAGATATATATACGGTTATAGATGTTTATACCCATGATAGGATAGGATTGTTATACTCTATTACGAATGCATTGTTTAGGATGAATATATATATCTATATATCGAAGATATCAACCAAAGTTGATCAGGTAGTAGATGTCTTTTATGTTAAAGATATATTTGGGGGGAAAATATATGATGAGAATAGAATTAAGAGGATAAAGAATGAGCTTTATAGAGTGATTGAAGAAGGGAGGTTATCATGAAGATAGGAATAATGGCTGATAGTCATGATAATATTCCAAATATAGAGAAAGCTATTGATATATTTAATGATTCAAGAATTTCTCTTATGATTCATGCAGGTGATTTTATCGCTCCATTTTCAATAAATTCAATTAACAGACTTAAATCTTCATATATTGGGGTCTTTGGGAATAATGACGGAGAGAAAGAAGGATTAAGAGTTGTATCTAATCACAGGATAAAGGAGCCACCATATATAATAGAAATCAATAATAAAAGGATATTTATAACCCATATATTTAAAAATAATGCAAAAGATTGTGATATAATAATTTTTGGACATACTCATAAGCCTGAATTGAAGAAAGAAGAGGGGAGTATAATAATAAATCCTGGAGAATGTGGTGGATGGCTTACAGGTAGAGCTACAATATCTATATTGGATATGGATAATATGAAGGTTGATTTTATAGATTTATAAATGCTAAATAGATATTTGGATGAATTTATAAACTATATATCAATTGAAAAGGGGTTATCAGGCAATACAATTGAGTCATATAGTAGAGATCTAATAAAATATATATCATATTTAGAAAAAAATGGGCTTAAGGATACCAGAGAAGATATAATATCATTTATTAAAAAATTAAAAGAAGATGGATTATCTATAAAATCAATAACAAGAAATCTTATAGCCATTCGTAACTTTTATAAATTTCTTTTAATGGAGGGACATAGAGAAGATGACCCATCATCAAACATTGATATCCCAAGAGTTTCATTAAAACTTCCATCGGTATTGACAATAGGTGAGGTTGATAGATTACTTAACCAACCCGATTTAAATACTCCTTTAGGCTTGAGAGATAAAGCTATGCTTGAGATTCTATATGCTACCGGGATGAGAGTATCTGAGCTCATTTCATTATCAATAAATGATGTGAGTGTTGAAATAGGATATGTGGTGGTATTGGGTAAAGGTTCAAAAGAGAGAATTATCCCTATAGGTGAAGAAGCCATATATTTTTTAAAAGAGTATATGATGAGAGGAAGACCTAAATTAGAAAAGAGAGGTTCCAAATATATATTTCTTAATCGATCAGGGAATAGACTCACAAGGCAAGGGTTTTGGAAAATTATAAAAAAATATGCTTTAGATGCCCATATAATGAAGAATATAACCCCTCATATATTAAGGCATTCATTTGCTACTCATCTTTTGGAGAGAGGGGCGAATTTAAGATCAATTCAGATAATGTTAGGACATTCTGATATTTCAACAACTCAGATATATACTCATATAACAGGTAAAAGATTGAGAGAGATATATAATAAATTTCATCCAAGGGCATAGATGGAAGTAATTACCTCCCATACAAATGCAGATTTTGATGCCTTGGCATCAATGCTTGCCGCAAAGAAGATATATCCAGATGCAGTTCTTGTATTCCCTGGTTCAAAGGAGAAGAGCCTTAGAAATTTTCTTATTCAATCTACTTTATATACATTTGAGATTGGGAAACTCAAGGGAATTGATTTAGACCATATAGACCGTCTTATACTGGTAGATATAAGGGATAGAAGTCGTATAGGAAAGTTTGCAGAAATAATTGATAGAGGGGTGGATATACATATATACGACCATCATACGGAAGGAGATATTAAAGGTTCCTTAGAAATTATAAAAACTGTTGGTTCTACAACAACAATACTTACAGAGATTATTAAAAAGAGAGGAATAAAGCTGACTCCTGAAGAAGCAACAATCCTTATGCTTGGGATACATGAGGATACGGGTTCATTAACATTTCCTTCAACAACAGAGGAAGATTACCTCGCAGCTGGTTTTCTTCTATCAAAAGGAGCCGATCTTAATATTATCTCTGAGATGTTGACGAAAGAACTAACAATAGAGCAGATTTCTCTGTTGAATGAGATAATCCGATCTTCAAAAAGATATATAATAAATGGGATTGAAGTTGTTGTATCTGTGGTATCTACAGATCGATATGTAAATGATGTTTCAGTAATTGTGGGTAAATACAGAGATATGGAAAATCTTAATGCTATACTCGTAATAATAAGGATGGAGGAGAGGATATACTTGATTGGGAGAAGCAGAACTAAAGAGGTTGATGTAAGAGATATTGCTGCAGAGTTTGATGGGGGTGGGCATTCAACAGCAGCATCAGCTACGATAAAGGGGATTAGTTTAGCAGAAGCAGAAGAAAAATTGATTAATATACTCCATGAAAAACTTGGTAGACTCAAAAGGGCTAAAGATATTATGTCTTTTCCTGCAAAAAGTATAGATAAGAATGGTAGTATAAAAGATGCCAGAGAATTATTAATCCACTATAATATAAATGTTTTACCAGTATTAGATGGGGATAAAGTTGTTGGATTAATATCAAGGCAGGTTGTAGAGAAGGCATTATATCATGGTCTTGAAAATCTGCCTGTTAAGGAGTATATGAATTCAGAATTTTCATATGTGGATGAAGATACTCCACTATATAAAATAAAAGAGCTGATAATAAATAATAATCAGAAATTCTTGCCTGTATTAAAGAATAATAGATTGATAGGGGTTATAACAAGGGTAGATATATTAAGGATTTTGAAAGAGGATATTAAAGAACCATCTATTGATTTCATGTATACAAAAAAAAGAGTTATTTCAAAAATAATTGATGAAAGAGTTCCAGAAAATATAAAAAAGCTATTTAGAGCTATTGGAGAAACAGCAGAAAGGCTTGGTTATAATGCTTATGTTGTTGGAGGGTTTGTAAGGGATATGATATTGAGATACCATAATTTTGATGTGGATATTGTAATTGAGGGTGATGGGATAGGGTTCGCTAACGAATTTGCTAAGGATAATAATTGTAAGATAAGGAGTAATAAGAGGTTTGGTACATCTGTTATCATATTCCCTGATAAGTTCAAGATAGATGTAGCTACAGCACGGATTGAATATTATAAATATCCAGGGGCTCTTCCTACAGTGGAGATGGGTTCTTTAAAACTTGATCTAAATAGGAGAGATTTTACAATAAATACATTAGCCATAAGGCTTAATCCAGGATGTTATGGAGAACTCATAGATTTTTTTGGTGGATTAAGAGACATAAAAGATAAAATTATAAGAGTTCTTCATAATTTAAGCTTTGTGGAAGATCCTACAAGGATATTAAGGGCTTTACGTTTTGAGAAAAGATTTGAGTTCCATATAAGCAAACATACATTAAGTCTTATTAAAAATGCAGTTAATATAGGGGTATTAGAGGGCATCGGAGGGAAGAGAATATTTGGGGATTTAAAACTTATATTGGAAGAGGAAGATCCCTTCCCAATATTGAAGAGAGTAGAGGAGTTGAAAGTCCTTAATTTTATTCCTCTATTAGCAGATATAAATAAAAAGATTTTTGATAACATTAGCCAGGTTATATCATGGTTTAATCTTCTATATACAGATAAAAAATATGAGAGATGGCTTATATATTTCCTTATTCTGTTAGATCCATTTAATGAGAAAGATTTATCAAGAGTACTTCAAAGATTGGAAATCAGTGAAAAATATAGAAAATGGATTATGGAGTGGAGAAAGAGAGGAATTGAAACATTAAATATTATGCATAGAAAAAAAGAACTAAGAAGAAGTGAAATATATAATCTTTTAAGCCCTCTTCCTGTTGAGACAATTCTATATATTATGGCAAAGACAGATTCAGAATCTGTAAGGAAGGATATATCTTTATATTTTACCCAGTTGAAGGATGTAAAGAGAGAAGTTAGTGGAAAAGAGCTTAAGAAGATGGGATTGGAACCTGGTCCTATATACAAAAAGATATTTGATGATGTATTAAATGCGAAGCTTGATAAAATTATTGTTACTAAAGAAGATGAAATAGAATATATAAAAAAGAGGATTTTAATGCAATAATGAGATCCCTATCATTAATTATATCCAGGGTTGCCAACCAGAAATAATAGGTGATATTTTTATTTTAGAAGGACCCTTTCCGCATTTTTATATAATATCTTTTCTATTGTTGATGATTTTAAAGGAAGGGATTGTAATTCCTTTATATTCTCTGATATACTTTTTGGCATTGCTGGCCAATCAGACCCAAATATTATCTTATCTGCATTTTTCTCAAGCTCTGGAAAATAATGCAAAAGTCTATGAGGGGGGAGTCCTGTTATATCCATATATATATTTTTATGATGCCTGGATAGAAAGAAAGCGGCGTCATAGTTAAATCCCCTTCCACTATGTGCCATTATTATCTTCAAATCTGGGAAATCTACTGCTACATCATCAAGATATATTGGCTCAGCATATTTCATCCTTGTTCCTTTAAACTTTGACGATCCTATATGGAATATAATAGGTATATCTAAATCACAAGCCTTTTTATATATTACATAGAGATTGTTGTCATTTGGATAGAAATATTGATAGGATGGTAATAGTTTTAATCCCTTCATACCAAGCTCTTTTATATAATATTCTAACTTATCCTGAGGGGAGGGATCAGTATTAGGGTTTATACTGGCAAAGGGGATAAATATATCATATCCTCTGCAGAAATCAGCTACAAATTCACTAGGTAGATAACCAGTTGTTATTGGAGCATGCTCTGCCAATATTACAGCATAGGTTATACCTTGAGATCTAAGATAATTAGCCAAAGAGCCTGGAGCCATAAGCTCATCGAGCTTATCTAATATATCTGGATTTGCTAAGCTTTCAAATACTTTGATAGCTTCCTTATTGTAATACTCTTTTTTTAGTATATGAATATGTGAATCAATAATCTTCATATAAAACTCCCTTCTTCATAAAATTGGATGATATTATAAAAGATGCTCCTATTATAGAGAGAAAATAGATAA
>CAZCTP010000019.1:0-36765 GCA_964501575.1 uncultured Thermodesulfobacteriota bacterium
TCAGATATTTTCATTGTTGATTTTCTTTGAATTTTTCATAAAGTGTTTCTCTAAATATAATATAATTTATCATCTCATCAAAGCTGAATACTATATGAGGCTCATATAAATATTTGTTCTCTTCTTGAATCATTTTAGGTATACCTTCGAGTATAATTTTCCCTTCTATGCTGAAATCTTCATAAAGATCTTCATGCTGAAGGTATTCTTCCGGATAGTATAGTACACAAAATTTCAATCTCATATCATTATACAAAAGTGGTATATCTATGAGTGCTTCATATCCACATGATTCACATTTAAAGGCATTTATTTCTTCATTAAATAAACGTTCTCTTAGTTCGGAATGAAGAGTGACGTTAATAGAATTCCAAACGGTAACAGTCTGTTTATGTTCACATGATGGGCACAATATTTCTTCTTCATACATTATTGTCATTATCTTGATTACTCCTTATATTTTTATATGACTACCATTTTTATACTAAGAATATATAAAAAATTGTTGTAATTATACCATAAAAAATAAAAAGGATCAAATTAAGTAGGCATAAAGAGGCTATTTATTATGCATCGGCGTAGACGCCTCCCCAAAAGTTTGATTAGAATTAATTCTGAATTTCACTTCAAAACTCTGAACCCTTTTATAATCTCCACAACCCTGGATTTATTATATTATTTGGATCAATAGCCTTTTTTAATCTCTTCACAAATGTATAGAATGATGGAGACCAGTTTGAAGCCATAACCTCTGCTCCATATCCCTGATGAGCCCATAAAAATCCTCCCTGTTTGACAGCAAAGTTATAATAATCCTTTGCTATTTTTAATATCTTTTCTCTCAATTCCCTATCAAGATCTGGGTAGGATATATTCGTTCCACAGAATGCAAGGTTATGTAGATACGGAAGTATCATATTATGCCTTATTGCTCCACGTTCTTTTAATCTCTCTTCATTCCATCTTTTTTCTATAAACTCATTACACTTCTTATAATGTTCAGCAAATCTTTCTTTAGAGATAAATGATTCCATAAATACCCAAAGTCCTAATGATACATATTTCCCCATATCTGATAATATATTTCTTCCACCATCAATTGATACATTTTCATCAAGTTTTTTAGATCCCTTTTTCCCTTTACATTCCTTACATATTCTTTCTATAGTTTCAACTCTTCTATTCACATTTGAATCATCATATCCTCTAACAGAATAGAGAAAGCTCCATTTATTGTCTTCGCCCTGCGACATAAGCGCTGTTGTATCAGGTTCAAATCCTATTGCAAAGTTATAAGGAATAGGCTCAATGCTCATTAATCTACTCATAGATTCCCACAGGTTATCAAAACTATCAAATAGAAAACTTCCCCCCTTTATAATCTTAAAATTTGGGAATATACGAAGGGTTGCCTCAATCTTTATGCCAAATATTCCTCCATCACCTATAAATAGACCTGTAATATCAGGTGAACCTGCAGACCTCTCAAATATTCTATTGGTATGAACATTTGTTCCTGGACTACCCCCGGTATAGATAATATCCCCATCAGGTAGAATAACCTTTAAACCCATTATATTAAGCCAGTTTGTTCCAGCTGATGGAAAATCTAATGGCCATCCACCACCATTTACCCCGGATAATGCCCCTCCCAGTGTATCTGTATAATAAGGCATAAGCATAAGGTTTGCATAATATCCATTCTTTTCAAGGACTGTTCCCAATTCGCTTGTTGTAATACCACACTGGGTAGTAACAGTCATATTTTTATCATTTATCTCGATTACCCTATTAAGCCTTGTAACATCTAAAATAATACTTCTCCCAGGTATATTTATTGGAAGTCCAAATAGAGAAGCTCCACCACCTCTTGGAATAATCGGAATTAGGTCTCTATTTGCAAGTCTTACAATTTCTACTATCTCCTCTTCACTACCTGGCCTTACAACCACACCCGGCTTTCTTTTGGGAAATGGACCAGAATCTCTTGAATAAGAAAAGAGAATAAAATCATCCTCTGATACATATTTAGAACCAGAAATAGCTGATAATTCTTTAGAAAGCATTATTCCCTCCTTAAAAGATCTTTTGCTACCCCTAATCCAAAGGATAAATAGGATATATAGCTATTCAATCTCTTTAATAGAGCTGGTGGATTTATCTCATTCAATATTACCTTTGCTGTATTATGTCCAGGAATACCGCTAACTCCACCTGCAGGATGTGTTCCTGCCCCAGTAAGATATAAATTTTTAATAGGGGTTTTATAATTAGCCATCTCAGGTATTGGTCTGAACATAAAAGATTGTTCAAGGAGCATGTCCATATGCATAAAATTCCCTTTAATATTTCCAGTTCTCCTTTCCATATCAACAGGGCTTTCAACTCTTCTCCCAATTATTGCATCTTTTATATTTGGAGCATATTCAGCAATAAAATCTATTATCTCATCCGCTCTTTTCTCCTTTATATCATCCCATTTTCTTCCATCCCTCAACTCATAGGGTACAAACTCATATATATACATTGTATGTTTATTAGGTGGAGCCAATGTTGAATCAAGGGCTGAAGGATTCACGCACCATAATGCAGGTTCTTTAGAAAGATTCCCGTATTTGAGATCATCAAATGCTCTTTCAACATACTCCATATCTGGAATAAGCATCTGGGTTGCAATATGAAATTCTTTCTTATTTCCATACTTCTCAAATCTTGGGAGCTCATTTAATGCTAAATCTACCTTCATCCCAGCTATATTTGATATATATATCTTCTCAAGCTTCTCTTTTAAATCCTTATCTATCAAACCATCATCTATTAAATTTAAGAAGAGTCTCTTTGCATCTATATTTGATACTATCCTTTTCCCCATTATTTCCTCGCCACTATCCAATTTAACACCCTTTGCAATACCCCCATCAACTAAAACTTTCTTAACTTCGCTCTCTGTTCTAATCTCTCCACCATAATGGGCTATCATCCTTGCCATTGCTTGAGTTAACTGACCAGATCCTCCTTCTGGCCTTGCAGCACCATATATATGAGCCATCGGAAGCAATCCTGTTCCATAGGCAGTACCACTCTGAGAAGGTGGAAGCCCAAGCTGAGAACTCAACCACGATATTAATCCCTTTAATGGTTCTGATTCAAATAGTTGATTTAAAAGCTCCATAGGACTCATGAGGAATATCTTTGCATATTCTAATAATTTATTTTTATTCTTTATTAACTCCTTTAGCTCTTTTCGTTCTTCCTTTGTCATATTATTAAGTATATCTGGTACAGAATTAGGTGGGGATAGGAAGATCGCTGTATAAAATTTAAACATCTCTTCCCATAGAGTAATAAATTTTTTATAATTCTCAGCATCCTTTGAAGAAAATCTGCTGATTTCATCGCAAGTCTTCCCTACATCCTTATATATTAATAAGTATTTCCCATCCTTACCAAAGGCCAGATATTGAGGATCAGGGAGAAGATATTTTAGACCAAATTTCTCGAGTTCTAAATCTTGAATAATGGAGGTTGATCTTATAAATATATGTTCTATAGAACATGTACTTATCTTAAATCCCTCTGCACCAGGAATTGCTTCTTCTGTTGTTACACATCCACCAACTATATTTCTTCTTTCAAGTACAAGAACTTTTAATCCCTCCTTTACAAGATATCCAGCACATGCCAGTCCATTATGTCCTGCACCAATTATTATTACATCATATTCTTTATCATTCATTTCATCCTCCCTATTTTATTTTTCCCACCATTTTCTTATATTAAAGTCTTCTGCGACAATATTTACCGCATTATATCCTGGGCCAGCAGTAATACCTCCAAATGGATGATTCGAAGATCCACACATATATAACCCTCTTATTGGTGTTCTATAATTAGACCAATTCGCAAAGGGTCTGAAAAATCCCATCTGGTCTGGACTGACACTCCCATGCATTATAGAACCCTTGAACATTGCTGGATTCATCCTTGTTATATCTAATGGGGTATGCAGATGAGTCGCTAATATATCTTTATCTTCTATATTTTTTGTATAGGTCTTCCATACATCTATTACCTCTTTACTATAGCTTTCCTTTATCTTATCCCACTGCTCAGGACCTTCCTTTAAGTCATATACCCCATAGAGATAGAAAGTGCTTATATGCTTACCCGGAGGTGCTTGAGAAGGATCATATATAGTTGGATGACATACAACGCATCCTTTATTCCGAGGTGGTATTCCCTGTCTAATATCTATAAATTCACTCTCCAATTCATCAAGGTTTTCAGCTCCAAAACCGACACAAAAACATCTATTTATATCAGGATTTGTATCTGCAGCCTTCCAATAAGTTGGCTCGTTCTGAGCTACATGAAGGGTGTAAAGGGAGTACTCATCCGGTCTGAAAGCCTTAACCTTCCTTGTAAAAGATTCTTCTAAATGCTCCTCCCCTACTAATTCAAGAAATGTATGAGGAGGGTTAGAGTTGGATATAACCCCTCTCTTTGCTCTTATCGTTTCTCCATTGGATAGTTTCACCCCAACTGCCTTTCCGTCCTCTACAATGATCTTTTCAATAGGGCTATTTTTATAGACATTTCCTCCATTTTCCTCAATTAGCTTTGCCATAGCCTCTGCAAGCATTCTTGATCCTCCAACAGCTAACATATACGGTTTAAAATGGAAGGATGTAAATAAAACCGGTACCACCATACCAGTGCCAGGTGTATCTTGAAAATTTCCTATCTGAGTGGCAAAAAACATTATCCATATCTTTACCTGTTCACTCTCAAAGAACTCATCGCATACCCTTCTTGGGCTTTCTACCATCATTGAAAGCAATTCCCTCCCTTCATATGTCCCCTCAAAGGGAGCATATGTTGCTGATGGAGGGAGAGGAGGTGCAAAGAAGGATTTAAATATAATCTTAATCAATTCAGAATATTTATTATTAAAATCACGATAGGTTTTTGCATCCCTTTTGGAAAATTTTTCAATCTGCTTTGCTGTTAGCTCAGGATCACTGTAGCATATTATACTTCTTCCGTCCTTAAAAACAGTGCCATAAGGAGGGTCAAGGAGTATATATTTTGCCCCGTATTTTTCTAATTCAAGATCATAATAAACAGGACCGTTAAATATCCATGCATGCATGATGGAATGAAGATTATGCTTAAATCCAGGAAGGGTTACCTCCTCTGTGCTTGCCCCTCCTCCAATATTCTTCCATTTTTCAAAAACAACAACCTTCTGATTAGCCTTTGCTAAGTAAGCAGCACATGTTAAACCATTGTGTCCACTCCCAACTATTATAAAGTCATACTCTTTATTCATATCCCCCTCCTTTATTATTTTTTAGATTTTCCGGATAATAAGAGACTTATAACCTCATAAATTATAGATATAGATTTCGCAATATTACTACCAACCCCTTTCCCCCTTATATCCTCAAGAACGGTCTTAGCAGTATTATGACCCGGTATTCCTCCAACACCACCCCCGGGATGGGTGCCGGAAGCCGATACATAAAGTCCTTTAATAGGAGTTCTGTAACCAGAGAGTTCTCGCGTTGGCCTAAAAATAAGATTTTGATCTAAATAATAGTCTATATGAGTAGGATTAAAATCACCAATCCTATCTTTTAAATCATCGGGAGTCTGAATATAACGATCGATTATGATACTTCTTAGATTAGGGATATATTCCTCCATTTTATCTATTATTCTTTCTGCATACTCATCCTTTATATCTTCCCATTTCCTTCCACCACTCAATACCTGAGGACCAATACCATAAAGATACAATATATGCTTCCCTTGAGGAGCAAGGGTTGGGTCTACTGCTGTTGGAACAGCAGCCCAAAAACATGGATCCTTTGGTGGTTCCCCATATTTAACCTCGTCATAAGCCTTCTCCAAGTATTCAATACTTGGACATATCATTGGGGAACCAATTGTTATTTCTGAATTACCCCCACATTTTTCAAATTTTGGGAGCTCACTCAATGCAAGGTCTAACTTCATTCCTGTTGCCTGGTCTGCCTGGAGATTTTCAATCTTCTTTCTAAAATCTGAGGGTATAGCATCTTTATCTATTAGCTCAAGGAATAGCTTTCTTGGACTCATGGCTGAGATAACCGCTTTTTGGGCCTCTACTTCCTCACCGCTTTCCAGGATAACTCCTCTGGCATTACCATTATCTACTATGACCTTTTTAACCGGAGATTCCACCTTTATAGTTCCCCCATAATGCTCAACCATCCTTGCTAAAGCCTGTGAAAGCATTCCACTTCCCCCTTCTGGCCTCTTACACCCCGAATAATGAGCAAAAACAGGAAAACTTGTCATAAGCCCCATTCCGCTCTGGGATGGAGGAAGGCCAAAATTACATGCAGTCCATGCAATGGGGGCCTTTACATATTCTGTCTCAAACCAATCATCTAATAAAAGCTTTGGGCTCATAAATATAGCCCTTACAATATCTAAAAATGTATCACCATCTTTAATAACAAACCTGAGGAGTTCCTTTCTCTCTTTATGACTGAGATTAAGTAGAGCAGATTTCAGTGGATAGAGGGGAACGAAAAATAGAGTGCTCAAAAGCTCCAGACCCTTCATCCAGAATTGAACAAAGTTCCTGTAATTCTCCGCATCTTTCTGAGATATATTCTCCCCTATGGATTTACAGGTCTTCTCAAGGTCTTCGTATATAAGAAAATATTTACCATCCGGGAAAGGGACTGAAAATATAGGATCAATCTTTAAATACTTAAGTCCAAACCTGGATTCAAGCTCCAATTCTTTAAGAATAGGGGTTGACTGGATAAGGATATGATCGACAGAACATGGATTTATTTTAAAACCTGGTATTAATTCTTCTGTCTGGGCACATCCACCTACTCTTGGCCATTGTTCAAATATAATTACCTTTAAACCAGCCTTTGCAAGATATCCTGCACATACAAGCCCATTATGACCAGCACCAATAATAACCACATCATAAATTTTATCTTTATTATTCATTGTAAACCTCCAACCTATTTTTTTACTTCTCCCACCACTTTCTTATCCCAAAATCTTCTGCTATTGCATTTGCAGCATTATACCCGCACCCTCCGATAATACTTCCAAAGGGATGGGTAAATGAACCGCAAAAATAAAGCCTCTTTACAGGAGTTCTATAGTTTGAACAGCCGGGAAATGGTCTAAATATTCCCATCTGGTCAGGACTTAGATCACCATAGGTACAGGAACCACCAACAGTAGAAATCAATAATCTCTGTGTATCAAGTGGAGAATGAATATATTTCTTCAGAATATTACCTTTATTAAGATTCTTTACATAATTTCCCCATACCTCAATACATCTGTCCCCATATTCATCCTTTATATCATCCCAGTGTTCTGCACCTTCTTTCAGATTATATACACAATATTGCCAGAGGAGCGCAGTATGTTTCCCTGAGGGGGCCTGAGATGAATCAAATAGAGTAGGCTGGATAGTAGTTCCTCCAATTTTTTTAGGGGGTATACCCATCCTTATATCATTAAACTGACTCTGCAGATCATCAGGATTTTCCAGACCAAATCCTACCGCAAAGCAGTTATTTATAGGAGAATCAGAAATTTTTGTCTTCCATATTAATGCCTCATTTAAGGCTAAATGAACCCCTAATATAGCTCCTTCTGGTGGTCTAAAGTTTTTTGCCTTCCTTATAAATCTTTCCTCAAAATGTTCCTTACCTATTAACTTAATAAATGTCTGTTCAGGATTGGTATTTGTAGCTATACCCACCTTTGCATACATTCTTTCTCCATTGCTCAACCCCACCCCAACAGCCTCTCCATTTTCAACCAAAATCTTATCCACATGAGCCTCTTTCTTTACGACCCCTCCATTTGCCTCCACTACCTTCGCTATTGCCTCCGCAATCATCCTTGATCCCCCTACACAGAGCCCCCAGGGCTTTAAATGAATAGCAGTAAATACCAGAGGGATCATCCCTCCTGTTCCATGCAGATCATGGGGATTATCAGCAATAGTGGAGAACAGCAGGATCCATACCCTTACCTTCTCATGTTCAAAAAGCTCCTCACAGACCCTTCTTGGTGTAGAAACCATCATATGTAATAATTCCATTCCCTCTTCTGTTTGTTCAAGAGGTGAATACATAGCTGAAAGTGGAAGCGGAGGATGAAAAAGGGATTCCATAACTCCCTTTGCAAATGTAGAATATTTTTTAGTAATCTCTATATAACTCTTTGCATCCCTTTTGGAAAATTTTTCAATCTCTTTAGCAGTCTTTTCATAATCCTTATAAGCTATAAGATAGCTTCCATCCTTAAATACCATTCCATATTGAGCATCAGGGAATATATATCTTGCTCCAAATTTTTCCAGTTCAAGATCGTTAAATACCGGGCCTGCAAATATCCATGAATGCATAGCTGAGTGTAAGTTATGCTTAAACCCTGGCAATGTTACCTCTTCTGTACAGGCTCCTCCACCAATATTATGTCTTCTTTCCAATACTAAAACTTTAAGACCAGCCTTTGCAAGATATCCTGCACATACAAGCCCATTATGACCAGCACCAATGATTATTACATCATATTCATTATTATTCATATCTCCCTCCTCCTATGTTAGCATCCATCCACCATCAACCAGTAGATCTGCTCCCGTAACAAAAGATGCTTCATCTGAAGCGAGGTATATAGCTGCATAGGCTACATCATCTGGTATTCCTATTCTTCCAACAAGAGATTTTTCTTTATAATGAGCATATATATCCGGATTTTCTTTAAATATCTGTCTGGTTTTTGGGGTCTCTATAATACCAGGAGATATTATATTTGCCCTTATTCCCATCTTTGCATAGTCAAGAGCGATAGATCTGGTTAATTGATTTAATCCAGCTTTTGCACTTACATATGCTGTAAATCCAGGATGGGGTTGAATAGCTCCTACTGAGGAAATATTTAAGATTACTCCTCCTCCGTTCTTTATCATCTCAGGGATAACAAGTTTTGAAGCCAAGAATACTCCCTTTAAGCATACATCCATTGTATGATCCCAGTCTTCTTCAGATGTATCAAGCAACTCCTTAAAAACTGTTGAGTATGCATTATTCACCAATATGTCTATTTTCCCATATTCCTCAATACATAAATTTACCATTGACTCAAGCTCTTCTCTCTTTGATACATCCGTGTGTACAAATATCCCTTCTCTGTTATCCTTCTTCATCATATAAACTGTTTCCTTACCGCCTTCATCATCTATATCTGCTACCACTACCTTTGCTCCTTCTTTCCCATAATTATATGCAATAGATCTTCCGATACCGGTAGCAGCCCCGGTTACTATTGCAACTTTACCTTTTAATCTCATTCATACCTCCTTTAATCCCAAAGCCATTGTAACCAATTCCACCACATCCATTTGAATAATATCTGAATTTAAGTCATCAATGGCCTGGGATAGGTTTAATTTACAGAATGGACATGCACTTACTAATATATCAGCAGATGTAGAGAGTGCCTCATTAACCCTTTCTTTTGCAATATCTAATGCTAAATCTGGAAATGCAGATTTTACTCCACCTCCAGCCCCGCAACAGAAAGAGTCCTCTCTTATTCTATCCATCTCAATAAGTTCTATCCCAGGAATAGCCATCAATATTTCTCTTGGTGTATCATAATCATTTAGATGCAGACCCAAATGACAGGGATCATGATAGGTAGCCTTTTTTTTAACCTCGTTCCTGAATTTAAGTTTTTCTATATTTCTCTTTAAATATCCTGTAATATGAATAACCTCAAATGGAAGAGGGCTGCCGTATATTTTGGGATAATCAAGCATAAAGGTTCTTAAACATCCGGTACAGGAGATTATGACAAGCTTTGCTTTGGATTTAGATATCATTTCTATATTATGAAAAACAAGATTCTTGACATACTCAGTCTGTCCTGTCCTTAATAGAACAGACCCACAGCACCATTCATCCCCCCCTAATAAGCTAAAATCTTCTTTGAGAGCTTTTAATATCGTAACAGTATCTCTCGCTAACAATTTAAGTCTGTAGGATGATGTGCACCCTGCAAAATATAAAATATCGCCCTTTTCTGGAATATCCATATCCTTAGCCCATTCATCTCTTAGGTCCATTTTTTCTTTAAACGGATTTTTAAACTCTTTTATAGATTTTAATATCCCTCTATGAGCCTCCATAGGAGCAATCCCTATATTGACCAGATTCTCTCTTAATACTTCCCAGAGTTCTACAATTTCAATATCTGTCTGACATACCTGCTCACATCCCTTACATGTGGTACACATATATATAAGCTCTTTTATCTTCTCATCTATCTTTTTTATGTTTCTATTTATAAGATTCTTTAATAGGTACATTTTCCCTCTCGGGCCATAGCTTTCCCATCCTATATGATTAAATATAGGGCATCTTATGTTACAGAATCCACATTGAGCACATATAAATACAGAATCTTTATCTATATTTAGATCCATCATAATCTATTTAATAAAGATAGAGATTTCATAAATAGAGAATATGTTATATATGGGATAGATATACCAAATCTTGTTCCATGGTTTAAAACCTTCCCGGGATTTAGGATATCCTTAGGATCTATCCTTTTCTTCAGTTTTTTAAGCCTATTCAGATTTTCTTTATGTACATGTTTGGCATAAAATGAATTAAACAAACCAACACCATATGGCTTTCCATCCAATTTTATAGATAGGTCATTTATCTCCTTTATTATTGAAAGTGAAAAGAGATATTTGAGTCCCTTTCTCTCATCTGTGAGAATATAAGGGGCGAGTAGTGTACCATTCTTAATGGGGGTTCCATGTATTCCTATCCTGACTTTATATTTTCTTCCTATCTCTTTAATGCCTTTATACGCATAAAATATTGAATCATTTTTTACAAAGAATTCACCACCTATAATTGTGGGTCCCATCTTCTTAAGTTTCAATGGATAAAATCTCTCCTCCCATTCCCTTTTACTGAAATCTGGACCAAGATTTATACCTTTTTCTCTATAAATAAAATCTTTTATAATTCCTTCTTCATTCACAACGTCTCTTTTATTCCCTTCTAAAAAAATAGTTATTACGTTATTCACATCCATATTTAATAATTTAGCTTCTCTCTTCATATTGAGTAGATCATTATCCTCAAATACAACATAATATATGGTTTTAAGAGTATAAAATTTTTCAATTATTCTAAAAATATTGTCAATATTGCTAAAGCTAAATGACAATCCTTTACTTGCTTCTGGTTTTATTCTTAGCTTTAGAGAAACTTCTGTAATAATTCCTAATATTCCATCAGACCCTATTAAATCATGGGAGGATATTGCCTCTCCTCCTGGAATAATCCCTTCAATATAAGAAATATTATCACCTATAGTTCCATATTTAAATGAACCTATTCCAACTCCTCCTATACCTACTCCAAGACCACCTGAAGAAGCCCATCCACCAACCGTTGCAGCCAGGGCACTGGTAGGATATACCATCAATGCGTAACCCTTCTTATCAAGATATTTAATCAAATTATTCCATATTACTCCTGTTTCAACCCTGCAGGTAAGTCTATCTTCATCCAGAGATATTATTCTATTCATCCCTGATAAATCTACCAAAATTCCACCTCTAACCGGAATAGCCCCTCCTAAGTAGGATGTTCCCATTCCCCTGGGAATTACAGGAGTATGTTTATCTTCTGCTAATTCTATTATTGAAATTATCTCATTCTTATTGTTAGGTCTTAGAACCACATCAGGGACATTCTTGTAATTAAAGTATAATAATTGGGGAAGGGGAAGAATATCATGGGCATAAAGAATTCTATCTATTTTTCTTGTTGAAACTCTTTCCTCCCCTAAGATTTCTATTAGTTTTCTATTGATTTATACTCCTCCAATAGAGTTTTTAATAAGTTCAGTTATATCGTATATCTCTATATCACTATCGAACTTATTTACTGCGTCAAGGAGATTTGTTTTACAGAATGGACATGAAGAGACTATTGCTTCTGCTTCCACTTCCTCTGCATGTTTAAGTCTATCTGATGCTATTTCAACAGCCAGATCCGGATTGGATATCTTTACTCCTCCTCCAGCTCCACAGCACCATGAATTTTCACGGGTTGGATACATTTCTTTAAGTTCAATTCCCGGAATTGCTGATAGAACTTTTCTTGGTTCATCATATACCTTTGCATGTCTTCCAAGATGACATGGGTCATGATAGGTAATCGTCTTATTTATAGAGTTTTTAAGCTCTAATCTGCCTTTATCTAATTCCTCATTAAGATACTGGGTTATATGCATAATTTCAAAGGGGAGTTTGCCTGCTATCTCTGGATAATCATTCTTAAAGGTCTTATAACATCCTGCACATGTAAATATAATCCTATCCACTCCATTTAAAGCCTCCACATTATGATTTATCATCTCTTCAGCAAGATTTTTAAATCCCGTTCTTAAGAGGGGTGATCCACAGCACCATTCATCATCTAATATTCCGAAATTTCCATTTTTACTGAGGATGTTGGCAGTTGCTAAAGCTATTTCATTCCTTCTATAGGAAGGGGTACATCCTACAAAGAACATTGTATCAGCCTTATTTGGTAAAGTCATTCCTCCAAGCCATCCCTTTCTTTTATTCGTCTCTTCACCGTATGGATTTTTATACTTTTCTATTCTCTGAGGCAATATCTTATGAGCGTCAAGGGCAAAACCCATTTCAGCAATATCCTCTCTCATTGCCTCAAGTATAGCAACAGAATTTATAAGGGGATTTCCAGTCTCAAGATTTAACGCACCACATTGCTGAACACAGTTCATACATGTTGTACATGTACTTACTACCTCTGCAAGCCTATCTGAATAATTAAGCTCCCCCTCTAATATCCCCCTCGCTACAAGATTTCTTCCTCTTGCAAAATATGGCTCAAATCCTGCGGTATGCTCCCTTGCAGGGCATACATATCTAACCTCTTCATTATACTTTCCTCTGCATATTCCACATCTATTGCATCTAAATACATCATTTTTATATTTCTCGAGTCTCATTTTAACCTCCTTTATATTAATAATCCTGGGTTTAATATATTATTTGGGTCAAGAGCCCCTTTTATACTCTTTAAAAGAGAAAAATATGTTGGAGAAAAACTCCTTATCATAATCTCTGTTTCAAATCCCTGAACAGCCACAAGGATAGCTCCCTGTTTTACTCCCCACTCTTCATATTCTTTATATAGTTCTATCGCCCTTTCCCTGGCTCCTGGAATAGTATCATTAAAGAAATATTCAATACCTACAAATATAGCATTACTCTGATAGGGGAGGATCCAGTCAAATCTTTTGAATCCATATTTTTCATAGTCATCTTTATATTTATCTGGAAGTTCATAAGCTTTCTTGAAATATTCAAATCCACCCTCCCATGGATGTACTGTTTCAAACCAGCACCACATCCCAAAAGACACAAAATTGCCCATATCTCTTATCATCTTTCCATTTATACATAATGGGATTGTATACTCGTTTAGTTTGTCAGAGCCCGGTTTGCCTTTATTATCCCTGAATATATTTTCAATCCTATTCAGTTTCATATTAACCTCTTCCCCATCATCTCCATGGACGCTATATACAAGCCCCCAGGAGCTTTCCTCATCTCCTAAAATAAGAGATAGCCCTCCAGGTGATAACATATATAGGGTTGCATATGGATAAGGGTTTAATCTTGTTAATTTATAAAGAGATTCAAAGACATCCTCCAAGGAACTGAATAGGTAGCTTCTTGATTCAGTGAGTTTTGGAGGAGTAAATATCTGCAAAGTTGCCTCTGTTTTTATCCCCAATATTCCACCATCAGATACAAACATCCCTGTAAGATCAGGACCTATAACCTCTCTTAGGAACGTTTTCTTTGCATACATATTTGTCCCGGGCCCGGTTCCGGTTTCAACCACATCACCATTTGGTAAAACAACCTTTAATCCAAGCAAATACTTCCAGTTAGTTCCAATCGATTCACAATCCATTGGCCATCCACCCCCTACTACTCCACTTAAAAGCCCTCCCAATGAATCACTATAAAACGGCATAAATACAGTGTTTACAATATACCCTTTGTTTTTTACCTTTGAATCAAGCTCACTTACTGTTATTCCACATTCTGCAGTTACTGTCATATTCTTTTCATTTATTTCGATTATTCTGTTCATTCTTGTCAGATCCATTATAATACTTATTCCAGGAATTCCAGGAGGGACTCCTTTAATGCTTGCCCCTCCACCTCGTGGAATAACAGGAGTTTTTGTATTATTTGCCAATTTTAGTATCTCTGAAACCTCCTCAGTATCGGCAGGTCTCACAATTATACCAGGGATCTTTTTGGGCATCGGACTTGAATCCATTGAATAGGAATAATTTATAAATTCCTCATCAGATACATACCTCTTCCCAACAATAGAAGCTAAGGAATTATATAATGGGTGACGATTCATTATTCTATACCTCCTTTATAGTCTCCACAGACCGGGATTTAATATCCCATTTGGATCTATTGCATTCTTTAAAGTCTTCATAAAATCATAAAAATTTGGTGACCAATGGGATGCCATAGAATTGTCTGTATGTCTTTGATGAACTCCAGGGAAAGCTCCATTTTCAGCAATAAAGTTATTATACTCATCAGCTATCTCCATTATTAATTTATTTGCCTCTTGATAATTATCATCCCACAATATATCAGTAGATACATAGCAGGCATTATGATCCGATGGAAATATCATGTCAAATCTCATTGCTCTATACCTATCAAGTCTTTTTTCATGAAATCTTCTATCAATAAGGATTCTACACCTTTTAAAATGATTTAACGCATCACTCTTTGCAGCCAGTGATTCATACCATATCCACATTCCTAAAGATACATAATTTCCCATATCCCTGAGCACTTTACCATCATTTAATCCCTGTGCAGCTAAGTTAATCGGTTCCGAACCAGGAGTTCCCTTTGATTCTTTACATACATTCTTTATTATTTCATTATTAAAATTAACTTCATTGTCAGAATATCCCTTAACAGAATATATTATGCTCCATTTATATCCCTCTTCTCCTTGAGTAAGTAATGATGTCCCTCTTGGATCGAATCCAACAAGAGAAGTATAGGGAGTGGGTTTTATACCCATAAGTTTAGAGATAGAATCCCACATATCCTCAAGGGTCTCAAAGAAAAAGCCTCCACATATAGTGAATTTTTCCATAGGAAATATCTGCAAGGTCGCCTCTAACTTGACTCCAAATATTCCTGAATCACCAATAAACATTCCGGTAATATCAGGAGATCCCGGCGCCCTATCAAATGTGGATGAAAGATGAATATTTGTTCCAGGCCCGCCCCCTGTCTGTATAATATTTCCATCAGGGAGGGCAACTTTTAATCCAACTACATATTTCCAGTTTGTTCCAGTCTTCATAAACCTTAAGCTACCACCTCCACCAAATACACCACTTAATAATCCTCCAAGGGTATCAGAGTAATAGGGCATAAGAACAAGGTTTGCATAATATCCCTTTTTATTTAGATTTGTTCCGAGTTCAGCCACAGTTATCCCGCATTCCGCAGTAACAGTCATATTTTCCTCATCGATGTTAATAATCTTATTTAATCGGGTTAGATCAATAACTATTGACCTTCCAGGTATTCCAGGAGGAACACCAAATATAGATGCTCCGCCACCCCTCGGAATGACCGGTGTCTTCGTAACATTTGCCAGTTTTAATATCTCTGAGACTTCATCTATACTCCCAGGTCTTACGATTATACCTGGAATCTTGCCAGGAATCGGGCTTGAATCCTTTGAATACGACCATAATGCAAAATCATCATCTATAACAAATTTTGATCCAGCAATAGAAACTAATTCATTATATAAATCATGGTTTCCCTTTTTCATATAGACCTCCTTTAAACATCTCTGGTAAAACCTTCCTTAATCCCCATTGGGTAAAAAAGGAATTAAAAAATATCTTTAATCTTGGGTTATAACGAAAGGCATTAATGGAACGGATAAATATCCTCCTCATTGTAAAGCCCTTCTTGGCTACACCATAATTTGCCTTGAGCATCTCCTCCTCGGTCATATTTGGATGTCTAAAAACTACTGAAAAACCTCCAAAATCTCTCCACTTCTTTCCTGGTAATATCTTCCCGTCTCTCAAATATTCTTCATAAAGATCACTACCTGGCATAGGAAATAGTGTGAATATGACAGGAATTATACCTGTTTCATCACAGAAGTCCAAAGTCCTATAATATGTATCTACTGTATCATCATCCCATCCTATTATAAAAAAACCCAGTATTTCTATTCCGTGAGCTTTGATAGTCTTGATATTTTCCTTCATCTTTTTTATATCAAAGTTTTCAGGATCTGTGGCATGTAACTTCCTCCATGCTCTTGACTCCTTTTGTCCACTCTTTGAGATAGATTCCAGACCTGCAGCGATAGATGTCAATCCGCTCTCAACAGCCCTTTCAAATATTTTCCTACCGTCTCTATAATTTACAGCTGAAAGTCCTCCTGCTCCACTCCAGTATTTCTTAGGTTTAATTTTTGAAAGCTCGGTATATAAATCAAGGTAATATTTATTTTCCTCTGGTTTTTCAATAATCTGTGGATGTCCAAAAACACTATCATCAACATTAAAATACATAGATTTAAGGGATTCAACCTCGGATACTACTTCATCAATAGGCCTATGTCTTATCATTCCCCCGAATAGGGGGGTAACAGGGCAGAATCTGCAATAATTTGGACAGCCTCTGGTAGTGAATATAGAATCCATCATATATCTTCTTCTTGAGAAAAGGTTTCTTTTTGCAAAGGGCAGCTTCTTTAGATCAGGACGCTTTGGTATATGATATACCTCTCCTTTTAGAGATCTTATATCAAATGGCCCCGCAACATAGAAATCTTTAATTCTATCTTTAACAAAATCATTTATTAAAACCGGCCAAGTCTCCTCCGCCTCACCTATAACTACTGAATCAGCATGTTTCTTTCCTTCAAGTGGTAGATATGTGACATGAGGCCCCCCAAGAACTATCTTGACACCCCTTTTTCTGAACTCATCGGCAATCTCATAGGATATGTCTGCAAGAGGGGTTCTTACAGTAATAGCTACTAAGTCTATATTCTCGTCATAATTAATTATATCCCCTGATGACATATCAATAAGTTTTATATCAATATCTTCAGGGGTAAGTGCAGCAAGCATAGGAGGAGCTAATGGCATGGCAGGTACTATAATATTTCCAGGAACCAATCTTTCGCTTGGAAATATTATATTTAGTCTCATATTTTAAAATCTCTCTATATAAACCTGTTCTCCTGATTTCTTATTAGATATATAAGAGCTCAATTTATTAATTTCATCGAATATTCTTGCCCTTGCAGGACATTGCTCCACACATGCTGGTTTTAATCCATTCTTTATTCTCTTAGCACATACAGGAGATCGAGAACATCTCTGCTGTAAAAACGGGACAAATTGGGTAACTCTATTATCTCCTATCTCAATGGTTAAAGGAACCGTCTTAAGTCTCACCACACCACTACCCTGGCTTCTACATATAACCTCATGGGTCCTACACCCTATACATCTTTCCATATCTATTAATAATCCATATTTTGTCATTATTCCCTCCTTATCCTGACCCTGCATTCCCTTGCTGCTGGGGACCCTGAAACAGGATCCAATATGTTCCCACTTACAAGGGTATTAAAGTTTGCCTCCTCCCATCCATGGACTAAAAAAACTACCTTGGGATGGGTAAGATTTGTGATATCCGCTTTAGCCTTAATCATTCCCCTTGGAGACTCTATAATAACCCTATCTCCATTTTGTATATCAACTTCCTTTGCTGTTAGAGGGTGGATCTCTAAAAAGGGTTCAGGTTCTATCTCCTTAGCTAAGGGAATATTTCTAAGTTGTGAGTGAAGATATACAGGAGAATTATGCTTTGTTAATATTAAGGGATACTCTCTTTCTAAATCTTTAATCCCGATTCCTGTATCTTTACTCTCATATTCTAAATAATCTCTGTACAGGGGTAAAGGATTATACCCCATCTCCTTTAATTGATTAGAGTATATCTCTATCTTACCAGAGGGGGTATTAAAACCATGCTCTTCATATTTCTTGTATCTTATTTCTTTATCTATCCAGATTCCACTTGGATTCTTTTTAAGATTCTTGACATTTAAAGGAGAAAATAGATCATCAATAACCTCCTCCATACTATTCCAGGGGAAATAGCCCTCAAGCCCCATCCTTTTGGAAAGTTCAAATATAATCTTTTCTTCTGGCCAACATTCACCCGGAGGCTCTACCCCTTGTCTTAAGAGGATATAATTTAAAATAGGCCACTGTTCAGAAAGGTCTGTTTTTTCCAGCCACCATGCAGCCGGGAGGATAATATCTGCAAACTTCCCGGTTGCATTTACAAAGAGGTCAACACTTACCAGAAAGTCAAGCTTCTTTAAAGCCTTTTCCCACTCTAATGAATTGGGACTCTGGGTAACAGGATTCCCACCCATGACTATAAGCCCTTTTATAGGATAGGGACGCTCATTCAGAATGGCACCCGGGAATTGAGAGAGATTCGCTATACCCCAGCATGAGGGAGCCCATTCTGCAAGCTTTGAAAATAGAGGGAACTTATCAGCTCCTATGGGTCTTATCTCCTTCGAAATATTTGAAAGCAATGAATAATCATAAAATCTTGAAAAGAATTGAGGTATATTAAGGAATACTTCCCCTCCTTTAACATCAAAATTGCCACTTATTGCTCTGATTATACATATTGCTCTATGGGTATCAAAACCGTTTAATTGTTGAGTGATTCCTATATGATCCTCTATTATTGCGGGTCTGTTATTTGCATAAAGCCTTGCGATCTTTCTTATTTTATCAGCAGGAATCCATATTTTGTCCTCTACCATCTCTGGTGAATAATCCTTAACATGCTCAACCAATTCATCAAAACCATGAGTCCATCTTTTAACAAAGTTCTTATCATAAAGATTCTCATTAATGAGGACATTTATAAGAGACAGTGCTAATAAAAGATCTGTACCAGGCTTTATCTGAGCCCATATATCAGCCTTTGCTGCAATTGTAGAAAAATAGGGATCTATAGCTATTATCTTTGAACCCCTTCCCTTTGCATCAAGTATTCCTCTTGCTCTATTTATTCTGGATATAAGAGGATTTGCTCCCCAGAATACCATACATTTAGTCGGCTGTTCATCAAATTTAAAGGTTCCTGGGAGAAGCTTTAGATATACATATGGAGGTCCATAGGTAATAAGCATTGCCATGGTTACCGGACACCAGCACATATTTCCTGGATTTGTATAATTTGGTGAACCCAGTGAATGGAGAAATCTATTTATCACAACTGCCCCCGCATTCCAATGCCATTGTTGCCCCTCATACATAGCAATTGCCTGGGGACCATACCTATTCTTAATTTCGGTAAGTCTTTTAGAAATCTCATTTAATGCTTCATCCCAGCTTATCTTCTTCCATTTCTTTTCCCCTCTTTCTCCAACCCTTTTTATGGGATACAGAAGCCTATCCTTAGAATATATTACTTCCTTGGCAAGTGCCCCTTTAGCACATATTGTCCCTTCGTTGGTTGGGAATTCCTTCATTCCTTCAATTTTAACCACTTTTCCATTCTTAACATAAACGTTAACTCCACAACCAGCAGAACATATTCGACATACATTTTTTAATATTTTTTCTTCCATATAAACCCCTTTATAATAATTATAAATTTATTTTAATATTACATCTATAACCAAATTAAAAAAATGTCAATAATATTCTTAAGTATATCTGGAAATGCTCATGCAGATGATGGCACAGTTAAGTTAGTAAAGATTAAAGTAAATGGGGGAGGGAAGGGGGAAAAAAGACGTTTTGATTTGATAAAATTTCTTAATTTTTATCTGGCATCCATATTTTTCGGTCAACAGCAGCCTCGTAAAGAAAATGCTGTCATTGAAATTTCAGGTGTGAGTTATCGCCAAGCAAACACGCTGCTAATTATCTTTTATTTTTTCTTTAAGCTATTGCCAGCAATAATTGCGGGGGTTTCTATTTATCTATGCTACCGACTTTTCATACTGGGCGTTACTGGCAAAGCGAGCCTCAGTGTGGAGTCCGATAGGGTAAGCGGGCAGTTAATAAACGCCGCTCCGGAACTGTTTTTCTCAGTTGGAGGAATCGTGGCATTAATAATAATCATATGGAAAGGAGTAAAAATCAAAATAACGGGTGTAAAGGGGGAACGAAATGGGGCTATTTCTTAAATATTAAGAGCTGAACAATTACAATAATGAAAAACAAGACACTTATATTTCTATTAAATCTTCATAAGGAAATCAAGGTACCTTTAAAAAAAAGAAAATCGAAAAAGAAAAGGGGACGGCAGGCTGACCCTTTCTCTTTCTTTTCCTTCTTCAACTTTAATCTATCATATCCTTAAATCTCAGAGCATCTTCAAACATGTATACATTATTAAAAAGGATGTAGCTTATAATTTCTTTATTCAAATTACTTCTTATATTTAACAGATCTTCTTCAGTATATTTATATTTATATCCTCTAATTCCATGGAGACGGAAATATTGAAGTTTTCCTTCCATAGGCTTCCTGATTAATGGATCAGTGCAGAGGACTAAATCAAGTTCTTTACAAATATTTTCTATTTCATTCATATTCCAGTTACCTCTTGGCTCCCATACAAATATAAAATCTTCTCTTTCTATAGATTTAAAGAAATTTCTTATATTCTTTATATTATCTTCAGAAGGAGTTAAGCTCGGGGGACATTGAAAGAGAATTAATTTCGCTCTTAAAACCTTTGCAGCCTCTTTTGTTCTATCCCATGAGTAAAAGACCTCGTCAGTCGGCCTGAAAAACCCATATTTTTCTTTATCTTCTTTCCTAATTTTGATATTTGCCTTTCTATAGGTTGGAGAAGATGGAGAGTGGGTTATAAATTGAGATGCCTTAATAGAGAACTCAAAGTCATCTGGTGCCTCTTTTCTCCATTTTTCAATAGTTTTAATATCAACGATTCTATAAAAGGTATTTTGCAACTCTACTAATTTAAAATTTTTAAAATATACACTTTTTGCCTTTGGGAATCCACAACATCCTATCTTTATCATTCTATCCCCTTCTTGGATAGGGTATGGGCAAGTCTGAGGGGAAGAGGTATCCTAAAATTAGGAGTAGATCCAAGAACTACCCTGACCGAACTCTCAAGATCTATTTTATTACCTGGTGAGACAAAAATAGGCTTTACCCCAGATCTTGTCCTTAGGGCTACCCCAATTATCTCATCTTTATCATATATTTGTGTCTGAGAACCCCTTGTTTTTTCTGGCTCTTCATAATTTCCAAATAAAAGATTCTTTGCACATCCTATGGCTGGGAGGTCAAATAATATTCCCATATGGGTTGCGATTCCCATTCTTCTTGGATGAGCTACTCCTTGACCATCAAATAGAACAATATCCGGAATTTCTTTAACTATCATAAATGCTTCAATAAGAATTGGTCCTTCTCTAAATGTTAAAAGCCCTGGAATATAAGGAAATTTCAGCTCCTTTTCTAACTCAACCTTCTCAATGAGATTAAATTCAGGAAAACTTAAAATTACTATAGCTCCCTTTCCTTTATTACTTTTCTTTGAAAAGGAGACATCAGCTCCTGCAATCTTTGTTATATTATTTAAAGAATTTTTAAAGGAGATATATCTCTTAAGCTCTATCTGGATTCTCTTTGCCTCTCCTGGAGATACATCCCATTTATGGAGTTCCTTAATTAACATAGAAGATCAAAAACATAAACCTTCATTTTCTTCCCACGATATTATGACATTATATAATCTTTATCTCAAGCCTTATTCTCATTCCGTAAGCAATAGAATTTCTCCTTCTCTTGTGGGAGGATGACAAAAGTCTTTTTGTTTCAATACGTTTTGTTTCAGCCCTCTCTTCCCCATCAAGGTGGAAGGTTTCGTAGATGGCCATCTTTCCCATCACGGAATTAGAGATGCTTACACTACTGAGCTTACGTTTGACTTTAAATAATGGTTGTAATATAAATATTAAGATGGCATTTATAGGGGAATTATTTCTAAGTGAGGTCATAAATAAGAGAGTATTTGATGTATCTGGAGAAGAAATAGGCAAACTAAAGGATATTGTGATTATTAAGGGAGAACCATTCCCTGTAGTTTCTGGATTGGTTGTTATTCAAGGGAAGAAAATTTATATTATAAAATGGAAGGATATAAGTCTATTTAACAAAAGAGTTATATCATCTAAAATTCATCTTAATGATATAGGCCCTAATGTTCTTTCAGATGATGATATACTTGCCTGCAGAGACCTATTAGACAAACAGATTGTGGATATTAATGGAGCAAAGGTAGTAAGGGTTAATGATATAAAGTTGGGATCGGTAAATAATTATTTGTGTTTATTAGCTGTAGACATAGGTTTACGTGGTATTCTAAGGCGTCTTGGCATAGAGAAAAAAGGTGAAAAATTACTGAAAGTATTAAAGTATAAGTTAGACAAGAGCCTTATTGGCTGGCACTATCTACAAACATTAGAACCTAAATTAAGTAAGCTTACTCTAACTATACCAAGAGAGAACTTATCACAGCTCCACCCTGCTGATGTAGCAGATATTATTACTGAAGTATCCCAAAAGAATCGGAGAGCTCTATTCGAGTCATTGGATATCAGAACAGCAGCGGAAGCCCTTCATGAATTGCCTCCAGATATCCAGGTTTCTATATTTAATCTGATGGATAAGAGTAAAGCATTATCTATTTTAAAACTTATGCCTCCAGACGAAGTGGCTGATTTATTAGGGGATCTACCTCCTGAAAGAGCCAAAGAACTACTTGAGTTAATAGAGGAGAAAGAATCTATTGATATCCAAGAATTGCTTGCCCATGATGAAGACAGTGCAGGAGGATTAATGACAACAGAATATATATCGCTATCTAAGGATATAACAGTAGAAGAATCATTTTTTATATTAAGATTAGAGGCTCCAGAAGTAGAAATGATATATACGATATATATTACTGATGATGAAGAACATTTACTGGGGATTCTTTCATTAAAGGACCTTATATTAGCTCCTCCGCAAGTGAAGCTATCTCAAATAATGAAAACTAAGATCAAAAGTGTACCTCTTAATGCAAGCAAAGAAGAGGTAGCAGAGGTTATATCAAAATATAATCTTATTGCTGTTCCAGTTGTGGATGAAAATAATGTAATGCATGGAATTATTACAGTAGATGATGTTATGGATATATTTTTACCTTCTTCATCAAGAAGAAAGAAGCATAGAATAGGATAATAAAATATTATCATGATAAATAGAAGAAGAATCATTATGATCTTAGCTGTAATAGGCCCTGGTATTATAACAGCCAGCGCTGATAATGATGCTGGAGGTATTGGAGTATATTCTATTGCTGGAGCCAGAGAAGGTTATAGTATTTTATGGCTTCTATTATTATCTACTTTTGTTCTTGCTATTGTTCAAGAGATGGCAGCAAGAACAGGAGTAGTTACTGGTAAAGGATTAGCAGATCTTATAAGAGAAAGATTTGGTATAAAAATCACTCTTTTTTCAATGATATTACTGATTATTGGAAATCTTACAGTCACGATATCAGAATTTGCTGGTATAGCTGCAAGCATGGAAATATTTGGAATAAGCAGATATATGTCAATTCCTATATCTGCTATATTTATATGGTTTATGGTATTTAAGGGAAATTATAATAGGGTTGAAAAAATATTTTTAATATTAAGCTCTATATACTTCACATATGTCATTTCTGGATTTATGGCAAAACCATCATGGGGAGATGTTGTAAAAGGGACATTTGTACCATCATTTAAATTAACCCCGGGATATATAACTCTATTTATAGCTATAGTGGGAACTACAATAACCCCATGGATGCAGTTTTTTCTTCAATCAATAGTAGTAGATAAAATGGTAGATATAAAGGATTATAAATATACTAAGTTTGATGTATACTTCGGATCATTTATAACAGATTTTGTGGCATTTTTCATAATTATTTCTACAGCTTCTACATTGCATATTCATGGAATAGATTTAAATTCTGCAGAAGAAGCAGCATTAGCATTAAAACCATTTGCAGGTAAATATTGCGCACTTCTATTTTCAATAGGCCTTTTAAATGCTTCATTTATGGGAGCATCTATATTACCATTATCTACGGCTTATGCAGTATCAGAAGCATTTGGATGGGAATCCGGAATTGACAGGGATTTCAAAGAAGCCCCACAATTTTTGACAATTTATACAGGGCTTATAATAATAGGAGGAAGCTTCATACTTATTCCCAATATTAATCTTATGAATATTATGCTTGTTTCCCAGACAATTAATGGAATCTTACTTATATTCACTCTTACAATAATGTTAAAATTAATTAATGACAGATCCATAATGGGAGAATATGTCAATTCCAGAGGTAGAAATATTATTACAATCATTACAATAACTGTATTAAGTATATTAACTATTTTACTAATTATAAGCGG
This sequence comes from uncultured Thermodesulfobacteriota bacterium, assembly GCA_964501575.1. GTDB lineage: Bacteria > Desulfobacterota > CAZCTP01 > CAZCTP01 > CAZCTP01 > CAZCTP01. Next base: position 24,741 of record CAZCTP010000019.1, read on the forward strand.
ATGTCTAATTTAAAAAGTAAAGGAATTGTACTCAGGTCTATAGATTTTGGAGAATATGATAGGATATTAACAATATATACCTATGATTTTGGAAAGATAAGCGGAATTGCAAAGGGAGCAAAAAGAAGTATTAAGAGATTTGGGAATTGCCTTGATATATTCTCATACATAGATATTGTCTTATTTAAAAAGGGTTTAAAGGATCTTTTAAGAATAGAATCCTGTGATATAATAAATCCTTTTACCAATATAAGGGATGATATAATTACTTTTGCTTATGCTTCGTATATGATAGAGTTAGTAGATAAAATTGTCTATAAGGAGGAGAAGAATGTAAACCTGTTTGATCTTCTGATCTATTTTTTGTCCCTCCTCAATGAAGGTAATAAAAGAGAAGAACTTATAAGAATATTTGAGCTCAGGTTTATCAGTATATTAGGTTTTAGACCTAATCTTAATTTCTGTGTGGTCTGTAAAAGCCGTAATAATCTCAGATTTTTTGATATTGAAAAAGGAGGAGTGGTTTGTAACTGTTCCTCTGAAAATTCAAAAATTTTAATACCAATCTCTCTCTCAACTATTAAGACATTAGCTCTTGCATTAAGAGCGGAATTAAATAAACTAAACAATATTGTTTTTTCAAAGGAGGCAATAATAGAGAGCAAGGAGATCCTCCCTCAGTTTATTCAATATCATTGTCATAAAGAATGCAACTCTCTCAATTTTATAGAGGATCTCCTGTTCAATAACTTTTAATGGGCCATTCTAATTAAGAATTTTAATTCAAAATAGTCATTTGTTATTTTTGGATCATTCATAATAGATTGCATTCTCATAAGGCTTCTATGCTTATTAACATAATCCACCATATCTCCAAAAAGCCAATGAATCTCTCCATCCGGATAAGCAGCCCTTATCGGCATCAGGCTTTTCCACAGATTATTCCTTATATCATACATTTCATAATGTATACCCATAAAGAATTCTTTATCAACCCATACTCTTCTTTTGTTATAAAAATAGTTCTTATTCTTTGTCACAGCTTCTAAGACAAAACAGGGTCTTAATTCCCAGTTATCATGAAATTTACCCTTTTCATCTACTTTATAGAAAAATTTATGGGGCATTGATGGAAGGAGAACAACTCCTTCACCTACGAGTTTAAATTCAGTAGGCCATGTAATTATATTCTGCCACCATCCTCTCCAATCCTCCCATGCAATATCTGTCCCTATAATTGGGTCCATTGTATCGGTACCAGCAAGCCTTCTTATCCTCCTCAGAGCAGGAATATATGAAACAAAATCATCAGGTTTCTTTAGACTTTCCAAAAACTTTGTTCTAACAATTGCGATACCATTTAAATCATATGGATAGGTCATCCTTAATGATCCCTTTTCTAAAACATTATCATACCCAGGGATATCTGGCTTTGGAGCGAGCTTAGTCCTGCCTTTGTAATACATCCAGTATATTTCACCCTTTTCAACCCTTTCTCTCTTGCCTTTTCTATCAAACATGGTAAAGCTTGATGGATTGAAGTATAAGGCATCACCTGGTACATCAAACCTATCTCTATTATGATAGACCTGAGCGCCATTCTTTGGAAATGGGAATGGCACTCCACCTTTCCAGTTTAAGAGCTCATTATTAGGACCTATCTTTGACTTATTAAGGTTTGCCTTAGTAGCCCCAAGTATTTCTCTATACAGATAGTATGAAGATGTTGGAACAATCTTTATCTCTCCAATCTGAGCATATGATCCCTTTGGCAATCTCCTATATATAGATTCTGGTAGGAGTTTCTTTAAGCTTGGGAACTGTTTATAATTATCTCCGTTTATAACAACCCCAGGCTTAATATCAGGATATTTATCCTTTACCTTTTCAATTATTGATGGTGCATCAAATCCTAAAAAGTCTTTCCACTCCTTTTGTATCTTAATAGCTTCAGGTGTTGAAAACAATCTAACCTTCTCCAACAAGCCTGAATTTCCCTTTTCTTTTGCAAATTTTTCTAAATCAACTAACCACTTGGGTTTTTCAACAGCCCAAGAAACATTGACAACAATAAATATAATAAAAAATAAAACTATATTTGCTAATATAAAATCCCACTTCTTCATATAAATCCCTCCTTTTTTGAACTGTTTTATATAATATTATAATTATAGAATTTATTTGTCAATATGTTTTTTTGAAATTGCTGAAAATAGTCTTTGAATTTTTTGAATTTAAAAAGGAAATTTATCTCTTTTCTCTATTTATATAAGATTTTGAAATAGAAAATTCCTCTTGTTGTGATAAAGAATATATTCTTAGTCTGAATTATAAAAAGTTTGTAAGTTAACCAAAAGTTGTTTACCAAGGAGGTTTTAAGTTTGACTTATAATTTTATTTCTGTTAAAATTTTATAATTAAGGTGGGGTTAAAAAGAGAAGAAGTTTACAAAAAAGTATTAAATTTTTTTAGTTCTTCCAGATTAGCAATCGTTCTATTTATAATCATTGCGATAGGCTCAATTATAGGAACTATAATACCTCAGGGTAAGAGTGAATATATATATATAAAAGAATATGGAAGAAATCTGTTTGAAATTTTAAAGATATTTGGGCTCACTGATCTTTATCATTCCTTATGGTTTATATCTATATTAGTTATTTTAAGTATAAATACATCAGTATGCTTCTTAAGAAGATTCCCTAAGAACCTGAGACTTATAAAAGAGAAGAGAATTGTAGTTAGTGAAGATTTTATAAATAATCTTAAAAATCATTTAAAGATAAATATGCGAATAGGTATCCAGGATGCTAAGAAAAGGATAGAAGAACTTCTAAGAAGAAGAAGATATAATATTTTAGTAAAAAATTCTCCTAAAGAAATATCTATATATGGATATAAAGGAGCAATTGGCAGATTAGGTTCTGATATTTCACATATAAGTATAATCGTGATATTTATAGGGGCTATTATAGGTAATATAGCCGGCTTTAAAGATTACATAAATATATACGAAGGAGAAAAGGTATTTATTGACGAGGGTGGTTTTGAACTTGAATTAAATAAGTTCTATATAGAATATTACGACAATGGGTCGCCAAAAGATTATAAGAGTGTTTTAAGCGTAATCGATAATGGAAAGGAAGTATTGAGAAGGACTATAGAGGTAAATCATCCACTTAAATATAAAGGAATCTGGTTTTATCAAAGTTCCTATGGATATGCATGGGATAAAATTTATAGAGCCCATATAAAAGTTAAAAACAATGGAAAAGATTTAGGAGAGTACGTTATAGATTATGGGAAAAAGTATAAGATTGGAGATATAGAAGTAAAACTTGTCTCATTCCTTTCAGATCTTTCGTATAATCCAGATACAAATAGCCTTTTTCTGAGATCGAGGGAACATAATAATCCTGCTATTCAGCTTGAGTTATATAAAGGTGATTCTTTAATTGAAAAACCATGGATATTTATGAAATTGCCATATTTTTCATTTCCTAAAATTCAAGACTATTCCTTTGAGCTTATAGATTATGAGGTTCCATCATATTCTGGCCTTCAGATAGCTAAAGATCCCGGGGTAAATATTGTATGGTTTGGCTGTTTTCTATTAATATTAGGTATGATTCTTTCTTTTTTCATATATAATAAAAAAATATGGGTTAAGATATTAAAAGGCAAGAAAGGAGCTCAGATATATATAGGAGGAATTATAAATAAAAATGAACAAACCTTTGAAAAAGAATTTTCAGAGATAGTAAAGGAGATAAAAAATGTTTAATTCAGAGCTATTATTTAATACAGCATTCTGGTTCTATCTTATAGCTGCTACCCTATATATAGGATTCCTAATATTCAATAAGAGGGAAGAAATAGGGCAGATTGCTACAATAACCACAATAGGTGGACTTGTGGTTATGACTGTAGGATTAATAATGAGAACAAAGGAGGCAGGGCACTCTCCCTTTTCAAACCTTTATGAATCCATGATATTTTTTGCCTGGGCTGTAATTGTGATATATATTATTATTGAATTTTTATATAATATAAAAGTAGTTGGAGCATTTATTGTTCCTATAGGATTTCTTGCTATCGCCTTCGCATCTATGTTACCTTACAGGTATCAGGCTATAGAACCTCTTGTTCCAGCTTTGCAAAGTTATTGGCTTGAAATACATGTAATAACTTTATTCCTTGCATACGCAGGATTTTCTATATCTTTTGGAATGAGTATTATGTTATTAATAAAGATTAAAGAAGAATTCACTAAAAAAGAGAATTTTATCTCCAGATTACTACCCGATTCTTACACCCTTGATAATTTTAGCTATAAATCTACAGCTATTTCTTTCCCGTTATTAACATTCGGAATTATATCAGGAGCGATATGGGCAAATTATGCATGGGGTACATATTGGAGTTGGGACCCAAAAGAGACGTGGTCACTTATAACATGGCTTATATATGCAGCATATCTCCATGGCAGATTCACTAAAGGGTGGAGAGGTAAGAAAGCAGCATATTTATCTATAATAGGATTTGGAGCTGTTATATTTACATATTTAGGTGTAACTTTCCTGCTTCCAGGACTTCATGCATATGCATAAAAATAAAGGAATGTTCTTATCCACATGCCACCTATAACCAATATTCCTCCTATCCATAGGAATGGAATTCCTGGATCATACCTATAGCTTAATATACTTCCCTGTTCAACTCCTTTAATAATTATTGTAAAATTATTTATTTTAAATGGCTTGTTAATCATTATGGTTCCAATCTCATTCTTTTTATTTGAAATAGACACAAGCTTTACAAATGGGTGAATATTTTCTACTTTACCATCTATTCTAAATAGACTACCGCTTTTAAAGTCTTTTAGTTTATATTTATTATTATTTATCTTAAATGGTGTATTAATCTTTACCTTTATGCTCTTCTTCGACTCTTTTATATATAGGTCAAATTTTTCTTCATATCCCATTTGATAGAAGGTCAAACCTTCATGTTTTAGGGGTGAATTAACCTCTATAGTCTTCTCTTTTACAATTTTTCCATCTACATATATCTCTAAAGAACTTTTCCAGTCCTTTGGGAAATATGAATTGGACGATATCTTATAAGAAAGCTTATTGGTATTCCATCCCAAGAAAATAGCCAATCGGGATAATATACCCTTAGGGTAATTGAAAGAGGGGAATTGTGTATATTCGGATATAAATTTCTTTAATTTAATCTCAAATCTTTTATCTTTTGTAAATCCTGAATATGATATGACTTCTGGTTTATCAGGATATAGAGTAATATCTCTGGTGAATGAAAATACATAAGATATGAATATTCCTAAGAAACAGATTATAAATCCTAAATGATAAATAAGGGATAGCAATCTTTCAAATCTCTTTTTCGTCTTTATTCTTGAATATGTACAGAATACAAGATTCAGGAATAAAAGAATCGAAAATAATATGAAAAGAGGAGAATTAAATATATTAAGGAAATTAAGATATTTAACAAGGAATATATATCTCCCCCCTTCTTTTATATATTCACTAAGTTTAATACCCTGAGGGAATATTGTTCCAATTACAAAGAAGATGGAAAGGATAAAAAGAAGAAAAATAGTTGTTTTTATTGATATTAATATTCTATAAAGCATAGGTATGAAGGCTTGGTATTCCAAATATCTTTGAAAGCCAGTTTACTCCGACAAAGGTAATTATCATGCATACGAATCCTAATATATTAAATATAGAAGCTGGCCTCCCTCTCCACTTTGGAATAGAATAAGAATGTAGATATATAGCAAATATTGTCCATGTTATAAGAGACCATGTTTCTTTGGGATCCCATCCCCAGAATCTGCCCCATGCCTGATCTGCCCATGCTGCTCCTGAGAATATTCCAAAGGTTAATAAAGGAAACCCAAATAGAACAAGCAAATATGCTCTTCTATGAAATAATTCCATCATATCGGGTTTAAATCCATAATATAACCCTTCTCCTCTACCTACAGCTCTATTAAATATTAGATATGTTATCTCTATAGATGAACTAACGACAAATACAGCATATGAAAGGAATGATAATATAACGTGCCAAACAAACCAGTTACTCTGAAGAGCTGGATTGAGAGGTTCTATTGCAGGATTTCTTGCAATTATAGCATATACCAGAGCAGATGATGCTATTAATGTTATAAATATCCCGGGTATGTGTATATCCCTAAAATACCTCTTTGTATATATATATGTGACTACAACTGACCAGGAAAACCATGAAAGACTTTCATATAGAGTTTGAAAGGGGGGTCTTCCACCCTCAATCATTCTGAATATTATAAGAAGTGTATGGAGAATAACTATTGGATATAAAGATAATGAGGCTAATCTCCCTATATCCTTGGTTATTAAATGAATTATATGTAAGAAGAAACTTATTATATAAAGTAGGGTAACAAGCCATAATATATTTATCTCTATAGATAGCAAAAAAACATTTCTTGATAAAATTTCTTCTATTCCCATAAATTCTCCTTAAGTTATTTTTTTCATATCTTAGGCATTTATTATACTTAAATTACTCTATTTTTTCTATATTTTTTAGATATGATAGGTCTTTGAAGAATGTAATTCTTCTTATTTTGGAAATTCTCCCTATTTAATCTTTTTTAAATATTTTATATTAAAAACTCTCTATTTAGATTATCTTTTATGAAATTAGATGGTTTAACTACTATTGTTAAAGTACTATAAATCAAGGCTTTAGATCAACAATAAATTATAGGAGTTTTTCAGGAAGTCCTTGGCTTACATCTATTTTCATCTGTTTATCCAAATCTTTCAATAAATTATATCTTATTTATTTATAATTTATGAAATATCAAGATAAGTCTCTACAATTTTGCTTATAACTTTCAGATATTTCATAATAATACAAGAAGATTTATTTCACTAAAAAAATAAGATAGGTTAATATGCATATAAATTACCATAGGGTCTTGAACTTACAGGGATTAATTTCTTGAATTTCTTAGAAAGGATTTTAGCTAAATCGAGATTAAAATCTTCACAATACTCTCTTAGATACTCCTTTAGAGTTACCATATCATCTTCACTCAGATCAAGTATTCCAACCTCTTTGCCACATTTTTCTCTATCTACCTCTCCTCTTATATATATAGTTCCTCCATGCATACCGGTACCAAGATAATCACCTGTTAGGGGTTTATCATTATCATTATCCAACCCCAATATTATTAATATACCACCAGCCATATATTCACCAAAAAAGTCTCCTGCCCTTCCACCAACGATAATAACAGGAATTTTATGGATATATCCCTTCATATGGATGCCAACACGGTATCCTACATCTCCCTTTATATGTATTTTGCCTCCCCTCATACCATATCCTATTACATCTCCAGCATTACCATGAACTATAATTTTCCCACTATTCATTGTATTCCCAATATTATCCTGCCCATCATTATTAACTATTATCTCAGGACCATCCATAAATACAGCCAGGTCATTTCCCGGAACTCCATCAATCATGATCCTTGTACCATTATTGCTCTTCATGCCAGCTCCAATGTAATATTGTCCATTTACATTTATAACATGAATATTCTTTACACCTTTTTTAATCTCTTTTCTAATCATCTCGTTTATAACTTTATAATGTAGGCCCTTTGCATCAATAGTAACCATTAGAACTACCTCCCTGCTGGTTTTACTCCCAATATTTCAAGAGTCTGAGCATCTAATCCAACCCCTCTGAGCCTTTCTCTGCTTCCCCTTAAGCTCTCAACAGAATTTAATCCAAGGGCTCCAAGTGTTTCTTGTAGCTCATGACTCCAGGCTCTAATAAGATTTGTAAGCCTTTCTGCATAAATTTCTGGATCTAATCTTGTAGTAAGTTCGGGCCTCTGGGTTGTTATCCCCCAACTACAATTTCCAGTATGACATCCACCACATACATGACAACCCATTGCAATTAGTGCAGCTGTTCCGATAGCGCAAGCATCTGCACCAAGAGCAATTGCTTTCGCAGCATCAGCACTTGATCTTATACTTCCTGCAGCCACAATAGATGCCATATGCCTGATGCCTTCCTCTCTCAGCCTATCATCAACTGCTGCTAAAGCAAGTTCAATAGGTATTCCTAAATGATCTCTTACAATATTTGGAGCTGCTCCTGTTCCACCTCTAAATCCATCAAGATACACAATATCTGCACCAGCTCTAACAATCCCACTGGCAATAGCTGCCACATTATGAACTGCTGCTATTTTAACAGATACAGGCTTATAACCTGAAGCTTCCTTTATAGCGTATATAAGCTGTCTTAAATCTTCTATAGAGTATATGTCATGCTGGGGAGCAGGAGATAGTGCATCTGTTCCAACAGGTATCATTCGGGTCTTGCTTATTTCAAAATCTACCTTCTCTCCGGGTAAATGTCCTCCAATACCAGGTTTTGCTCCCTGGCCTATCTTTATCTCAACAACAGCTCCAGCATTTAAATAATCCCTATCAACTGCAAACCTACCCGAAGCAACCTGGACAATTATATGGTCCTTAAATGGATACAGATCTTCATGAAGTCCACCTTCTCCCGTATTCATAAGTATACCACTCTTTTTTGCAGCATAGGCTAATATCCTATGAGCATTTAAGCTTAAAGCTCCATAAGACATAGGAGCAAATATAAAAGGAGTATCAAGTTTAACCAGAGGATGAAGCTCTGTATTTAATTTTAATCTTCCATTGTGATCTCTCTTAATATCAAGTTTCTCTGGCTTTCTTCCAAGGTATGTTCTAAGTTCCATTGGCTCTCTTAATGGGTCTATAGATGGATTTGTAACCTGGCATGCATCAAGTAAAAGATTGTCCCATAATACTGGATAGGGTCTATCATTTCCCATACCAGTTAATAGCACTCCCCCACTTTCTGCTTGTCTATATATATTTCTTATATGAAATTGGGTCCAATGATAATTTTCTTTAAAGGCGATATCGTTTCTTCTTACAAGTAGAGCCCCTTCTGGACAGTATACCATACACCTACCACATGCCCTACACTTTGAATCATCATGAATTATTCTATTTTCTTCCTTTGAATAGCTATATACCCCCCATCCACACTCAAAATTACATCTTCTACACCTTATACATTTATTAGAATCCCACTCTATTCTATATAGAGAAAATATTAAACTTTTAGCCCTTGCCAACTATACCTCCTATGACCTTTTTATAAGGCTACGGCCTTTCTAATCCCTGTTTCTTCTATAGAATCTTCTCCATATAATCTACCTATAACAGGTTCACCAGCTCTGGGAGCCCACACCTTATCAGGATTGGAACACATTGCTATTATCGCAGATTCTTCAGATGCCATATATAGGGTATCATCCTTTATCCCTGCTACAAGAGGCCTTAATTTTATCCTATCATTCAAGCCTACCAAACCATCTGAAAATCCAAATAATATAGCAAAGGGCCCATTTAAAAGAGCACTTCCATAAGTTATTCTTATAGCTCCATAAACCATTCTTTCATCTTCTTTCATTTCATCTATATCCTTCCAGAATGGAGAAGCGAGGGCTATACATGCTGTTTCGAGATCAAGTCCGTGCCTTCTTATAAGTAAATCGAGCAGATATGCTACTACTTCTGTATCTGTTAAAAGGGTCAGTTTATACCCATACATTTCAAGATATCTCTTGTTTATACCATAGGATGATATCTCTCCATTATGAACTATAGACCAATCAAGAAGGGTAAAGGGATGGGCTCCTCCCCACCATCCAGGAGTATTTGTTGGAAATCTATGATGGGCTGTCCATATATAACCCTCATATTCATCTATTCTATAGAAATCTGCCATATCATTTGGATATCCCACTCCCTTGAATACTCCCATGTTTTTACCACTTGAAAATACATAAGCTCCTTCTATCCTAAAGTTTATAAACATTACAGACTTTACTACATAATCATCATCCGATAATCCCCAAAATTCCCTATCTACATTAATTCTTTTTGGCTTAAGAAAATATCTATATAGATATGGATTTGATGATATATTTTTAACCTCAAATATTGGTATAGGTTCATTTTTCTCTATTAAGAAGTTTTTGTTTAAAAACTCTTCTGTTTCTATTTTAGAAGATTCAGAATGATACATTATATGAAAAGCATATAGTTCCTTAAAATCTGGATATATCCCATAGGCTGCGTATCCGCTTCCAAGTCCATTACCTCTATCCATCATATTACATATGGCTTTTCTTACGACACTTCCACTTACTCTCTTCCTATCCTTGTTTATAAAACCAGCCAGCCCACATCCTGAGATATTCCTTCCTTTCATCTAATATCCTCCTCTATATTTATGAGCTTGATTATCTTTTTAAAGTCTTCTATACCAATCTTAGGTGGTTCTGGAAGATTCAATTTCTTCCTTGCTCCGGTCTTTGGCTCTCCAAGCCTACCTGTCTTTAAAAATGTTTCGATACCTTTCTTTACTGTTTTTGGGGCTAACCCCCTTTTTATAGATTCATTCTTTAGAGTAGTGATTACCTTCTCCCAGCTGTAATTTTGATGGCAAAGTTCTGAACAGGTATGACACTCCATGCATTCCCATATAATTTCAGATTCTAACCATTTCTCAAAATTTCCTTTTAGGATATCAAGATATATTTTTATTGGATTATAATCTTTAAATGTTTTAAAAGCAGGGCAATCATTTTCACATCCTTTACATTCTATGCATCTTTCTATATATTTATACTCAAATTTCATTTAATATTTACCCCCATTAAACTTTTCTAAAAACCTGCTAACATCTATTCTATGTTCATTTATACCAAGTTCTTCTTTTGAGAAGCCGTAGGACAAGCCTATCAATTCTTGAAGCGTAAAAACAGGAATATTATATAATTTCCTCTCTTTCCTTTGAATAATAAACTGATTATTATCAAATACCTTAAAACACTCAGGGCATGTAGTGGTAACAGCATCTACTTCAAGTTTTTTAAGTTCATTTAGTTTATCTTTCAATAGATTGTAGCCCTTCTCAGATTGATCAACCCTATCTAAATATCCACCACAACACTTCATCTTATTCTTCCATTCTACAACCTTTGCTCCTAATGTTTCTATAATCTTTTCATATTTTCTTGGTTTTATAGGGTCATCAAAATGTATAGCTCTACTGGGTCTTATAAGATGGCATCCATAATGAACAGCTATCCTTAACCCCTTTAAACTCTTTACGATCTTTTCCTTTATTTTACCTAAACCTACATTATCGTGAAGTAATTCAACAATATGTTTAATATCTGGATTCTCTTTATATTCTAAATCAACGGATTTAAGCCTTTTATTTACCTCAAATCTCTTTTTTGGATATATATTAAGTCTGCTTGATACTCCCTTTAATACAGAATAACACCCACTACAGGCAGTTATTATACCTAAACCTTCTTTTTCAGCTACAGCTACATTTCTTGCTGCTAAAACCTCCCAAAGCTCTTGATTTAGATTATTCGCTATACTCTTTTCAGGACAACATGTAAATCCTTCAATATCTTTATAATTTACTTTCAAAGTATCCAATACAATCCTTGTAGACTTCTCCATAAATGTAAACCTTGCTGGAATTGTACAACCCCAAAAAAAAGCATAATCTTTCATTTCAAATCACCCTAAAAATATAAAAAAATATGAATTTTTATAATTAATCCTAAATATTTAATCCACATTCCTTATTTTTCCTAATAAAATAAGAAAAAATTTATTACTACTTAATAATATATAACATAATATATAGTTCTGTCAATATTTTTTCTTGAATTTTTTGCTGAAAATAGCTTTTGAGTTTTTAGAATTTCCTAAATTCCGCAATATTTAGACATTAGCAAGAAGTCAGAGAGCAGATTAACCAATGCAGCGATTAGGGGTCAGATACTGTGGTCAAAGTCAAGCCCAAAACTCTCCTCTATTAACTT
>CAZCTP010000020.1:0-33648 GCA_964501575.1 uncultured Thermodesulfobacteriota bacterium
GCTATGTTTTTATCATTGAGAGAAGCCCAAAAATCTCTATTTCGGAATTTGGGGATAAGGAGGCTAAAAATGAGTAAAAGAAAGTCCAAAGTTTATAGAAAAGTCAGGGGAACTTGCAGATATTAAATCCTCAGTAAATCCTATATACCATCCAAATCTCTTTAATCCTGGATTTTTAATCCCAAATGTAAGTTGTAAAACATCCCTATCAAAGGATTCTAATCCAGTATGAGGAAAGGGACTTCTATTACCATTTAACTGTAGGATAAAAGAGAGCTTTGGTTTATACAAATACTCTATTGAAAACAGTCCCCCAAACATCTCTTTAAGCTTAGATTCTCCTATTTTTTCATTATTTAAAAATATAGTATCCATATTGATATAAAACCTGAGTCTTTTAAATTCCCTGTTAAATAATAAACCAAATCCATAGTCTATTTTCCCACTTCCAAGCAATCTATCACTACTTCCTGTATTTGTCTTTAATAAAAACCTTATTCCATACCCTTTCTTAAGCTTAAATCTTGTGGATAAAGTAATGTCTCCAATTCCCGATACTTCCTTGTTCCTATTAAATATATATCTATTCCCTTTTATAAGAGAGTATCTAAACTGATTCTTTTTAGCCTTTTCCCTTCCACCATTTGGAAAACCAAACGCCTTATGATAATCCTCTATTGTACTATCAAGGAATCCACCATACATATATATAAATGGAATTTCTATCCCAAGTTCCATCTTATCCCTTATTCCATAATTCAGATTAATAGAGGTTCTTAATATCTCCATATCCATAGTGGTTTCATATTCATAGGATCTTCCCCCGGTATATATACTGGAATAACCAATATTAAGGTCAAATTTATAAGAGCCCTTTTTAAGAACCTCTGAACTTCGAGGTATAGGATTTAAATATCTCAGATATATCGGCGATTGATTCCTGATAGGTAAAGGACCGGATCCATAGGAGATAAGAGCTATCAAAAGTATAAATGGTTTTATCATTCCTCTATCTCTTTTATGACTTCTCCATTCACCTCATCAAATTTTAAGATTTTTTTCCCATTATGATCCTTTATAAACTCCTCTGCCTCTTTTCTGCTTTCTACAGGGATAAAATCATTCCCCATTGGGCCATATACATCACTTCCAACAACAAAATATGCCTTTTTCGCATCAATTGGCTTTAATCTATAATAGTCTATTACATATATTGAATCAACTTTATCTTTATCCTTCATGTTTAGATAATATTTAAACATACATTTTGGGCTATCAAAGGGAATATAGCTTCCCTCTTTTAATAAAATTTCAGCTCTCCATTTAGGATGTTTGTAAGGATGCATTCCACATACTGCACATCTATCATCCTTTTTTATCTCTACATAACTTCCTGGGATAATAATTAAAATAGATAATAGAATCATTACAATCTTCATACCTACCTCCTAAAAATGATATTTGCTTAATATAATCGGGGATGCCGATATAAATAAAAATATTATCCACCATAATATAGACATGTTAAAGTATTTCTTCTTAAAGCTTTCTATTAATTTTCTATCCACCTCCTTTAATTTTTCAAATACTCCTATCATTATACCAGAGAATGTAGATATAAATAATGATCCATATAATGGATAGCCTATATAGTAAAACTCACTCTTAAACAGGCAAAAAGGACAGTGATGGAAGGGGAGGCCATATATATATGGACTTATCAAGGATATTATTGATATTATGGATAGGATAAACAGTATCAAAGAGGTTATTGAATATAAATAGGAATATCTTTTAAACCAGGAGAAAAAAAGAATAAATATTCCTGTTAGAACCAGTATCATTAACAGAGAATCCGGAATTATCTTTACATATCCCTTTGAACCCTCAACTATATCAAATATTGAACCACAACATGAAGTCAATATATTTCCCTTCACATTCAGGAAATATAATATATCGAGTCCCATCTCAGTTAATGCCACCGGGAATATATATATTAAATATCTATATTTAATCCTAATTAATGGATTATTATCTAACCTGGAATCTATACCATTTATTACCACCCATCCTCCATACAGAAATATTCCTAAAATCTTTAAAATTAAGTCTGGAAGTCCATATATATTGGAGTTTATTGATCCCACAGCGCACATTGCTCCAGGAATTATTGAAGCTATAGAATTTAAAATTCCTATAAAGAACGGTAAAGAAAGTACTTTAAATATCAATGCAAATTTTAGGATAGTTGAGATCAGATAATTCCTTTCTTCTAATTTCAACTGGGATTCTTCTACAGAGTCTGGATCCCACTCCTTTAATATCCTTTCTCCGGTATATACTCCATAGGTAAACAGTATAAATACAGAAAGACTTCCAACAAGGTATGAAATTATCCATAGCATATCTTTCCATCCATCATAAATATAACCTTATCAACGATATTATTTTCATATATAGCCGGATCATGGGTAGTAATAAGAACTGTCTTCCCCTCGGCTTTTAATTCTTCCATTATATTAATAAATTCCTGGGTAAGCCCGGTATCAAGGCTTGCTGTTGGCTCATCAGCCAGAATTATCTCGGGATTATTTATAAGTGCCCTTGCAATAGCAACCCTCTGTTCTTCACCAAGGGAAAGTTTTTTAACCATAAAATCTCTTCTCTTTATAAGCCCAAACCTTTCAAGCAGTCGGATGACCCTTCTTTCTCTATCCTTTCCGGGAATATTCAGGGGATATAGAGGAAGGGATATATTTATCTCAACACTCATATCACCAATTAGATTAAGCCTCTGAAATATAAAACCTATATATCTTCTCCTATGAATAGTTCTTTTATCCTCTGAAAGATGAGTAATTTCCTTTCCCGCAACCTCAATTCTTCCAGAGGTTGGTCTTGTTATTCCACCAATGAGATGTAAAAGGGTTGTTTTCCCGGATCCACTGATCCCTCTGATAACAACAAATTCTCCCTCTTTTATTTCCAAATTAACCCCATTAACAGCCTTGACCTCATTTGGCATTCCTTTATTATATATTTTATATAGATCGGCTCCTTTTATAATCATAATCCTCTTATTCCTTTATCAGGATCTATGGTGGCTATTCTCCATGCAGGTATAAGGGTTGCGGATATATAAGGGATTATAGTAAAGAAGAATATTGAAAATATTAGCCCTGCATCTATATATGGTGTTAATCTAAAGCTCGGGTATATAACAGACCATCCCATTATTACCCTTCTTAAAAGAGGAGCTCCAAGACCAAATATATACCAGTATGAAAGAATAATACCACTAATAAAGGAAGCAAGAGATATAATTAATCCCTCTAATAGCTTTAGCTCAAGTAGATCCGGAATCCTCCATCCTGTGGCTCTAAGTATACTTATCTCTCTTTTCTCATCCGGGGATATAGATGTTCCTCTTTCCCATACAAGTATTAAAAAGGATAAAAGACTTGCTATAAGAGCTATTATCATAACTCCGCTTCTGAATCCAAATGTAGTTTCATATGTACTCTTAATATCCTTTTTTAATACAATCCTTGTATTCGGATATATGTTTTTAATCTTCCTTGCTACCACCCTTGCTTCATCATCATTATATAGATAGACCACCACATCTGTTGCAACTCCTTTATCCATAAAAAATAGATCCCTTGCATCATCTATCCTCATAAATATCAAATCACTGCTTTCAAGTTCTGTGGCTCCCTTAAATCTACCAACAAGCTTAAACCATTTTAATCTCCCATCTTGGGTAAAAAGGGATATATTACTTCCAACCTTTAAATTTCTTGCTTTCATGATTCCATTTCCTATAAGAACCTCTCCAGGTATTTTAATTCCTCTTCCCTCCCCAATAATCCCGTTTAGCTCAGAGTTATCTTTTATTCCAATTATAGTAAAATTTCCCCCGGTAAGAGAATCAAAATAATATCCCCATATTCTTGGGACTGTTTTTTTAACTCCCAATATTTTCTCTATCTTATCTACACATTTTATCGGTATTGGAACCTGTCTCCCAGCAACCATCCATTGCACTGTGAGGTCCGGGGCTGAATTTAGGAGGGATAGTGCCTCACCCTTTATAGATCCGGTAAGGAAGAGGGTAGATGTAAATATCCATACAATCCCGGTAAATACCGTAATTATAGATATATTCTTCCATTTCTTTCTCTTTAATGATAATATAGAAAAATAGAGTATATTTCTATGTCTTTCCAAATCTACCTTCCTTTAATCTCAGGTGGAGCAAAAAATAAAGTTGATGGAAGGTAGTCAAAGGAGCATGGATAGTCCTGAAAAGGGATCGATGGTTCTGTTATGCTTAAATGTCTTAAATATCTTGCATCATTAACCACTGAAAGGTCAATCAGGCCGGTTATTTCAACCAGCTTTCGCTTAACAGGAAGTTTTTCTCTATTTCCTGTAATTTTAGAATAGGCATGGACTCCAGTACCGATTATAATGATTAGAAAAATAATTATCCTAACCTTCATACATAAGAGCAGCTATCTCTTCCATTTTAAGATTTCCGACTATTCTTCTTCTTACTACCCCTTTCTTATCTATCAGGAAAAATGTAGGAAAAGCAGAGACCCGATATATTTTCGCTATCTCCCCTTTGCTATCTGGTAATATAGGAAAGGAGAGTTTCAATCTTTGTGAGATCTCTGATATAAAGGACTTATTCTGGAAAACATCTATTAAAATAAACTTGGCTCCGCTATGGTTAGCCTCCCTATATCCCTTCTCTATCTCCTTAAGTTCCTCCTCACATGCTCTACAATATACATTAAAGAAGCAGAGAAGTACATTTCTCCCTTTAAGCTCAGAGAGGTTAGTATTCTGAAGGATAAAATCAGGAGCAGCTCTTCCCACATTAGCTCCTATCCATACCCTACAATGCCAGTAGCATAATATAGTTATGGAGATAATGAACACTATACTATATATGGTTCCCCTCTTCATACTTTTAAAAATATAATATTTATTCAAAAAATACAAGCCAAAATTAGCCAGCAGGAAACATCCCTAATTCCGTGATGGAAAAGATGATCATCTACCCCACCCTCCCCATTAAGGGGGAGGGTGGGGTAGAGGTGAAAAAACGCATTGAAATAAAAAGACTTTTATTCCCTCACCAGGAAGAAATCCTCTATATGGTCAAAAGTTTGACCCTTATGGTCAAATTCTTGACCATCACCAAAATTTATTAATATAATTCAATATCTTATATATGTTATGGAGATAATAAAAATGTTATGAATATAAGAATTTAACCTTTTATAACATGAAAATACAATCCATTCAATCGATATAACATATTGATATATATGAACTTTTTTGATGAGGATTTAAAAGTGGGACATTTATTGCAATATATTAACTCAGAGATATGAAGCCATCAAGATTTAATCTATATATTCCTTACGGAGATGAATATTTAATATTCAATACCTTCAGGGATTCAAGGGTGATAATAGGGGAGGAGTTAAGGCAGGCTGTGGAGAAGGCAAAGGATAAGAAGAAATTAAGCAGAGAGGAGACTGAATATCTTGAGGAGCTTAAAGAATTCGGGATTATGGTAGACGATGAAGTTAATGAGGATATGGAGCTTGAATACTGGCTTCAGAAACTTAAGTTTGATTCATCTATATTGAGTATTACCCTCTTAACAACCTATGCCTGCAATCTCAGGTGCAGATACTGTTTCCAGGATGGTATCAGGTCACAGGGGTATATGGATATAGAGACCGCTTCTACCGTGATTGAGTGGATATTGGATAAAATGGCTGATGTAAAACCAGAGGTATTAAGACTTGCATTCTATGGTGGTGAACCCCTGCTTAATAAAAAGGTAATGTTCTATATGAGCAGAAAATTGTCCAGGGAGACAGTTAAGAGGGACGTGGAGCTTGAGATAAGCCTGATAACAAATGGGGTTCTGCTTGATGACCCCCTTGTAGATTCCCTTATTCCGTATGGTCTAAAGGGTATAAAGGTCACTCTTGATGGAGATGAAGAGGCTCATAACCGGAATAGACCATTCAAGAATGGAAAGGGAACCTTTAACAGAATATTATCCAACCTTTCAAAAATAAAGGGGAAAGTTGGTCTTAATATAGGTGGAAATTACGATAACTCAAATATAGGGAGTATACCGGGCTTACTCGATAAACTGGTAGAGCTTGGATTCAGTGGAGCCCTCGGAGAGGTGAGCTTTAAGCCGATATTTACCGGGATAGAATCATCCGGATCCTGCTCATCAGATATCATAACCTTCTCTGATACAGATCTTAAATCTATATTAGTCCTCAGAGAAGAGATTAAAAGAAGGGGTTTCAATCCTGGAGATGGAGTATTCCTTGGTCCATGTGAGGCAATAAGGGAGTATAGCTATACAATAGACCCCTCTGGAAGGATATATAAATGTGGAGGATTTGTAGGAAGGGATGAGTTTGTAATAGGGGATATATACAGAGGAGAATTTAGCCCCGGGAATACCGAATTTATGACCCATGATATATGGAAAGAATGTAAAGACTGTGCTTATATGCCGCTGTGCGGTGGAGGATGTAGGGTAAGTTCCTATATAAAGCACCAGGGTTTTAGAAAGCCAGCCTGTGAAAAGGAATACTTTGACAGGGTAGCAATTGAGATAGTAAGAGGGGAGTCAGAATAACCTTCCTTCATGCTCTTTGACAGATATATATGCTAAAAGCCCTCTTTGACCCGATAAAAGGGGATGGTCAAATTTTTGACCATGTGGGGGGTCAAATTTTTGACCCCTATCTAACTTATTGATTTTTATAGATAAAACCCCTTTTTTGCCCTGAAAATTGAAAATCGAGGGGTCAAATTTTTGACCCCTTTTTACCCTGATATCAATACCCTCTGAATGGGAGAGAAAAAATTTTTTAAAGGGTGATTTTTAATAATAAAATATAGTTCTATAATATTAGGAATATATTCTCAGGGAGCCCCTCTTAAACATGTGTAATTGATATTTAATGGCAAATGCTTGGCTCTATAAAGTTTTGCATTGGTATAGGGGAGAGGGATGTCTTGCCTATCAAGAGAGGAAATTGATGGTGTTTTTCAACCCCGCAAAATTTTATAGTCAATCTGATAGACAGGGCTTTTAAATCCCACAAAATAATAAATAATCTGCAATGAAAGGGGGTGATCTCATGAAGATAAAGGTTATAAAGAAGGGAAAGGATAGCAAACCCCGCTGGTGTTTCTGGCTTGCCGGTCTTTAGGAAATGTTATTGACAGAGAGGGGATAAATAATTTAAACTAAGGGCATGTTTAGGAGGGTAGTTCTTCTAATTTTTTTTCTCCTTGGATCATGCAAAGGGGATAGCAGGTATGGGGGAGAGCTTGTTGTGGTCGATTTCTTCAAACCAGCCCAGATAGATCCTGTCAGGGCAATGAGCAGTGTATCTGCTGAGTTAGTTGAGGTTGTCTATGATAGCCTCTTTGAGGTGGACAGATCCGGAAGGGTGAAGCCTGAGCTTGTGGAGTCATGGAGTAGGTCAGGGGATGGGCTTAGATGGAGCTTTAATATAAGAAGAGGGATAAGGTTCCATGATGGATCCGAGCTCACAGCCCTGGATGTTAAATATACCATTGATGAGGTCCTCAGCCCTAAAAATAACAGTATGTATCGGGCATTTCTTGACCCGGTAAAGGAGGTCAGGGTTGTTAATAGATACAGGGTCGATATAATCCTAAAACAGCCCTTTCCGTTACTATTATATTACCTTGATTTTGGTATTGCCAAAAAGGGGGCTAAGGGGCCCATAGGGACGGGTCCCTTTATGGTTGAGAGATTTGGAGAGAGAGAGATAATACTTAAGGCAAACAGGCATTACTTTAAGGGGATGCCCAGGCTTGACAGGGTGATTGTAAAGATAGAAAGGAGCCAGAAGCTATGCTGGGCAAGGCTTATGAGGGGAGAAGCAGACCTGTTCTATCGATTATCCCCTGATGATTTTGATATAATTAAAAGGATCTCATATTTCAGGGCTTATTCATTCCTTGTCCCCTACTATTATATGGTAATATTTAATAATGGAAGCAGGATATTCAGGGACAGGGATATAAGGGTTGCCATGAACTATGCGGTTGATAAGGAGAGGATTCTGAGGCTTGTATTAAAGGGGTATGGAAAGATTGCAGCAGGGGTTGTATATCCCCGATCATGGGCATATAATAAGAAGATAGAGCCCTATCCCTATGACCCGAAGAAGGCTCTTGATATCCTCAAAAAAGAGGGCTGGACTGACCACGATGGAAACCATATAATAGATAGGGATGGGAAGCAATTTAGATTTACTCTATATACATATTCTGGTAGCTGGGTTGTGAAAAGGGTTGCTCTACTTATACAGGAGGATCTATTAAATATAGGGATAAGGATGGATATAAAGTCTCTTACGATTGATAGATTTAACAGGATACTTTTTAATAAAAGGTTTGATGCTGCTATACTATATATAGTATATAGAATAGACCCTGATATATTATATTCTCCATGGCATTCGCCTCCAGAGGGATTATATAATATAGGGAATTATCGGGATAGGGAGGTTGATAGGTTACTGGAGCTGGGGAGGGAGCTTACCGAGCCGGATAAGAGAAAAAAGTTATATTTTAAAGTTCAGGAGGAGATGAAGAAGGACCCCCCAGGGATATTCCTATTCTGGAGGTCTTCGTTTATAGGGATAGATAAAAAATTCAAGGGAGTTGAAATGGAGGCGTTAAACCCCTTTAAGAATCTTGATAAATGGTATATCTCAGGGGGAGGTAGATGAGAAAGAGGCTTGTGATACTCCTTATATTATCAGCCCTTTTACCCCTGGGGCTCTTCGGTATCATATCTATATTAAGGGCAAGGGATACAAACTACCGGACCGTAATCCAGGGGAATATGAATGGGGCTGTGAGGGCATCCCAGGAGATAGAGCTATATGTAAAGAATGCAATATCCATCCTGCAAGGGATTTCAAATAATATAAACCGGATATACCTTGAACCCTGGCAGAAGGAAGCAATACTCAAAAACTATGTCATAAACTTTGAGGAGTTCAGAAAGATATACATAACAGACCGAAGTGGAAAGATCCTAATAACAACCGAGCCTACCAAAGAGATTAAGGATGAGAGGGAGAGGAAGGGGATAGAGTTTGGACTAAAGGGGAAGAGATACCTTTCAGAGGTATATATCTCTGATAACCTTATCCCGAATATGATTATATCCCTTCCAATAATAAGGCTTAAGGAGATAGATGGGGTTATTGTTAGTGAGATAAACCTCAGGCATATGTGGGATCTGGTTGATTCCATAAGGATTGGTAAAAGTGGATATGCATCGGTTGTATCCAGGGGGGGAGTTTTAATAGCCCATGGCGACCCGGAGGAGAAGGCAAGGGTTGTTTTAAGTGAAAAGGTCATGGATAAAGGAATTGTTAAAGAGGTCCTGAGGGGCAAAAGGGCTATTATGACCTATAGAATCCGGAAGGGGATCAAGGTCCTTGGAGTTGCGGTTCCCATCGGGACTGTTAACTGGGGTATTATAATTGAAGAGCCGATTAAGGAAGCCTATGCATTATCTATCAGGATGACTCATGAACTTCTCTATCTTGCTGGTATATTCCTGTTAATAATGGTGGGTGTGGGGTCTATTTATGGAAGGAGAAAGATTGTAAATCCCATAAAGAAGCTAATAGAGGGGACAGAGGTTATATCCAAGGGGGATTTAAGTCACAGGGTTGAGGTGGATACCGGAGATGAGCTCCAGGAGCTTGCGGGGTCCTTTAATGAGATGACAGAGAAACTTATTCAGCTCAATGAGGAGATAAAAAGGAATGAGAGGGCTGTTACCTTTGGCAGGATTGCAGCAGGGTTGGTTCATGATTTAAGGCATCCAATAAGAAATATAGAGAATAGTAGCAAGCTTATATCTATAAAGCATGAGGATAAAGAATATCGGGAGAAATTCAAGCAAATCGTTGAAAGGGAGTTTAAGAATATAAACAGATTCCTTGATGACCTGTATAACCTTACTCATCCTACTCCTTTAAACATGGTAGGGTTAAAGATAGATAACATTATAGAGGGACTGGTTCAGGACATGGATGATGAGTTTAAAAGGAGAAATATAATATTTAACAGAAATTATGCCCCGGATGAAATGAGAGTAAAAGGGGATAGATTTGCTTTAGAGAGGGTATTCAGAAACCTTATTACAAATGCAATGGATGCAATGCCTGAGGGTGGTGAACTTACCATATCAACTAAAAGGGTTAATTCCGATATAGAGATAAGAGTATCTGATACTGGATGCGGTATAGAAAAAGAGAGAATAAAGGATATATTTACCGAGTATACAACCACAAAGAGAAAAGGGCTCGGCCTTGGCCTTCCTGTGTCAAAGAAGATTATAGATGAACATAGAGGAAGGATAGAGATCGAGAGCAAGGTTGGAGTTGGAACAACATTTATTATAATCCTACCAGCCTCGGAGTAAATCAAAACAATATCCTATAGAAGAGAATTTCCCAACTAAGCAAATAAAGAAATTACGTGACAGGAATGTTCCACCTGTCAGGGTAAGAAAACCTATAGAGGCTAAATCCAATAAAAAATCCATTTTCTAAGGAGGGATAAATTAATATGTTTACCGAAATTATCGAAAATGAAAGAATAGATTTTGAGAAGAGAATCTGTGATATAAAGTATATAAGGATAAGAAACCTTGAAAATATGATTTATTATACATCAGAACTCAAGATAAATGAGAATGAATCTGATAAGATTATTATGGATGAATTCTCTCTAAGAAGGCTTAAAAAGAAGATAGGGCTACTTTTACCATCAATAATATATAGCAGGGCGATATATGAAGCATTAATGGTAAAGAAAGCCCAGTATAAGAAATCTCTCACCTGAGATAAATGTAACATTATTTTATAATTATCTTAAGTATATCTATCTTTTTACAATATATTTCTATATTATATCTAAACCATATAAAACAAGGTTTGTTTATAATCCCCCTTATATGGCACAGAGATTGCATATATTAGAGTTTAGATTAGTAATAAAGGGGGAGTTATGAGTTACCGGAAAATAGCTATTATGAGAAGGGTTCTTATCACAGAGGATGTCGGTCTTTTTAAAGGTGATTTGGATGATGCCTTCATATACAATGCAAACCTGCTCGCAAGAGCAGCAGAAGAAAATGGTGGGGACGCCAGAAATCATATAATAAGAGTAGATGAATACGCCAGAATATTAGCTAAGAAGATCGGCATGTCCCTTGAGTTCATAAATGAACTTTCCTATTCAGCTCAGCTTCATGATATAGGTAAATCTCTCATTCATCCTGATATACTGAAAAAACCGGGAAGATTGAATCAGGATGAATTCGGGATTATAAAGCAACATCCTGAGTATGGAGCACGGATCTTAGGCGAGGATCCAAGATTTAGACTGGCAATTTCTATAGCCCTGACCCATCATGAGAAATGGGATGGTAGCGGATATCCAAGAGGATTAAAGGGGGATGAGATACCCATAGAAGGGAGAATTGTCTGCCTGGCTGACCAATATGATGCTTTAAGGAATAGAAGACCCTATAAGCCAGGATTCAGCCATGAAAGAGCTTTCAAGATAATAACAGAGGGAGATGGTAGAACAGAACCATTTCATTTTGACCCCGAGGTCCTTGGAGCATTTAAGGAGGCTTCAGAAGAGTTTAAAAATATATATGAGAGGTTTTAGGAGTTATTGATTTATGCTTATAATCTCGGTTACTTTAATTGTTGAAGCTATAATAATTGGAGCCCTATTATTGATAATAAGAGGGTATAGGAAAAGATTAAAAAAGAAAGAATTATATATTGAGAAGATGCTTGATCCTTTATGGGTCCTGGATGAGAACAATAAAACAGTTGAAATAAATCCAGCTTTTACAAACTTATTTGGGTATAAGATAGAAGAAATGAAAGGGAAAAATGTATTTGAGTTTGTTGATGAAAAAAATAGAAAAATAGTAGAAAAGGAATTTAATGAGAAGAGGAAAAGGGGAGTACCATCTATATATGAACTATATATGAAGTAGAAATCATGGATAAAAACGGAGTTAATATTCCTGTTTTATTGAGTGGGTCCCCAATAATTGAAAAGGGAAAGATTATAAGGAAGATAGGGATATTAAAGGATATGAGAGAGATAAAAAGATTGGAAGAAGACCTATTAAAGAAAGAGAGGTTTGCTACAATGGGGGAATTGGCTTCAGGGATAGCCCACTATTTAAGAGACCCATTAAGTGTAATAAAGAATTCTATATATTTCTTAAACATGAAATTAAAGAACCCTGAAGGAAAGATTCTAAACCACCTTAATATTATTGAAAGGGAGATAGGGATTGCAAATAGAATAATTAATGGATTGCTTGATCTATCAAAGATAAAGTCTTCAAGACGTTTAGATATGGACTTAAATGAGCTTATAAAGGATGCTATAAGGCATTCTCAGGTTCCGGATAATATAAAGGTAGAGATGAATATATATGATTCAATAAGAGGCTATGTGGATTATTACCAGATATTTCATGTTATTACAAATATTATTAAAAATGCGATCCAATCGATGCCCAATGGAGGAGAGGTTATAATTGAGGCTTTGAAAGAGGAAAAATTTATAAAGTTGATATTCAGAGATAAAGGTATAGGAATACCTCATGAATATTTGGATAAGATATTTCATCCTCTATTTACTACAAAGGAGAATGGAGCAGGGATTGGCCTCGCTATATCAAAGAATTTGGTTGAGATGAATGGAGGGAAAATAAGTGTTGATAGTGAGGTGGGCAAAGGAACAACATTTTATGTATATTTGCCATGCAAATAAGGAGGGGTGGACCCCATCTTGGCTGAGTAGTTGGGCCCATTTGAAGGGGGCATCCCCCCCATAAGTAATGAAGGGAGAAATAGTATGAAATATAATATTCTTATTATTGACGATAATAAGGATGCCTGTTTAACACTTAAAGATATACTGGAGGCAAGGGAGTATAATGTGGATTATGCAAATAGTGGAAGAGATGGTATTGAGAAGATAAAAGGTTTTTTTTTCAATCTTATACTTGTGGATATTATTCTCCATGATATATCCGGAACAGAAGTTCTTAAAGAGATTAAAAAAGAATCTCCAAAATCAGAAATTATTGTAATTACTGGATATGCTTCCATTTCAACAGTTATTGAGGCGGTTAACATAAATATATTTTCCTATATAGCAAAACCCTTTGACATGGAATATCTGCTTACAACCATAGCTAAGGCTTTAGAAAAACAGAAATTAAGTATGGATAATGAGAAGATGTTTAAAAATCTTTCCATACTGTATAATATTTCATCAAATCTCAATCAATTGAAGGATATAAAAGAGATTCTTAATGATGTAATGGATAATATAACAGGCCTTACACCCTTTGATAGTGTGGGTATATATTTAACCCGAGAGAATGAGAAAATTCTACCGCTTGTGGCATGGAGAGGGGTATCCAATGAATTTTCTGATAAATTTTCTAACATGGATCTAAGAAAGGGATTGGGAAGGATAATATGTGAGAAAAGAGAACCAATAATATTAGATTTTGGTGAGATAGATAATGAATTTAAGCCTATAGTGGGGGAAGAAGGACTAAGATATATTATATTTGTTCCTTTGGTTTCTAAAAGAGAATTAAGTGGCATAATAGCCTTTGGGAGCAATTTCCCTGTTAGTGATTCCTATAAAGATCCTGAGCTTCTTAAGTCCATAGGAGTTCAGATAGGGCTGGCTATTAATAATGCAAAACTCTATGAGGATGTTGAAGAGCTATTTATGAGTACTGTGAAGGTGCTATCTTCGGCAATAGATGCAAAGTCTCCCTGGACAAGAGGGCATTCTGAAAGAGTTACGAATTACTCAGTCCTGATAGGGGAGAGGGTAATGCTTGATGATAGAGATATTGATGATCTTGAAATCGCGGGGCTTCTTCATGATATAGGTAAGATAGGAGTTATAGAGGATCTACTTGATAAGCCTGGAAAGCTGACAGATGAGGAATTTGCTGTAGTGAAAGAACATCCAATAAAGGGGGCTGAGATTCTTAAACCGATAAAGCAGTTTGAAAGTATTATTCCGGTAATAGTACATCATCATGAGAATTTTGATGGAACAGGATATCCCTATGGACTTAAAGGTGAGAATATACCATTTTTATCAAGGATTATATCTGTGGCAGATACTTATGATGCCATGACAGCCGAGAGACCATACCGACCCACTCCAGGAAGAGAGAAAGCGATGATTGAACTTAAAAGATGTTCTGGAACTCAATTTGATCCTGAGTTAGTAAATATATTTTTGGATATATTAAAGAACGAAAATAGGTAAAAAGTTTTATTGAAAATTGCCATCCCTTTTTATAAATTGACTTAATCCTCTAAATCTGTTATAAATTCTTTTAAACTATGTTATGTGTGGAGATTTTTACAAAGAAGAATTGTTGTCTATGCGAAGAGGCAAAGAAGGTTTTATATGGGGTTAAAAGGATCATTCCTTTTGAACTGAAAGAGGTAGATATAGAGAAAGATAAAGATCTACTGAAAAGATATGGGAATGAGGTTCCAGTGATATTCATAAATGGGAGAAAAACTTTTAAATATAAAATTAATGAGAAAGTCCTTATAAACAGGCTAAAAAGGGAGGTAACATGAGAAGGTTTCTTATTTTATTCCTTGTTTTAGGTTTTTTTGGATGCAAAGGCTTAAAGGCAATCGAAAATAAAGGAGTAACCAAAACAGTTGTAAAAAAACCTGTAATAGAGGTCATCCCAAAATCATATGATTTTGGAAAGGTAAAACAGCATAAAATAGTGGATACTATATTTAAAATAGTCAATAAAGGAGAAGCTGATCTTATTTTGGGGAATATTATTACATCATGTGGTTGCACGGCTGTTCTTATAAACTCGAAGGTAATACATCCTGGTAAATCAGGGAATTTAAAGGTTACTCTGGAGACAAGGAATTATAATAAAAGAATAAAGAGGGTTATTACTATAAATTCTAATGATCCTGAAACTCCTCAAAAGCACATCACTATATTTGCTAATGTTGTGGAAGACTAATATATTACTTATTCTTATTTTTTTTATACTTACTGATTCATCTCCTATAAATAAACATTCAGAGGTGATTGTTTTATATACCCAGGAAAATTCTGGATATTTAGAACCCTGTGGGTGTTCCTCTAATCAACTTGGAGGATTTCCAAGAAGGGAGAGCTTTATAAAGGACCTCAGAAAAAAGGGAAATGTGATAATTGTTGATAATGGAGATATTACAGGAGGATTTGGTAAGCTTACAAGAATAAAATATAAAACCTCTATTGAAGCCATGAATTTAATAGGGTATGATATATTGAATTTAGGTGAAGGTGACCTTTTCCTTGGTACTGATTATATAATGAACTTAGAGAAGAATGCCAAGTTTCCATTTATATCAGCTAATATCAGGTTAAATAACTCAAAACCATTTAAAGGGTATATAATAAAAAAAAGTGATTCGTTAAGAATAGCCTTCGTGGGTGTTATATCAAAAAAATTTGAGGAACAGATAAAAGGCATAAATAAAAATATAAGGATTGAGGCTCCCATATCTTCAATTAAGTCTATAATTAAAGATTTAAAGAATAAGGCTGATATATTTATCCTACTTGCTCATATGGATATAGAGGAGGCATCTAATATAGCTAAAAGAATCCAGCTATTTGATGTGATTATTGCGTCTCATAGGGAATACCCATTGATGAAACCCATAAATATTGGGAGAACAATGATTGTAAATAATGGAGGAAAAGGAGAATATATAGGTATGTTGAAGATTTCAAAAGATAAAAAAATATATAGTGATATAATACCAATGGATAACAAGATTCCTGATTCTCCATTAATAACCAGGATATTGAATAGATATGAAGATAGGATAGCGAAAGAAGGCTTTAGCGAAGAAAAATCATCCCCGGTTGATGGAGGTATATATGCTGGGACAAAGAAGTGTGGTGAATGTCATAAGAAAGAAATCGATATATGGAGAAATAGTAGGCATTCCAGGGCATATATTGATCTTAAATTAAAAAAGAAAGAGAAAAATCCTGAATGTTTAAACTGCCATACTATTAAATATGGTTATATGAATAAGGAAGAAGGAATAGGTTGCGAAGGGTGTCATGGTGTTGGAGGGAATCACTCTTTAAATCCAAAGAGTGGCTATGGTTATGTCTCCGTTGATGATTGTATTCTATGCCATGATAGATATAGGAGTCCAAATTTTAACTATAATAAATATATGAGTAAAATAAAACACTAAAGAGGATTATAAATTATCAGTAAACTCATTAAGCCTTGATAATAGAG
This sequence comes from uncultured Thermodesulfobacteriota bacterium, assembly GCA_964501575.1. Classification (GTDB taxonomy): domain Bacteria; phylum Desulfobacterota; class CAZCTP01; order CAZCTP01; family CAZCTP01; genus CAZCTP01. The sequence goes on from CAZCTP010000020.1 coordinate 16,490, forward strand.
ATAAAAGTATCCCGACCATAGGAACAATAATAGGGGGTTTAACCCATCAAATAAGGTATTTAATAAAAGTTTTACCACGAATTGCTACTAAAAAGGAGGATTTATGGAAGAGATTAAGGTTGGGGTAATAGAGAGATATTTTAAGAAGATCGGGGTTGCAGCTATCCGTTTGACAGATAGTGCTCTTAGAAAGGGTGATACAATTCATATTAAAGGACATACTACAGACATTAAACAGAACATAGATTCTATGCAAATAGAGCATCAATCTGTAGAAAGTGCGGATATAGGAGACTCCATAGGGATAAAGGTTATTGATAGAGTGAGAGAAGGGGATATAGTATATAAAGTATCTGATTAAAAAAGCGATTCCGCAGCTTTTCTAATGGAGTTTTCAATAAGATCATAGGATTGAACAGGCTTTATACCTGTATTTAATAGTCTATTTAATGGGTCAGGACCTATCCTGCTGCATAAGACAGCTTTACAATCCCTTATCATCTCTATTATTGAAGAAAGCCTATCCCTATCTTCACATTCATCAGGACCCATACAATAGGCATCTACGCTCCTTGATTCTATAAATATTATCCTATCATCTATAAGATCGTATATATGAAATTCCCTTGCATGACCAAAATGTTCATTAACTATTTTCCTATCTCTACTTGCAACAGCAAATCTTAGCGGCTTCCTGTAAAAATATTTTGACTTGTCCTCTTTTAAAAGACCTATGGCATCGGCTCTACATTGACGGCAATGCTTCATCTGCCTTACTATTTTCCCGCATTCTTCCTGTATCATTATCCTTTTTTCAATGGATGGAGGCTTTATATGCGAAAATTTGTCCTGAGGAATTAAAGGAATAATATTCATCATAAATACTCCTAGTTTCTTTACCTTTTTTGCTATTTCAATCATATGATCATCATTTATTGTAGGTATTAGAACACTATTCACCTTTATTAATATTTTATTCTCCCGGGCACTTTTAAGACCTTTAAGCTGATTATCCAATAATATCTGAGCAGCCTCAATTCCTTTATAGGTTTTATTTTTATATATAATATGGGAATATATATCCTTGCCAATTTCTGGATTAACAGCATTTATTGTAACTGTTAAGGTATTTACATTAAGAGTTTTGATAATATCTATTCTATCAGAAAGTAATAGTCCATTTGTACTTAGACAGAGATTAAGATCCGGGAATTTTCCCCTAACAAGAGCTAAGGTTTCAAAGGTTTCTTCATTATATAATGGATCCCCGGGACCGGCAATTCCTATAACTTTAATATTTGGGAACTTCTCTATTACCTCCTCAACCTTTTTTAAAGCTTCGTGAGGTTTTAAGACCTTACTTGTTACCCCGGGTCTGCTTTCATTTACACAATCAAACTTTCTAATACAGAAATTGCACTTTACGTTGCATAAGGGAGCTACCGGAAGATGCATTCTTCCATATCTATGTGCTGCTTTAGGATCATAGCATGGATGATTACTAATTATCCTTAAATGCTCAGGATCCCATATTTCATCTATAAAACTCTTTCCGCATTCATACATAATATTGGAAATTTATAATGCATTTTTCATGCCAACATATAATATTTATCAAAACCTCAGAACTTATATATCTTTATAAGGACTATATGCCTCAAATAATTGCCAAAAATTGTGGTATCAATTATACAAATGAGGTTTTATGCCCCCATTATACCTTTACTACTATAGCATCCCCTTGAGCTAATCCTCCGCATATTGCAGCAATACCATATCCTCCACCCCTTCTTCTCAACTCATATATCATGGTCATAAGAATTCTTGCTCCGCTTGCTCCATTGGGATGCCCTATGGCAATTGCCCCACCATTTACATTTATCTTTTCTCTGAGTTTTTCAGCCTTTTTCCAATCTTGATCAGCTAAAATCAGACTACTTGCTAAAGGCATTGCAGCAAAGGCTTCATTTATTTCTATAATATCAATATCATCTATACTCAAATTCGCTTTTTCTAAGGCCTTCTTTATAACTATTGCAGGGATTGTTGTTATATATCTTGGAAGCGTAGCTGTACTTACAGATGTTACAATAGTTGCAAGTGGCTCTAATGATAATGAATCTGCCATATCTCTACTCATAATAAGAACAGCAGCTCCTCCGTCATTTAATCCTGGTGCATTTCCAGCTGTGACAGTGGGACTTCCATAAATAGTTGGAAGTTTTGATAATTTTTCTATAGTTGTATCAGGTTTTGGGAATTCATCCCTATCAAAGATTATAGGAGGTCCCTTTCTTTGAGGAATTTCTACAGACATTATCTCATCTTTAAACTTTCCTTCTAAGAAAGCCTTTTCATATCTCTTCTGGCTTATATATGCCCATTCATCTTGCATCTCTCTTGTTATCCCCATTTCTATAGCAACCTCTCCTGCATCTACTGATACAGGATTAAAATCCTTATAACCCATTGCAAATAACGGATCCTCAAGAGCAGCATTACCTAATCTTTTCCCCCATCTGAGTTCTCTTAATATAAATGGGGTTCTACTAAAATTCTCAGCTCCACCTCCAATTGCTACCTTTATATCCTTAGCCTTTATACCCCTTATTCCCAATTGGATTGCAGTCATAGCCGAACAGCATGCTCTATCTATGGTAAGAGAGACAGTTTCTGCTGGTAATCCAGCCTTAAGTAAAGCTTGCCTCGCTATTACTGGAGATACAACATCCTTTGCTTCACAATGGGTACATACACCTATGTTGATTTCATCCACAAGACCAGGCTCTATATTTCCCCTTTTTATAACCTCCTTAATAAGCATAGAAGATATATCAATAACCGGGATACCCCTTAATGAACCTCCAAATTTACCAAAAGGGGTCCTTGCAGCGCTTATAACTACAGTATCCATAATCTACTCTCCTATCGTCCTTTAAAATTAGCTTCTCTTTTCTCTAAGAATGCATTTATCCCTTCCACTTTATCCTCTGTGGAAAAGAGAATCGAGAAGGCTTTAAGCTCATTTTCAAGTGCTCCTTTAAGATCAAGATTCATTCCGATATTTATCAATGATTTTATCATTCTTAATGCAACTGGAGCCTGCTTTGAAAGCTTCTTTGCTAATTTCTTACCTTCTTTAAATATAGACTCTTTTGGATATATTCTATTTATAAGCCCGATTTTTAAAGCCTCTTCAGCACCTATTGGATCACCAAGATATAATAATTCCTTTGCTTTTGTGGCTCCAACCAATCTTAGAAGTCTTTGAGTTCCACCTCCACCTGGTAATAGACCGAGCTTTATCTCAGGGAGCCCAAATTTTGCATCAGGTGAAGCAATCCTTAGATCACATGCAAGGATAAGTTCGCATCCTCCCCCTAAAGCGTATCCAGATATCACTGCAATAACCGGCTTTTCTAAATTTTCTATCTTGTTATAGACCCTTCCAACACCCTTTGCAAAATTAAATGCTGTGGATGCTTCCTTTATTTCTCTTATTTCATTTATATCAGCACCAGCTGCAAAACTCTTTTCATCCCCGGTAATCATAACAGATTTTATTCCATCATCTACCGATATCCTATCAATTGCATTCTCAAGCTCTTCCATTAATTTTTTGTTCAATGCGTTAAATCTTTCTGGTCTATTTAACTTTATTATTGCAATTCCGTCCTCTATTGAATATATAATATTCTCGTAATTCATAACTCCTCCTTTCTAAACTTAACTTTAAAATTATATCATATTAGAAGTAAAAATTTTAAATAAATAATTGAGAATGGAAGTATAAAATGTCATTTGTAAGGCATTAACAGTAAGGCATTAACAGAATAAGATAAAAATAGCGGAGAGAGTTTGACTTTCTAAAATCTGAGGTATGTAGTTTTGCTTACTCATTCTGTTATTATAGCTTTACGAGGACAGTTTTTTCATATGTTCTTCATATCTATTTTTCATTTCGCCCATTTCATTTGGATAAAGATTAAAAAGGTGGTCAATATATTTACTCCATCCTTTGATTTCTTTGGTACGAAGAAGATAATCATAGGTCTCATATGAAACCAACGTATCCTCTCCAGAATTAATTTCATTAATCATATTCCGGATATTATCTTTATTTATTTGTTTTTTCCGTTCATAGTCTATCATATAAATAATTAGCATTACCGCTCTTGGGTCTCCATAATTTCCTAATCTTTTAATTGACTCTTTGCAAGCTTCAAGACAATATTCGCGGTATTCGTTTACACCATCAAAAAGATACAGGTTCATATTGGCAATAGCAAGATTTGCCCAACTCCGTGCGCTGAACTCAAAATCATTCTGAAATTTTGCCCTTAGCTCTTGCAAGCCCTCATACATACCTGCATCATACAAATTGCCAATTATTTGCTCCAGTTGTTCCTGTAGAAATTCTTTATTCTTAGACACGTCTTTAGCTCTCCATAAAAGGCGTTTCAATTCATTAAATACACGATTATCAAGAAAAGACTTCCTGTCAATTCCAGCTTCAAGTTGTTTCTCTAATTTTTTAGCTTTATTTCTTATAATAAATTTTTGTATTTGGCGATATCCTAACTTTATTGCCTCCGGAATACCAAAAAAGCCACCTAATAATGTTAGGATAGCAATAATAATATCGATTCTTTCCATCCTTCACCCCCTGGAATTATTAATATCAAAAAAACTGGGTAATGATATCTATACCGAAAATATATAAAATCTACCATAATTATATAACAGGAGATAAAAAGAATTAAAAGTTAAAATAATAATACGAAATATCATTTGTAATGCATCGACAAAAAAACAGAGGTAGCCTGTAAAATGATGATAGTAGAATATATATGAGCAAAAAACATAGAGTAGTAATACTTAATAAGCATTGGGATTATGGAATAAATCCGACCATATTTTAACAGAATATCTTTTAAAGGTAAAGATTTTTTATCAGCCTTGATATCATGTTTTATTCCATATTGCCTATGAAATTAGATCCTGTGGCTTATAGATCTATTGTAAGTTTAAGGGGTTCTGTGCTGATTGCTTTATGGTCAATATAAGTGATATCCCATACTTCTCATAAAGAAAAAGACTGCAAAACAGGTCCCATTGATTCTAATAAGCTTGCCAGAGAATTTGAAAAGGAGAATCAAAATCCTCATTTATCTTATTTCCTTATGCATATGCTAATCTACCTTTAGGTTTAGGAGTTGGACGTCCAAGCTCTTTTGCAGTCTCTATCCATCCTTGAATAATAACTTTAACATTAGCGAGAGCCTCCTGATATGTGGCACCGTCTGCTGCACATCCGGGCAATTCAGGGACCTCAGCAATATAATCCTGATCCTCTTCGCTCCAGCAAATAATTATTTCATACTTACTAATTTCCCCTTTATAAACAGTCTGAATTGGGAGTATGCATTTTTGGGTTGACAGCCTTTTTCATGGGTGACCTCCTTTACTTTCGTATGAAGTGCGAAGAATTTAGGCGAACGGAGTGAGCCCAAAGCCCGTGTTATCTGCAGTACGTGCCGTGCCGCCCAAGGGGAATAAAAGCCTTACCGATATAACTCTTGTGGTTGTCGAATAAACTATTTACGTGGAGGCACATCAGCTCCGCAGAATTTGCGAGATACAGATTGCCTTCTTTTTCTCGCAGGTACAACATAGTCTTATATTTAGGACATGTCCGCTTAAGGATAAAAATTATGCTAATCACTGCCTGAAATATGGGATTCATTAACTTATCTCCTTTTCTCCTGAATTAGGATTATGGAATAGAGTCATCACCCTGGCGATCTTTTCTGGTGGACCAAGGAGAAAAAGCACATCGTTAGCACAAAGTTGCATGTCTTCGTGTGGATTGGACAAAATTTGTGAGTCCCGACGTATTGCCAATACGGTAACTCCATATCTCTTTCTCAACTCAATCTGAGCCAATGATTTTCCAGCCAAGGATGATTTTGCACCAACCCGCAACATACTAATTTCGACGTCTGGAAGCCGAAGTGTCAAATCAGAAAAAGATGCCGAATCTTTAGAAAGACCTCGAAACATCTCGTAACCATCTGATCGTACTTCAGCGACGAACCTCTCGATTTCATCTCTGGGGATAAGATATTTCGTCAAAACCCGAGTGAAGATTTCCACGGATGTCTCAAACTCCTCTGGAATGACTTCGTCGGCTCCTAATTTATACAGAGGCTTCATCTCCTGGAGATAACGGGTTCGTACGATCAAATGAACCTTAGGATTAAGTCTCCGAACGATTTCGGCAATTCTACGGGTTGCTGTAGGATCGTTAATTGCTACTACAACAATCCTCGCATCTTTGATGTTTGCGTGTTGCAATACCGCCTCTTGAGTTGCATCGCCATAATAGATCGGTTCGCCCTTTACCTTTTCACTCCTTACCGTTTCAGGATTCATTTCAATGATTATATAGGGGATTCCTCCCACCCTAGCGGCTCGTGCCAGATTTCTACCATTCACTCCGAAGCCAATGATCATAAGGTGGTCTTTTTTGCTATCAACCTTTACCTCTGAAACAGGATAAAAGCCTGATACTAACCTTTTCGGCAATGACAAGCGCAGGATAATATCAGATAGGCGGGGTGCTAGAGTTATAATGAATGGTGTCGCTGACATGGTCAGCACAGAGACAGATAAAAATATCTGATAAATATTTCCGGCAAGTAAGCCATGTTCAATACCTGTCCTGGACAAAATGAAAGAAAATTCGCCAACCTGACTGAGGGCGAACCCCACTAAAATTGCAATGCGGAGTGGGAATCCCAATAATACGGTTACAAAGCCGGCAATTATGGATTTTAATGCCAAAACGCCTAAGGAAATTATTGCGATGAGCGTCGGGTGCTGGAAAAGAAAACCCACATTCAGGAGCATGCCAATGGAGACAAAAAAGAAACTCGTAAAGACATCACGGAAGGGTAAGATATTGCCAAGTGCCTGATGACTATATTCAGATTCGGATATAATCAATCCCGCTAAAAATGCCCCCAGGGCAAGAGAGAGTCCCACACTGGAAGTTATCCATGCAACTGTAAGACATATTACAACAACGCTCAATAAGAAAAGGTCACGGTTGCGCGTGCGTGCAATTTGATACAGTACCTGTGGCACAATCCATTTAGCACTAACGATCACCAGTATGATGATACCGATTCCTTTGGCAACAAGAACGAGAAGGGAGTTGCCTAAATCTCCTGTCGTTCCGGCCAGTAGTGGCGTAACCAATATCATTGGAACAATAATGACATCCTGGAAGATCAAGATACCAAGAGTTGTGCATCCATGAGGGCTATCAACTTCAGCCTTTTCCTGAAGGAGTTTGAGCACAATGGCAGTGCTGGAAAGGGATATAAGAAATCCTATAAAGATCGATTCACCAAAGTGCTGGCCGATTTGCCTGGCTATGACAAAAGTGGCCAAAAGGGTTAGCAATACCTGAAGCGTGCCCCCCATCAGGACTGATTTTTTGATTTGCAACAGGTTTTTAAGTGAAAACTCCATTCCGATAGTAAAAAGCAACACCACCACCCCTATTTCAGCTAAAATTTCAACTTCATGAACCGCTTTTACCAACCCCAGTCCGTGAGGCCCTACCAGTATCCCGGTAAGGAGGAATCCTACAATTACTGACACTCGAATCCGATGGCATATAAAAATAACACCAATCGATACTCCAAATATAATAACAATGTCCTTCAGTAATGGTATTTCCATATCCTAATATGCTCCTGATTTCATATTGAACCCACCTTCAACAACAAGGTGCACATGGCGTATAACACTTTGGTGTTTGTGAAGTCCGTCGAAGACAGGGTTGAGCAAACGTAATGAGCCACAAACACCGTGTTAGGCGAAGCGATAATGCTCTTTTTCAACTTTCAACAAGATCTATTTTATATAGTTTTCAATAAGCTCTCTATTTGACTTTTGAGCTCAGGAAATATTCTGTCCTCATAAACTATCATCAATACGGACAACTGAGTCCTTAATGTAACTAAGGATTTTACATGAATGCGTGGATCATCCACGTCAGATACTGGTTCGCACCTGTTAGGATCATGGTGCGGACACCAGGCATGAGCCTGTGGACAATTTTCCTTTGGCATTTAAAATTATCCCCCTTGAGCTAAACTGAAGAGTTCAAAAGTAGTTTCCATAGCTATAAGGACTATACTAGGTGTCTTAAGAATTTTATAGTGCCGAGTACGCCATTGACTCCCATCTTCAAGGTTTACCTTGCAAAGCTCAGATGCACGGGTTCGAATCGATGCTAAAGGGTCAAAGAAATCAAGGATGAAATTAAATACTCCTGCTAAAGCGACACAACAAAAGGCAGCTATTTGGAAATATCTATCACAGGGGACTTTCATAAATTTTGTTGCAAAATAGAAGAAAATGAAACCCAGCATAAACACTATAACTATCCTTATCCAAGTATAGATATACCTCTTGTATGTTATCTTCATTGTCTCCTCTTTCAAATTGCATTTTTATATAGTTTCAGCTAACAATTTCTATACTAAGAATATATTAAAAGATCTACCATAATTATACAACAGGGTATAAAAAGAATCAAAAAAACCAAAAGAGGATATATGATATCCATTTGTAAAATAATCAATAAAAGAGAATAGAGATAGCAGGGGAAATGGTAGTAGGGATATATACAGGTAAAAAGCACGGATAGGTGAGTGACATTATTATTCTTCAAAGAGATCCTTTAGGAATAATATAGATCAGGAATATGCATCTTTTGCTCGACGGCCTTTTTTATAAGTGCCCTCTAATGGCCACTATTCTCTATTGTATGATGTATTCTAATTATTTTGTTTCTTATTTCTATATCTTCTATATGAGTATTTCTCCTCAATATCTTGAACCCATGTACATATAGGATAATTTGTACATCCATAAAATTTCATATGAGGTTTTTTACGCTGTTTTTTTATAATTATAAAACCACCACAATTATGTATAGGACATTGGTTGCCGACTAAGTTAGAATCTGACAAAAAATTCTCTAAATCATATTTACCATAAAGTTCTTTCACAGTATTTTCTCCAACAAATCTTTCCATGTATTCTTGTCGTTTATTATGACTAAGGATATTCAAACTGCCCACCCATTTGATTTTTCTATCCATCAAAGCAATCTTTTCGTGCATATTATCTCTAAATTTAACCATGACTCCTAATGATTTTAGACGTCTGAGGGCTTTTAAGGCATCGACTCTCATTATTTTAGGCTGTTGATTTGGTGGTGATGTAATAATAGCTATTTTCATTCCTTTTGAGACAAGTTCAACAATATAGTTCTGAAGTTTACCAACTCGAATTGTAGTTACATAAGGACTGAAAATTATCAATTCATTTTTGATATGTGCTAAATCATTTATAAAAGCAGGCCAAAATTCCATTTCCGAAAAGGTCATAGTTTCATTGAGTGGTCTATTATCCAATGAATTGATTTTCTCTATCCAGTATTCAAAGTTTTCCTCTTTGAAATTGTTAAGTAAATCTGTAGATTCCTTTACGGAACCTTTTTGCTCAAAATAGCAAAGTATGTCAATAAGTAAAGAGTTTTTTGGAAATACTTCTTTTAAAAAATACTTGTTAGCAACCAAATAAAGTTTCTTTTCCGCTCGAGTCAATGCAACATTTAATAGAAGTTTAGCAGTTTCCCCATTATTAAATTCATTTATAATAGACCACCTTTTTGCACCTAAACCCTCTACACAGTCAAAAATTATTATAGTTTCTTCACCACCCTGAAAACTGTGAACAGTGTTAATCCTAAGATTACTCGACTCTAAAAGTCTCTTATCTTCAGCTATTTTTAAAATCAGACGAGCTTGATTTCGATATGGAGTAATAATTCCTATCGTTGATTTTTCATCCTGCAGCGACTTCAAGATTCTTTCAGCTAAAGAAACACATATCAGAGCACTTATTAAATTAAATCTTCCACTATCAAGTTGGCTACACCAAGGATTATGTGGTGTGGTATCGATTAAGCAAATTGGTTTATTTTCAGAAATCTCATCATAAACTACCTTGTTTTCTGTTCCATTAGCATCCTCCAATTTATTTTCATAAATTCTTGTTCGAGGAATTTCCGAAATCAAAGGGTTCATTCGATATTGCCATTTTAATAGATTAACTACTCTGTCTGAGCTAGCTTTGCTAACATTATCTAAACCTAAGACATTAAAAATATTTCTCTTTAACCATTTCTGTGCAATCTCTTCATCAGTAATTGAAATGGGGGGCAATTGTTTGAAGTCACCCACAATAGTTACTCCTTTTTTGGCTTTAGAAGCTGCCCAAAAGAGCATCGGTAAGGGGGCCATACTTACCTCATCAACTATTAATATGTCAAAATCAATTTTTTCTATTTCTTTTGCAATGTATGATTTTGTCAGTGTGGTGGCGACAAGCTTAGCATCAAAGAAAATACTTGTTTTTAGTTCTTCAATTTTTTTATCTATTTTCTCTATCTTTGATAACAAAGATTTTTGGAGATTGGTCAATTTATTTATTTTCTGTTTGATTTCATCAATATCCTTGTCGGTATTAAGTTTTCTTTTTATATCTAATATATATTTTTCTTTAGTTTTATTTTTTTGAATTACTACTTTTCTAATTTCAATAAGTATATTTTCTAATTTATTTATTTGATTATCTACTATATTTAGTTGTGATGTTAATTCTATTGTATTCTTATTTAACTTGTCTGGATTTAAACCTAAAAGTATACGTTTTATAATTCCTGTTTTCTTTGCTTTTTCTAATTTGATATTTTGCTCATCTATTTTTATCTTAAGAGCATGAGTATTTTTCTTTAGACTCTTACATTGACTTTCTACAGTTTTGTATTTAGAGTAGAGCTTGTTAATCGCAATATTAAGATTTTGTATTTTATCCCACTGTTGTAGCATTCTTTCATAACTTTGGAGTTCTGATTTTACTTCTTTCAAACTTGTTGACAGTTGATTTTTCTGATGGATTAATTCAGCTGATTTATGTTCAATGATTTTATCAACCAAAACTAAATCAAAATCCTTTAATATATCTGTTTTTGGAGTCCCTAGTCTAACCAGTTGACATTCTTTATAATAAGAGTCCTTAGTTTGTTTAACAACCTTTTCTAATGCTTGATCAACTGCATTGTTTGAGTGGGATAAGAGTAAAACTTTCCTTCCTAAATTCAGATGAGCTTCAATGGCTTTAGAAATTGTTCGAGTTTTTCCAGTTCCAGGTGGTCCCCAAATAATACATAAAGAGCTATTCAAAGAAGAAATAATTGCCCTGGTTTGTGACTTATCAATACCATTTTTATCAGAATCAGAATAAGGAAAGGTGAAATTCCTTTTTTCAATTTTTCCATAGCTACCAGAGAAGAGTTTATAGCTATTTTCAAATCTCTTACTATTTTCCAAATTTTCTTCATACTTTTTCTTTAAAATTTCCAACAAATACCACGTATTAATCTTGATCTTAGCGATTGGAATAAACTCAGAGAGTTTTCCCTTCAATGTTAATTGAACTTGTTGACCATTTACGGATATAATTTCGCACTCATATTCTCTACTATTTATCTCAATGAGGGCTGGTGTATCATCAAGGACAGTCAAAAAATTTTCAAGGTTGAATTGATATATATGGAAATCTGAAATTCTATTAAGAAACTTTCCATTGTATATAGTTACAATGTTAGTTCCTTGACCTCTTTTTAAGGCTTCAATTTCACAATCTAATGCTTCAATAAATTCTTTAATGATTTCCATAAATGACTATTTCAATAAGCACATAAAGTGAGCAGGTTCTCTATATCTGCTAACGGCTGAGTTAACAGACGTGCTTTAGCGCGTGTCTTGGTTAAGTAATTGGTTAGATTTTCTTTCATTAAATACATCTTCGAAAGCTTTTAGTATTGCATCATTCTCTTTACTTAACTTTTTTATCTTTTTATAAATCTAAGTCACTATATAACAATACCTCAATTAATTTCACATGATACGCAACGAATGCAGCAATAGGTGGAATTTTAATTGGGTTTCCTTGTTGTGCTGCAATTTCAAGACGCCGTTTATAATCATCTATTGCTATTTCACTACCCAACTTTACAATTTCTCGGCGATGCTGAAAATACTACTGTATAAACATTACACAGATAAAAGCACCTGCACCGATTAACACACCAACTACCCCTATTACCGCCTCGTACATTTAACTAAAACTCTGATATGCTTTGTCTCCCTGTCCGGCTTTATTAAAATTGTATTATAAATAAATTCTCATGTCAATTAAAACTGGAAAAATTATTTGATTATGAAATAATTAGTGTATTGGGAATGGGGAATAATCTCTCTTTTTAATTACTATTAAGACTTTACATTATAGTTCTTCAAAGAGATTATTTAGGAATAGTATGAATTGGATGTATGGATTTTTTACTTGACAGCCTTTTTCATAGGTAACTCATATCTTCCGTTTTTCATTTCCAAGAAGCTTTTAGTTCTGGTGATAAAAGAATTTCTCCGATGTCCTTGTACCAATCAGCTTTAAGTTTTAAGGAGGGGTTTAGTCCTTCTTCAAAAAACCATAAAAATACCCTACATCCTTCCATTTGAACAGCTTCAACCAAAGGAACATAATCTCCATCTCCAGCTATTAAAATAGCGATTTCATAATTCTTCCTAAATGCATGTGTTAACATATCTGTGGCCAACGAAATATCAACCTGTTTTGAGTCTCTGTTTTTTATTTTTTTAAAAACTCTTGGGGCTTCTATTCCAACTTCTTCTTTAAGCTTTCTTTTAATTTCTTTAATTTTATTATCATCACCAGATAATGAGGTATAATAATATTTTCTAATTACATTTTTAGATGCACATATATCATTTAAACCTTTAGACCAAACATAAATATCCTTTTCAAAATAAATGTGTTTTGGAAGGGTTCTTCTCTTAGAATTAAAAATATTCCGGAAACGAATTGCTAAATTTTCACCGTCAACAAAGACCATAATTTTCAATGCATTCCCAATTGTTGGTGGAAAGAAAAACTTAGACATTTTACACCTCAAACTATTTTTAAATTTATTATTTTAAATTATTCGGAAATCTTTTGTCAGCAATTAATTGTGTAAACATAGCATCACTTTTATCTTTATTTTATTAACTAATGTTATAATAATAAAAGTATAGTATTTGTCAAATAATTTTTTAAATTTAATTGGAAATACCCCAGCATCTGTCTGCAGCAGGCAGGCAAGGTATCCCCCTAAAGAAAGTAGTATGGATAATTAAGGAAGGATAAGAGACTGGTTTCAATATTCAATATATTTACAGCATGAAGAAGTAATTACCATTTCATCAAGTGTGCACTTATGTATATTTACAATCTACCCCAGCTTTTTTCTTACCTCCTAATTTAAAAAAACAGGCTACCGCCCTTATGATTCCACGATCTTTTTATAGAAAACCTTATAAATATTGATTCTTTCAACAACTCTAACAATATTCTAAAAACTGAATTCTATTCAATTATTTTTAACACATATTGTCAATATAGAATTCTTTCTATTTTTATTCATTTTGAGTAGAAAATTAAGCATAATTCTCTATTAATGTCTATTTTATAGCTTTTTCTCATTAGTTTAGCCATTTTCACATCAAAATAAGCTAAACTAAAAATATAAAAAGATTTTATCTCAATCTTGCAGAATGTCTATAAGAAGTAAAAAATTATGAGATTCTGAAAATAATGACCAATAACTAAAAAAACTAATTTAGTGTTTCAAAGGGCACAGCCCTTTGAAACCCCTGCTATCCTAAAACCAATCTTAATGAACTTTGTGTGAAATTAAATATTGGTGTCCAATATATTCCAAAAAGTATTGTAGGAATTGCAAGTAACATTATTAATATTTTTTGAACCAGAGTAACAGGGACTATTGAGCTCTCTAAAGGTGCATCAACATACATTGCTTTAATAATCCTTGCATAATAATATAGTGATATTACACTATTTAATATTCCTACTATAGCAAGCCAATATAGTTCTTTATTTATCAACGCAGCAAATAGATAGAATTTTCCTATAAATCCTGCAAAGGGAGGTATTCCTGTTAAGGAAAATAGAAATATAGTCATAGAAGCAGCAAGGAAGGGAGCATTCCAGCCAAGCCCTTTAAACCCTTCAATATCTTCACTTCCATTATAGTTGTGTATAACCATCAATATAATAAATGCTCCAAAATTCATAAAGAGGTATACAATAAGATAGAATAGCATTGCTTTAAATCCCTGGATACTCAGTGATACAAGTCCCATAAGTATATATCCAGCATGGGCTATACTTGAATAAGCTAAAAGTCTTTTTATATTTGTTTGAGGTATAGCTGCAAGATTTCCTAATGTCATTGTTAGTGCAGAAATAACAGAAAGTAGGAATGGCCAGTCAGTGATTCCTATAGGAATTAATGCTCCTAAATGTCCATGGGTAAATACTGTATAGAAGAATCTAATCATAACGGCAAATCCAGCAGCCTTTGGACCAATAGACAGGAATGCTGTAACAGGGATTGGAGCTCCTTCATAAACATCTGGACACCAGAAGTGAAATGGGACAGCAGCTATCTTATAAGCAAATCCTGAGAGTATAAATATAAATATTAAGAACATTAATAGAGGATGCGGACCTATTTTTAGAATTAATTGATTTATTTCAAATATATTTGTAGAACCTGTTATTCCATATAAAAGGGATATTCCATATAGCATAATACCTGATGAGATAGCACCATATAGGAGATATTTCAGTGCAGCCTCACTTCCCCTTTTACTTCCCTTAATAAATCCTGTTAATATATATGAATTTAGACTTATAATCTCAAGAGAGAGATAAATCATTAATAGGTCTGTGGAGGAAGCCAAGAGGCTCATTCCGAGAATAGCAACTAATATAAAGGCATAATATTCTCCCTTTCCATCCCTTGTTATTTCCTTAGAATTTATTGAGAAGAGTATGGTAATTATTCCTGTAGAAAGGAAGAAGATTCTGAAGAATGACAAAAATGGATCAGCTGTAGCTACCTGCGAGAACAGCTTTATACCATTAACCGGTAGAAAAGATATAATTATTGAAAATATTAATCCTATTAATGCCAGTAATGATGATATTCTTAAACCTGATGCCTCTGTCAAAAAGATCAGACAGACTGTAATTATTATAAAGATCTCTGGATATATGTATTTTATGCTGGATACAATGTTAATCATTTTATAATCACACTCAATAGATTACTTAATGAGCTTTTAAATAAATCCAATACAGGCATTGGATATACACCAACCAGTATAACAATAATTCCTAAAGGAATGAGAGTAAATAATTCCCTTCCATTAATTTCTGGAAGGTCTTTATATTTTTCATTTAATGGTCCAAGGAATATCCTCTGTAATGTCCATAGAAAATATCCTGCTCCAAGTATTATACCTGTTGCAGAAATTATAGTTATATTTCTATATGTCTTAAAACCACCAATAAGACAGAGTATTTCACTTATAAAACTACTTAAGCCAGGAAGTCCTAATGCAGCAAAGAATGCTAAACTTGTAATCGCAGTATATATAGGCATTTGAACACCAAGCCCCCCAAATCCATCAATATCTCTGTGGTGGGCTCTATCATATATCACACCAACAAGTAGAAATAACATAGCTGTCACTGTCCCATGATTGAACATCTGTAGAAGAGCTCCATTAAATCCCTGAGGTGTTAAAGATGCCATTCCAAGCAGGACAAATCCCATATGACTTATACTTGAATAGGCTACAAGCTTCTTCACATCCTTTTGAGCCATAGCACATAATGCACCATACACTATATTTATCATGGCAAGTACAGCTAAGTAGGGAGAGAACCATTTAGTTGCCTCCGGAAGTATGAAATAGCTTATTCTAAAGAGGCCATATGTGCCCATCTTAAGCAGTATTCCGGCAAGAATAACGCTTATAGCTGTGGGGGCTTCAACATGGGCATCTGGAAGCCATGTATGAAATGGGAATATAGGAACTTTTATGGCAAATCCTATAAACAGGGCAATATATATAATCTTACTGAAGTTAAATATATATCCAAATATGGATAGCTCTCTCCCTGCAAATGTATTTTCACTACCCAGCTTGATAATATTAAATGTATGCGGTTCACTATAGTAATACAGAGCTAACATAGCAAGGAGCATAAGCACACTTCCCAAAAGGGTATATAAGAAAAACTTTATTGCTGCATAAACCCTTCTTGGTCCTCCCCATATCCCTATTAGGAAATACATTGGGAACAACATAACTTCCCAGAATATATAGAATAGGAAGAAATCAAGTGCACAAAATACTCCCATCATTGCTGCATCAAGCAATAAAAATAAGGCATAAAACCCCTTAACTCCCTTTTCTATACCCCATGAGGCAAATATACATATAAAGCATAGTAAGGCGGTTAATATAACCATGGCTATGCTTATTCCATCTACTCCAACATAATAGTCTATATTGAATGATTTAATCCATTTATAATGTTCAACAAATTGGAAGGAAGCTGATGTTCTATCAAAGTTTATGAATATGTATATCGCCATATATAGAGGAATAGCAGTTATTAAAACTGATGTCCATCTTATGAGATTATGTTTATCATTCGGTATAAATAGGAGTATAAAAGCTCCTATAACAGGTATAAAAATCATCCATGAGAGAATATGATTCTCCATATTTAGCCTCCCCTATATTAATAATCTAATGACCATCATTACTATTATTCCGGTAAGAAATATTAGTAGATAGGTCTGAATCTTACCTGTTTGAATAAGTCTTAGCCTTCCCCCGGCATATATTGTAGAATTTGCAACAAGGTTAACTGCTCCATCTACAATCTTATTATCTGCCCATCCATTTATCTTTGAAAATAGAGTTGTTAATCTTGCTGAAAGATTCACGATTCCATCAATTACTCTAAGGTCAAAGCTTCCCATAATTTCTGTTAACTTTATTGTTCCTTCAACGAATATTGCATTATATATCTCATCAACATAATATTTATTTAATAAAAGCTTA
>CAZCTP010000021.1:0-33636 GCA_964501575.1 uncultured Thermodesulfobacteriota bacterium
GAGGGCCCTAACTTTTTGGCTTGTTTGACCTTCCTATTTCGGAATTTGGGAGTAGTATACTACTTGACAAAAAAGCAATTTTTATTTAAACTAAATAAGCTATGCGGGAATAGCTCAGTGGTAGAGCATCGCCTTGCCAAGGCGAGGGTCGCGGGTTCAAGTCCCGTTTCCCGCTCCATTATTTAATTTTTAGTTGCTATGAATTTTCTGTCTTTCTAAGGAAGATTAATTAGTTTTTCTTTTTCTTATTACATGAACAGCAGTAGCTTTAAAGTGAGCTGTAATTCTTTTGCCTTCCTTTAGAGCAAGACTTTCCATTGAATATTTTGTTATATAGGTAACTAAAGGAAACCCACAATCTAAACTAACTTTAAAATAGTAACCAAGAGGTATAATTTTTTTAATTACACCTTGAAATATATTCCTTGCACTCAAAGTTTTTTTATCTAAGGGATCAATAGACAAGATCACATTTTCAGGCCTTATACAGAGTATAACCTCTTCGTTGAGATTTGCTTCTCCTGTTGCTTCTATCTCCTGCCCTGAAATGGTGGCTATGAATCCTTCTTCTTTTTTCTTTATTACTCTACATGGAAGAATAGTTTCAGCCCCCACAAAATTGGCAATAAATTCATCTTTAGGAAAATTTATCACTTCTTCAGTGAGGCCTATTTGAAGTATTCTTCCTTTATTCATAACAGCTATTCTATTCGCCAGACGGATTGCTTCAGAACAATCATGGGTACTGAAGATGGTGGTAGTTTGAGTCTTATGGATAATCCATTCTAAATCACTTAATAGAGTCTCTCTTGTAGGAGGATCTAATGAAGAAAAAGGTTCATCCAAAAAAAGGATCTCAGGTTTTAGAACAAATGCTCTAGCTAAACTTACACGACATGCTTCTCCTCCAGAGAGTTTTTTTGCAGAACGATTGGCAAGGTGTGAAATCCTTAAATATTCGAGCACTTCATAAACCCTTTTTTTTATTTCCTTCGATCCTATACCTCTGAACTTAAGACCAGAAGCAACGTTATTATATACTGTGGTATTAAAAAGAAGAGGATCCTGAAATACCACTCCTATTCTTCTCCTGAAATCGAACCTATTCTTTTTGGAATTAATTCTCTCACCTTTAAAAAAAATTTCCCCCTTTATCGGCTTCTCTAAAAGAGAAAGAGAGTTGATTAAAGTAGTCTTCCCTGCTCCATTAGGCCCAATGATGGCAAGTATCTCTCCCTGATAGAGTTTAAGAGAAGAAATTTCTAAAATTATTGTATTCCCTTTTTTCACTATGAGATCTTTAATTTCTAAATAGGGTAATATAGAGGTATTCATTGCGATCTTTCCCACTGTTGAATATAAGTAAGGATAAGGGTGATAAGATAGGCAAATATTAGAAGAATGATTCCTAAGGCAATTGCTATATCGAAGTTACCTTTACTTGTTTCTAAGACAGTCGCAGTAGTGAGTACCCGGGTTAAGCCTTTGATATTTCCACCAACCATTATAGATGCTCCAACCTCGGATATTACTGCTCCAAATCCAGCTATTACTGCTGCCAAAAGAGGGATTCGAGCCTCTTTTAATAGTGTCCATATTAACTGACTCCGAGTTGCACCCAATGCTAAGATCTGTAGCCTAAGCTCTTTTGGAAGCTGTTGGATTGCAACCAATGTAATTCCTGTCACAATAGGAAAAGCAATAAAGGTTTGAGCTATAATCATAGCAGTTGGAGTATATAAAATCCCCAAGAAACCCAATGGCCCACTTCTCCATATCATAATTGAGACAAATAGACCGACTACTACTGGAGGGAGTCCCATCCCTGTATTTATAAGACTTACTATGATCTTTCTCCCAGGAAATTCAGAAAGGGCTAAGAATGTGGCTAAAGAAATTCCAAGAATAAGGCTAAGTAAAGTAGCTGTTCCAGAAATTTTAAGCGAAAGTAAAGTTATTCGCATTACCTCAGGATCTAAGGTAAAAAGTAAAATGAAGGCTTTTTTTATTCCTTCTATAATTAGGTCCAATCTGCCCTCTTTAAGATTATTTTATTTCTATATATTATTATTTCTTATAAGCATCTGGATAGAAAAGTGGGACTCCAAATTTCTCTATTCCAAAATTCTTAATTATTTCTTGAGCTTCTTTAGAAACTATAAAATCAGAGAAAGCTTTAGCTCCTTTATTATTCACTTTTGGCCATTTCTTAGGATTTACTTCTATTACGTGATATATATTGAAGAGAAAAGGATCTTTTTCAACCATAATATCGAGTTGTATATTCTTTTTAAGCGCCAGATATGTTCCACGGTCAGTAAGTGTATATCCCTCTTTTTCTGAAGCTACATTTAATGTTAGTCCCATACCCAAACCAGTCTCTATATACCATCTTTCTCCTTCTGGATTAATCCCGATTCTTTTCCAAATCTCTAATTCCTTCATATTTGTTCCAGATTTATCTCCTCTTGATATAAAGAGTGTTTTAGCTAAAGCGATCTTTTTAAACGCAGAGAATATTGACCTATTTCCTTTAATATTTGCTCTATCATTATGGGGTCCAACAAGGATAAAGTCATTATGCATGACAATACGACGATTAATTCCAAAGCCTTCTCCCATAAATTTTTCTTCATCCTTTGGTGAATGGACTAAAAGAACATCCGCCTCGCCGCGCTTTGCCATAGCAATCGCTTGACCCGAACCTACAGCAATAGTCTTAACTAAATACCCTGTCTTTTTCTCAAATATTGGGATAAGTACATCCAACAATCCAGAGTCCTGTGTACTGGTAGTAGTTGCTAATATGATGCTCTTTTGATTCCCAAATAAGAGCTGACACTCAAATAATGGGATTAAAGTAGCAAGAGATAATATTATAATAAAATATTTTATAATTTTTTTGTTTAACTCCATAATAATAGATCCTCCTTATTGATACAATATCTTCCCTGTATCTTTGGTAATATAACCTCCTATTTGAGTCACCTCTTTTTTGAATTCGTATGAATTTATAACATCAACTAATGCCTTTACTGGTTTTAAATTATAATTTTCTTTAGGAATAATTAAATCAAAGCGTTCTATAGATAAAGGAATAAAATCTAAGTTAAATAACTTAGCTATAGCAAGTATCCCTATACCTACATCAGCTGTTCCACTCAGAATCTCAATGGCTACTTCCATATGGGTATAGGCGATTTTTTTATAACCTTTTATACTATTAGGAGCTATTTGCATCTCTTTAAGTTTAAGATCAAAAAGAACTCTGGTCCCAGATCCTTCCTGACGATTTATAAAATTTAATTTAGGATTAACTAAATCTCTAAAATTTTTTATTTTAAGAGGATTCCCTTTCTTCACTATAAGCCCCTGTTGCCTATAGACTAAATTTAGGACTAAAACATCTAAATAATTAAGATATTTATTAATATAGGAAATATTATATTCTCCAGTAGCAGGATCTAATAGATGAGACGCAGCAATATGACAACTTCTATTCTTAAGAGCTACCATTCCTCCTAAGCTCCCAACATTTGATATGGATGCTGTATATTGAGGATATTTTATATTGACTTTTTTTATAAGAAGTTCTAAAGCTAAATCATTACTTCCTGATATAACCACTTGATTTTGCAATGGCTTCTGTTTAACTTCTAAACCAATATTCTCCTTTGCACTATCTATTATCCATTTGTCAATGAGTCTCTTTGGAAATAACCATTTACCAGTTATTTTAGTAGAGGGTATCTTTTTATCCTTAATAAGCTGATATACTCTCTTCTCATTTATATTTAGATATTTTGCAACTTCCTTTGTGGTCATCATCTCTTTTTTCATTATAAAATTCTTCCTAATGATATTTGTTCCTTACCAGACTATCTGGAATCTTCCAAGTATAACATCCTCTTTATTATCATCTGCTTCCTTCACATAATCGTCAAAATCCACATGACTATAATTTAACCTAACTAAAGTTACTGGGTTTAAAAACCAGTTTATCCCGAGTGTAAATCCTTCTACCCTATCAGTATAAATGGACGCATCTGAAAATCCATATTTAAAAAAATCATCATCAAATTTCATGTAGTCATACCTTAAAGCAAGTTCTATTGCACCCCATGCTTTTTTCTTGTGAGGAATAAAGGAATATTTTGGTCTTATTCTACTTAGCTTACCATTTTTCAAAATTCTTCTTTCACCGGTTATAAAATATCCGATATTTAAATAACCACCTTTTATAGATAGATTATGAACCTTTCCAAAGGAATTTATCATATTACCAAAATCCATCTTAAGCCACTCACCCTGAAGAGATAGGGGTCCCACTGCCCAAAAAAATTCTTCTCCATATCTCGCCATTTTCCCTTTCTGCTTTATATCATCAGAAAATTCAAAAAACTTCGTTCCACCATATGTTCTAAAACTTCCCTTATTCCATAGATAATCCTTATCACTCGGATAGAAAAATCTATGATGCCCATAGGTCATACTACCACCAATATAAAGATTCTTTAGTAAAATATTTCCACTATCTTTAAAAGGAGAAAGAGCTATTCTTAATGCTACATCTTTATCATCATCATTATCACTTTTATTTGCTCTGGTTCCATCAAAAATGCCTATTCCATAATGAAGTTTCCCAGCAAAAGGGTTTCCATGAAGCATAATACCATAGTCTCTACCAGGAGTAAGATTTGATGCAATGATAGACCTCTCAATAAAATCCATCCACAAACTTGAACTCACAGATTCTAAGCTAAATGGTACCTTAAATTGGCCAACCTTAAGTTGATATTCTGGAAAAAACCCAAAATTTAAATATCCATCTTTCAGAGAAGCTCCACTCTTTGCAAAATCTGTTTCAACCTTAAAATCATAATGCCTATAAAATGTCCCAGAAACACCTATTCTTGCCCTTCTTAAAAATAAATCGTTCTTTTTAGGGTGATCATTATTTATGAAGAATTTTCCATCGAAATTAACTCTACCCCCTAATTTTATTTTAAAATTATTATCTTTTGTTTTTATATAAAAACCATCTTTATAACCAATCTCAACCTTCTTATCGGTCTTTTCCTTGGCAATTATCTCCTTTCTTATTCTCTCATAGGTTTCTCGTTCTTCAGTCTTAATACGGGATTTAAGTTCATTATATTTCTTTTCGGTTATTATTTTCTTTTCTTTCAGAATATCAAGTATTTCATAAATGACTTTTTTTTCAGAGGAATAGGAAATAGCTGGAAAAACAAATAATAGCACAAATACTAAAATAAAGAACTTTTTCACAAATTATACCTCCTAAATTATATTTTAGAAATTAATATAACATATGTCATTTATTCAGTCAAGAAATAAATTACAAATAATTACTTATAATTACTTATAATTAGTTTATATTACACTACCCAAATTTAGCATAGAGATACTTTTTAACTCTAAAATCCAAGACTATTTCCTATGATATCCCTCAGCAATTCTCAGTAAAAATTCACATAAATCCTTTTTTTGCATAAAAGCTCACAAGCAGAATAGTGCGGAAGGGCGGAAGACAGATTAGTACGGAAGTTCGGAAGCGCGGAAGGTAAACGAGATGAACGAAACAAACCAGATAAACGAGATAAACCAGATAAACCAAATTAACCAAACAAACCAGAGAGACGAGATGGACGAGATAGACGAAATCAACCAGATAGACCAAATTAGTGCGGAAGAAAGAAGTTTGGGATTCAACGTCCAATATTCTGAGTCCGAATTAAACATAGAAATCCCAAGCCCGAATTATAAAGAGTTCATGAGTTCACCGAGAATTACTGCCAGAAAAGTTATATATCTTGACAATGGTCAAAAAACCTATTAAATTTATAATTTGTGTTAAGTTGGATATATTTAAGGGAGGATTTATGAAAAAAAAATATCTATTTGCCCCTGGTCCTACTCCAATCCCAGAAGATATTCTTCTTTCTATGGCAAAGCCCATTATTCATCATAGAAGTCCTGCATTCAGTGAGATTTTAGAGGAAGTCAGAGAAGGGTTAAAATATCTATTTCAGACCCAGAATGAGGTTTTAATATTTTCCTCATCAGGAACAGGAGCTATGGAAGGGGCGGTTTCTAATTTCTTTTGTAAAGGAGATAAGGTATTAGTTATAAGAGGAGGAAAATTTGGGGAGAGATGGAGTGAGATATGCGAAGCTTATAATCTTAGGGTTAAAAACATAAATGTTGAATGGGGAAAAGCTGTAGATCCAGAGTTGATCAGGAGGTTATTAAAAGAAGATAATGATATAAAGGGGGTATTATTGCAGGCGAGTGAAACTTCAACAGGGGTTATGCATCCGGTTGAGGATATAGCAAATATAGTTAGGGAGTATAAAAATACAATCATAGTTGTAGATGCTATTACAGGAATTGGCGTTTTTGATATACCTACAGATAAATGGGGGTTAGATGTGGTTGTTGGAGGGTCTCAAAAGGCTCTTATGCTTCCTCCAGGACTTGCATTCGCCTCTGTGAGCGAAAAAGCATGGAGATTTGCAGAAAGTTCTGATTTGCCAAAATATTATTTCGATTTCAAGAAGGAACTTAAATCTCTTTTAAAGAATAGCACTTCATATACACCTGCAGTATCATTAGTAATAGGTCTTAGAGATTCATTAGGAAAAATTAAGAGAACTGGACTTAAAAATGTCTTTGACAGGCATGAAAAATTAGCAAATGCTACCCGAGCTGCTATGAAAGCATTGGGGCTCGAGCTATATGCTCAAGATTCTCCAAGCAATGCTGTAACAGCTGTTTGCGTTCCTGATAAGATTGACGGTTCTCAGATTGTTAAAACCTTAAGAGAAAAATATGGGATCACAATAGCTGGTGGACAGGACAGAGCAAAGGGAAAGATATTTAGGATTGCTCATTTAGGTTATTTTGATAAGTTTGATATTCTTATGGCTATATCTGCAATAGAGATGGTTTTAAAGGATTTAGGTTATAATGTAGAGTTAGGGAAAGGAGTTAAAGCAGCTATGGAGGTTCTCTATTAGCCAGAAAAGGAGGAAATTAATGAAAGTTCTTATTAGTGATAATATCTCCCCTCAGGGGATAGAGATATTAAAAAGGGTTCCAGAAATAGAGGTAGATATTAAGACAAAGTTATCTAACGAAGAACTTAAAGAAATAATAAAAGATTACGATGGACTAATTATAAGAAGTGGCACAAAGGTAACAGCTGAAATTATTGATGCAGCAACTAACCTTAAAGTTATTGGAAGGGCTGGAATAGGGGTTGATAATGTAGATATAGGAGAAGCTACTAAAAAGGGTATTGTGGTCATGAATACCCCTGGTGGAAATAATATAACAACAGCCGAGCATGCAATATCCCTTCTACTTTCTCTTACAAGAAATATACCCCAGGCTACTACATCATTAAAGTCCGGGAAATGGGAAAAAGGCAAATTTATAGGATGTGAAATATGTAATAAAACCTTAGGTGTTATAGGAATAGGTAATATAGGAAGTATAGTAGCTGATAGGGCATTGGGATTAAAGATGAATGTAATTGCCTATGATCCCTATATTTCCCAGGAATCAGCATCTAAGATAGGTGTTGAATTAGTATCTTTAGATGAATTGTTTAAAAGATCCCATTTTATTACAATACATGTTCCTATTACAGAGGAGACGAGGCATCTTATAGATAGAGAGGCATTTAACAAGATGAGAGATAGGGTAATGATAATAAACTGTGCAAGGGGTGGAATAATAGATGAAGAGGCTTTATATGAAGCAATAGTCTCTGGTAAGGTAGCAGGAGCAGCTTTGGATGTCTTTGAAAAGGAACCCCCAGGTGATAATCCTCTATTGAAATTGAATAATGTAATATGTACCCCGCATCTTGGTGCTTCTACTGATGAAGCCCAAATAAATGTTGCCATTGCAGTTGCGGAACAGGTTGTAGATTATTTGGTTAATGGTATAATAAAAAATGCAGTTAATGTTCCATCAGTAAGCGGAGAGATTCTAAAAGTCTTAAAACCTTATATTGATCTTGCAGAAAAGCTGGGTTCTTTTCAGGTTCAGATATCTAAAGGTGGATTAGAAGAAATATCCGTTGAGTATAGTGGAGAAGTATCCAAATATAATGTTGCTCCTATTACTCTATCATTATTAAAGGGGCTACTAAGCCCTATATTAGGAGAAGGGGTAAATTATGTGAATGCTCCTATAATCGCAAAGGAGAGAGGAATAAGAGTAATAGAGTCAAAGAGGAGCGAAGTAGAAGATTTTGCAAGTTTAATAACCACTAAGGTTAGAACAAAAAATGAGGAAAATATTATAGCAGGTGCTATATTTGGTAAAAGAGATCCTCGGATAGTAAGGATTGATGATTTTTTCTTGGAAGCCATCCCAGAGGGGTATATTCTCGTTATTCATAATATTGATAAACCAGGGGTTATAGGCAATATTGGAACAACATTGGGCAAAAATAGTATAAATATAGCAGGATTTCAGTTAGGTAGGGAGAAGATTGGTGGCAAAGCAATCTCTCTTCTACATGTTGATAGCAGTGTCCCTAAGAAAGTAATAGAAGAAATAAAAAAATTGCCTAATATAATATCTGTTATTCAGGTAAAACTTTGAGGTAATATATGGCAAATCTTGTAGTTGTGGGAGCCCAATGGGGAGATGAAGGGAAAGGGAAGATAGTAGATATTCTTACAAAATATGCTGATGTTATTGTAAGATTCCAGGGTGGGAACAATGCCGGACATACAGTTGTAATAGGTAATGAGAAAACTGTATTTCATCTAATTCCCTCTGGTATATTTTATCCTGGGAAAAGATGTATAATTGCCAATGGACTTGTAGTAGACCCAAAAGTTCTTTTAGAGGAAATCGATAATATAAGAAGAAAAAGCTCGTCCTGGAGAGACGATAGGATTCTAATAAGCGAAAATGCTCATGTTATAATGCCCTATCATAAAGACATTGATATAGCACGTGAAAGGCTAAGAGGAAAAAATAAAATAGGTACAACCGGAAAGGGAATTGGCCCTGCTTATGAAGATAAGGTAGCACGTAAAGGAATAAGAATGGAAGATCTATTAAGGAAGGATATCTTTAGAAAAAAGCTCAAAGAGAATCTTAGAGAAAAAAACTTATATTTGATTAATATATTAAATAAATCAGAATATAAATTTGAAGATATATATGAAGAGTATATAGAGTATGGAAAGAGATTAAAGAAATTTATAACAGATACTTCGTTAATTATAGATGAAGAGCTGAAAAAGGGCAAGAATATAATATTTGAAGGGGCACAGGGAAGCCTCTTGGATATTGATCATGGAACATATCCCTATGTTACTTCTTCCAATACCCTAGCTGGAGAAGTGTGTCTGGGAGTAGGAATTGGACCTACTAAAATAGATAAGGTTATAGGAGTAGCTAAAGTTTATACCACGAGAGTTGGTAATGGGCCCTTTCCAACAGAATTAAAGGATGAATCAGGCTCTAAATTAAGAGAAAATGGCAAAGAATTTGGTGCTACTACCGGAAGACCAAGGAGATGTGGCTGGCTTGATCTATTAGTTTTAAAAAGAGCTGTAAGAATAAATGGACTATCAGGACTAATCTTAACAAAGCTTGATATATTAAATGGATTTAATAAAATAAAGATATGCATAGGCTATAAATATGGCAGGAAAGTATATTATGAATTTCCATCAAATATAGAGATCCTCAAGAGGTGTAAACCTATATATGAAGAATTTGATTCCTGGGATGATGATATAAGTAATATAAGGGATTATGATTCTCTTCCCAGAAATGTAAAGAAGTTAATAAACAGGATAAGAGAATTTTTAGGTATAGAGATTATTATGGTATCTGTAGGATCAAAGAGAGAAGAGACCATAATGATAAAAAATCCGTTTGAGAATATGAAATGATAGACCTTCATACCCATTCTATATTCAGCGATGGAGAACTTCTACCATCAGAACTTATTAGGAGGGCTAAAAATATAGGCTATGAGGCAATAGCTATAACAGACCATGCTGATTCATCTAATATAGATTTTATTATCCCAAGAATTTTGAAAATCTGTAAAGATTATGAGGATAGTTTTGGAATAAAGATAATCCCTGGAATAGAACTAACCCATATACCACCTAGATATATTTCAAAATTGGAGAAAGAAGCAAGAAAATTGGGTGCAAAGCTTATTGTAATGCATGGTGAAACTATTGCTGAGCCGGTTGCTCCTGGGACAAATAGAGCTGCTATAGAAAGCAGAGTAGACATATTGGCACATCCAGGTCTTATATCAGAGGAAGAGGTAGAAATGGCAAAGAAAAATTCTGTATATCTTGAGATTACATCAAGGAAAGGACATTCCCTTACCAATGGATGGGTTGCAAAGATATCTAAAAAAATAGGAGCAAAATTAATAATAAATACAGATACCCATTCTCCTGATGATTTAATAGATGATGATGAAGCTAAAAGAATTATCCTAGGAGCAGGCTTATCAGAATCTGATTTTAATGCTATAATATTAAATTCAAAGGAATTATTAAATAGAGTATAGGGCGGTTAACTCAGTGGTAGAGTGCCATCTTCACACGGTGGAAGTCACTGGTTCGAATCCAGTACCGCCCATTAAATTTTTATAGTAACTTACTTAGACTTAAACTCTCATTTTATTCTTCTTTTATCTCCGATCCTCACAGTGAATTTTATGGAATCAAAATATTCTAAGAGAGGGATAAGGAATTTCCTTGATATATTGGTAATATTTTTAAAATCTTTAACAGAGAGTTCTTTCTTCCCTTTTGAATAATCCTTAATACTTTCTTTTAAATTATCTACTCTCTCCTTGTAAAAATATAGATCATATTTCACTCTTATCAATACATTCTCCCTTAAAAGAATAGATATTATATCTCTTAAATTATCAATACTTATTTTTAATTCATTACATAGATCCTTCAACATAGGTGGGGTTAATCCTGCATTTTCAAATCTTTCAACAATCTTACTTTTAATATCCTCTTCAACTATTACCTTATGGTCTGAAAGCCTTATATTATTACCATCCATAAATATCTCACCAGAAGAATTAAGCATTGATAATATTTCAGAAAATACTCTATTATTAATATAATCTGGCAATTTAGCTCTTAAATCTTCCTTACTAATAAACATCTTCAATGGAAAATTTTTATGATATAGTTTAATATTGTCTAATATAATAGACTTGAGCTTGTAGAGGTTATCTTTATGTATTATCTCAGAATCGATCTTTATTAAAATTCCCTCTGCTACCATATTTTCAATATTAGTTGATATTTTATGGAGCGGTAAATTCCTGTCAATTCTTATATAATTAATATTAGTAATGTTTGAGTTTAATATATAGTTCTCAATTATCCTTCTATCATCACCATTCCTGTATACATCAAGATTAGATAAAGTCGTTTTGTCAAATCTCTTATGTTTTTGAGGATGGGAATCCAACACCTCTCCACCTCCTAAAGTTACTCCAGAACTTCTTATTATAAATCTATCCTTTGGCATAGCAACAACTGGGGCATTCAGTCTTATTTGTGCATATCCTCTCTCATATTCCTTTAATTTATCTTTATCAAGGAGGACAATCCTCCCAATATTTTTCGATGTACCTATATGAAAATTAATAATTGAATTATTCTTAATAGATTTATTAAGGGCATTAATTGATACATCTAAGATTAATGATGGTCTTATAATATCAGGATGTGCCAATATATCTCCTCTCTCAATAATTGATTTTTCTACTCCTTTAAGATTTATCGCTGTTCTAAAACCTGCAGATGAATGAGTTGACTTCTCATTATATATCTCAATTCCTCTCACCTTAGTTACTATTCTCTTTGGAAGTATCTCTACGGAATCATTGATTGATACCTCTCCATCTATAACTGTTCCTGTTACTATTGTTCCAAATCCTCTTATGGTAAATATTCTATCTATAGGAAGACGAAATATACCACTACATTCTCTATTTTCGATCTCTTCACTAATAATATTAATCAACTTAATCAATTCATCTTTTCCTTCTCCTGTCTTTGATGATATTGGAATTATTGGAGAATTTTCAAGGAAGCTTCCTTTAACAAAGTTTCTAACCTCTTCTTTTATAAAATCGACCCATTCCCTCTCTACAAGATCTGTCTTTGTTAACACTACAATTCCTCTTGTTACCCCTAAAAGATTCAATATATACATATGTTCCACTGTCTGAGGCATTATTCCTTCATCAGATGCAACAACAAAAATAACTAAATCAATACAGTATGCTCCTGCTACCATCGTTTTTATAAATCTTTCATGCCCGGGTACATCTATTATTCCTACAATATTTCCATTTGGAAGTCTGAAGTGTGTGAATCCGAGATCTGTTGTCATCCCCCTTATCTTTTCTTCTTTCAGTCTATCAGTATCTATACCTGTAAATAGCTTTATAAGGGATGTTTTACCATGATCTATATGGCCAGCAGTGCCTAATATTACATGCTTCATATATTAATTAGGTTTTAGAACTCTTCCTTCTATCAAAAAACTTCATTATAATAGATAAAATTTTAAATTTAAATTGGAAAAATAATTCAGAAGATGTAGATTTTAAGAGGTAAATAACCAATTATCTCGGTCTTGTTAATTAAATTTTATCCTGTTAGATAATATACTTTATATCTAACAGGATAATTAATTTTTTAAAAACTTATGGATAAATTATAATATCTTTATCCTAATTCATTAACTATAAATCCATAGTCCATGAAGATTACAGTGTTCTCTTGCTTGGATTTTCTCTGCCTTTATGTCAAACTCAGCCTCTGGTTTATCACCCGGTTTTAAAAATTTTCTATAGACTCTATCATCTGCTATTATCTCTACCCACTCAATGTAATGTTTTTCCTCCATTGGATGTGGAATTGAACCCACCTTTACCCTCGCTCCTGATTCTATCCTTTCAATTACAGGAACATGTTTTTCTTTACCAGTATCACTTGTTTTCTCCACCAGCAGTTCCATCGGGGTCCCACAGCATACAAGCTCTCCCTTGCCTCCATGTAGAACTTCAATTATATTCCCACAGATATTACACTTATAAATCTTTTTTTGTTCTGCCATTTCTCCCTCCTAAATCTTATATATCCTCTAACAGACTTGTAAATGTATCATGATGTTCTTCCTCATCTGATAAAATCTCTCTGAATAATTTATCAGTCACTTCATCTCCCTCTTTTCTTGCTAAGCCTATTATTTCTTTATATAATTCAATTGCTCCCTCTTCGTCTCTTTTATCCTGCTCTATCATCTCTTTGAGAGTTTCTCCAACAAAGATTGGGGCAGGTTTTGTTGTTGGCTTTTCTCCAAGATAGGCTAATCTTCCAGCTATTGCCTCTGCATGCTTCATTTCGGTTATTGCTATACTCTTAAGTTCATCTTTTACAGCAAATCCTTTTACTCCCTTACAGAGAATATGCTGCCACATATACTGTATTGAAACCTGGAGCTCCCTCGCTATTGCGTCATTTAACGCACTTAACAACTCTTCAGATGCTCTCTTATTATCCATAGTTTTACCCTCCTGTTTCTTGTTTTATATTATAATTATACTATATTTTCTATATACATGTCAAGTATTTTCCCATCTGGGGTCGGATCACTCACTTGCCTTAATAGATTCTCGGTGAACTAATAAATTCTTTATAATCGGAGCACAGAACTCTCTGGCTATTAAAAAGCGAGATTTTAGGAAAATAGGTCAATAGTTGAGGCTTTCCAAGTAAATGTGTTGTATCCAGAGTTTCCTAATTCTATTAGTTTATAATTATGCAAGCCCTGTAGCTAATGATTATAGACTCAAAAGGTTATGGACTAAATTATTTATAGTTAGATAAAATACAAAACTATATTTCAATAAATTTCTCCATATAGATCATAATAGTCAGCATCTCTGAATATAATATTAACCAATTCACCTATCTCACCCCATCCTTTTGTAATATATGTCACTCCGTCAACTTCTGGGGCTTGTGATGAAGCCCTTCCTATTAAGATAGAATCTTTATAGCCCTCAATTATAGCTTCTTCTTTCATTCCAATTTTTTCTCTATTCTTTTCAAAGGATATTTGAGCCTGAGTTTCCATAAGCCTTTTATATCTATTCTTTTTAACTCTTTCTGGTATATGATAGGGTAACTTTGACGCCAATGTTCCTTCCTCTCTTGAATATATGAATGCCCCGAGCCTTTCAAACTTCATATATTTTATAAATTCAAGCAACTCATTGAATTCTTCTCCGCTCTCTCCAGGAAAACCCACTATAATAGATGTTCTTAGTGTAATATCTGGGATTTTATCTCTTATTTTAAATATAAGATCTTCGATATACTCTCTATTAATCTTCCTATTCATCATCTCTAATATTCGGTTATTTATATGTTGAATAGGCACATCAATATATTTACAGATTTTCCCTTCATTCTTAATTATATTTATAAGCTCCTCATCTATATGGGCTGGATGTGTATACAACAACCTTATCCATTTTATATCTTTAATCTTTACCAATCTATTTAACAGAAGCTTTAAATCTATTCCTATATCTTTACCATATGAGGTAATATCCTGACCTATTATATTTATTTCCTTCACACCATTGGAAACAAGACTTTTAACCTCTTTTACCACAGATTCTAAAGGTCTACTTCTCAGCCTTCCCCTTATCTTCGGAATCACACAATAGGAACAGAAATTCTCACATCCTTCGGATATTTTTACATAGGCCGTATATGGTTCTGTTAATCCTATCCTTGGTGTTTCATGGTCATATATAAATTGAGGATCGTTTATATATATTCTTCTATCTTCTTTATTGCTATTCTCTTTTAATATCTCACCTATTCTATAAAATTCTCCGGTTCCTATGAATATATCAGCTTCTTTAAGCTCGGTAAGAAGTTCTTTTGGATATCTCTGTGGGAGACAGCCTACTACAATAAGTTTTTTGCAGATACCATATTTTTTAAATTCTGCTAATTGTAAGATGTTTTCAATAGATTCCTTCTTTGCTTCCTCTATAAAGCTACATGTATTTATTATTATAATTTCTGCATCTTCAAGAGAATCTGTAATCTCATAACCTTCTTTTACAATAATTCCAGAAATAACCTCACTATCCACAAGATTTTTAGAACATCCAAGGCTAACTATGCTTACCTTCATTCCTTTCTTTTGCAATCTCCTTCTGAGCTTTCCATGCAGGGCACCATTTACCATGCCATTCCATTACCTTTCCAAATGCTGCATCAGGATTTTCTCTTGCATACTTACACAATGGACAATTATCACATACTTTCCCCATAAGTCTTGTAAATTGATTCATAGCCATACCTCCTTTTTAATTGTAAGGCAAGTTTTAATTTTACTAAACAATTTATTAAATATCCATCACTTAGTCGTAATTTCTACTGTTGCTGTATCACTAAGGTTGTTTGTATCTGTTACAGTGATATAGAAAGTTCCAGTAGATGTAGCCTTCCATTTAAATACTTGACCGGTGGTAGAACCTATAGCGCTTCCACCTGTAAAAGACCAGCTATATGGTGCTGTTCCTCCAGATACTGTAAATGTATATGTAACTCCCACTGCACCATCAGTTACTGTAGATGGGCTTATCTGAGGTTGTGAGATCTGGACAGTTACACTTGCAGTAATAATTTCTTGTTTTCCCTCATCATTCCTGTTATCAAGATATGTAATAACAACTGTATCTCCTTCTATTGAAGTATTTACCACAAGATATTTATATTTAGTCATAGCATTTGAAGGATTCCCTCCAACTTCAATAACTCCCTGAAACAACCCTCTTCTTCTTTCAAAAAGCTTTTTTATAATACTACCTCTACTACTTGCCGCTGTTACTATTACGCCCTCAGTCCCAGCCTCATCCTCATCATTAACCGTGATTGTTATCACTCCTCCTCCTGTTATAGTATCTGGCTGAGCCACCAAACTTCCCTTTACACCCGGGGTATATATCCTTGTTGACCCTCCAAGATTCCCTTCCCCTGCTGATGAGGCAGTAGGACCTGTTGGAGAATATTCTCTATCTGTCCTGCTGCATGACAGAATAAGGATTGTAAATACCAATATAACCCTTTTTATCATGATAGCCTCCTTAGCCTTCTGAACTACTTGTTGTGGTTGTGTCCGGGAAATTTCCAAATAATATACTTAAACTTCCTGAAACTTTAACATCTCTCCCATTCCCATCCTTTCCAAAAAACTCTATTATTGCCCTGGCAAATATTTCCCCCCCTTTTATAAGCTCTACAAGCGGAGATTGACCTTTAGCAAAAGCTCTCACAACAACTATATTTGCCTGACCTGTCTGTACAGAAGTTGTGGTAGTAGTTGTTGTTCCTGTGGTAGTTTTAGCAGGCGGATTTGCCGGAAGAAATAGATTCATTGAACCATTAAATGGAGATGGGACAGGACCATTATCATCTCTGTAATAGGTAACCCTATAAGAAGTAATGGTTATATTGTTAAAAGTGGTTGGAGTTGTTGGAATTAGTGGGTCTGCAGAAGGCTTTAAATCGTTTCTTAATACAACCTCTACTATATCATCTGTATGAGCTCCATTTTTTAAAACATCTGACTGTAGTGTAGCTCCCTTATTTATTGATACAACATGGAGGAGAGATGAAGATATATTTTCAGGTCTATTACCTCCTGGTTTGCTACATCCATATATCATAATTAAAAATATAACCAATAATCTAAACTTCATTTTTCCTTCCCCTCCTTTTTCTTAATATCTGTCAATGATTTTTTAAGTTCTTTTATCTTATTTTTAAAGTCTTCTGTTATCTTATCAGCCTCTGTGGGATTTCTTACAATGTGGGGAGTCATAAGTATTATAAGTTCTGTTTTATCTGTTATAGTCTGTGTATCTCTAAATAGAGCTCCTAGTATAGGTATACTACTTAGAACCGGGATACCTCTATAATTCTGGGATCTCCTCTCCTGGATTAATCCCCCAATAACTAAAGTCTGTCCGTCCTGAGCCAATACAGAGGTCTTTGCCTCTCTTTTACCGAATGTTGGAGATTGTATCCCTCCGGTGGTAAGAGATGTAACCTGGCTTACTTCCTGATTAATATCAAGGACAACAGAACCTTCCTCATTAATATGAGGGGTAACCTTAAGAATAACTCCGGTTGATCTGTATTCTATATTCTGTAGAATATTTGAAGAGCCTCCTGTCTGAATCTGAGATGTCTGCTGAGTCGTTATAATCGGAACCTCTTCACCAACATTTATTGACGCCTCGGAGTTATTTTTGACAAGAATATGAGGGGTTGATAAAACATTTGCTCTACCTTTAGATATAAGGGTTCTTAAAAGTAGGGTAAATCTACCAGCCGAGGTTAATAAATATGAGAATCCTTGAGCAGCAGGAGCTCCT
This sequence comes from uncultured Thermodesulfobacteriota bacterium, assembly GCA_964501575.1. Classification (GTDB taxonomy): domain Bacteria; phylum Desulfobacterota; class CAZCTP01; order CAZCTP01; family CAZCTP01; genus CAZCTP01. The sequence continues at coordinate 17,528 of CAZCTP010000021.1, forward strand.
GTTCCAACTTCAGAAATGCCAAAATATGTTCTTGCTCTGCTCTCTACCTGATCTATTTCTCCACCTATCTTTAATCTATCCTGACCCATAAGTGCCCACTGAAGTCCATATTTGAGGTCATCCTTTAATACTACTTCTGCTATAAACATCTCTATCAATACTTGTAAGGGTCTTATATCTAATTGGTCTAAAAGCCTCTTGATAGCTATATATTGAGAGTATGATGTTCTTATTATTAGTGAATTTGTTGAATCATCTGCTACTATTAATGGTGGAACACCTCCAAGGTGGGGAATCTCAATTACAGTCCCTCCCTTGGTAACAGAAACCTTTGCCTCCGGTTGTTTTAACTTCTCCCCTTTCTTTGGAGGAGTTAATGAAGTGGTGGATGTAGTTGTTTGGGATATGGCTTTTATATTTTTGACTCCCTTTTTCTTCTGAAAAAGTTGATTTAGTACATTGGCAAGGTTTGATGCCTTCCCATGTTTAACATGATATACATAATTCCCCTGAGCAGCTTCTGTAATAGGCTGATCTAATATGGTTATCCAATTTTGTGCGGTCTCTAAAGTCTGAGGAGAGAAACTTGCAATTAGAATAGATCCAGCCCTTGGAATAGGCATAATTAAAGGGCTTAATTTTAACTCTTCTCTCTTTCCTCCTACCTTTATAACCATTGAAAATAGATTTGTTAACTCCTTTGAAAGTTCTTCAGGATCTATATATTTAATTTTGAATAGCCTTATCTTCAAATCCTTGAATATATTTATATCTAATGCTCTAACAATCTCAAGCACACGTTTAATATTGGAGGATAGCTCAGTAAGTATAAGGATGTTTCTTCTTGGATAGAAAGTAACATTAGCAGTAGGAGAGAGAAGCGGCTTTATCACAGTTTCAATCTCCTTTGCAGGTATATTTTCAATAGGAATTATCTGGGTTATAACCTTATCAACTTTTTCTACCTCTTTGGATTCTTGCCCAACCTTTATCTCTATAGGCCTTTGCTTTGCAGAAGGTAATGGAACAATCTCATAGAATCCTTCTCTTTTTATGGCCGTTAATCCATTAAGTTCAAGAACTGTTAAAAATATATTAAAAATCTCTTCTGCTGGGATCTTTTTAGTTGTATGTATTGTAACAGCTCCTTTAACATTTGGACTTACAACTATATTAATGCCAGAGATTTCACTAACAGTTCTTGCAACCTCAACTACATCAGCGTTATCAAAGTTTAATACAACCATCTTTGATTCAGATCTCGGAAAAGATTTGGAAGGAGACTTTACTTTTTCCTTTTCCTCTACTTGGGTAGCTATTTTCTTCTCTTTGGGTAGCTGAACAATCTCATAAAAATCCCCTCTATTTATGGCAGTAAGTCCATTAAGTTCAATGGCTTTTAAGAACATATTAAATGCCTCTTTAACTGGAATTTTCTTGGTAGTATGAATTGTAACAGTTCCTTTAACATCTTCCCCTATAACTATCTTAATGCCGGATAATTCACTAATATTTTTTGCTACCTCAGATACATCAACATTATCAAAGTCTAATTGAACCATATCTGATTCAGATTCTTTAGGAACTTGAGAGTTAAGGGAATTCTTAGCCTCTTCTTCTGCTTTCAAGGGGATAATAAATAATAATATAAATAACAATATAAAAAGCTTAATTTTAAATATTTGCATAATATACAATATATACTTTTACTTTATTTTAGATTATAAATCAAATATTTTTTATTCCATATTAATTTATTCTATTTTTATTTAATTATACATAATTTTTTTCTATTTGACATATAGATAAATAGAATTCTAATATTAAATATAAGAACGATATTTTAAGAAGGAGAGGGGAAAATGAAAAAAAAGATTTTTTATAGAGTCTTAGTCTTTATTTTTGTATTATCTATACCTCTATCCTGCCAGAAAAAAGAGGTGGAAAATGTAAAAAAGGTTAAAGGAAATAAACTTAGTAGGGAGAATCCAATAATAGTTGACAGGAAGGTGGGAAAAGTTCTCATTTATACTGAAGTAAATGGAAGATATTTTACTAAGCCTACAAGACATGGAATAGTTTTTAAAGATGGTAAGAATGGAAATAGATCGATTCTTAGAGCCTATATAAATCAGCATGACTTTAACCTTGCTTTGAGAGGTATAGGACTAAAACCCGGAAATAATGTTACACTTGATTCTGAAGAGGGAACAATAGTTAAAGGAGATGCCTTAAAAGTGACTGTTACATGGGATGGTGCAGATAGGAATTATGATTGGGGAGAAATAGTTAAGTCTGAACCAGATAAGGGTTGGGAGATAAGGTATGGGGGGAATGATGAGAGGGAACAGAAGAAAAGGACAGGTTGTATCCTCTGTCTTGATAGCTGTGCCGTGGGAATAACCTCCAATGCAAGATGGGGATGGAAATCCTTTGATAGGGGAAAGGTAAAATTTTATGGAAATCCAGAGATTCTTCCGAAAGATGGAACCCCGGTTTATGTGACCTTTTCAAAAAAAGAAGCAGGATAAAGGGATAAATGAATGGATTAATAAAAACCTCACTATTAAAAAAGGTAGGAATTAGTCTTTTAATCCCTATTATAATATTAATCCTATTCCCTGATATTGGACTCGAGATTAAAAGAGTCATAGATATTTTATCTACCGGCGATATTAATAAATTAAGGGAATATCTTCTTTCCTTTGGAGTATTAGCTCCTCTTGCATCCTTTATACTTATGGTATTCCAGTCTGTAATTGCTCCGCTTCCTGCCTTTGTAATAACATTTACAAACGGGCTAATTTTTGGGGTATTCTGGGGAGCAGTTCTTTCATGGAGCAGTGCGATGGTTGGGGCTATTATATGCTTTTATATCTCCCGGGTCTTTGGACGCCCCTTTGTAGAAAGGATTGTTGGAAATGAGTCTCTAAAGCTTGCTGATAATTTTTTCAGAAATTATGGGAAATACGCAATATTGATTGCAAGGCTTCTTCCTTTTATTTCCTTTGATCTTATAAGCTATGCAGCAGGTTTAACCTCCATAGATTTTTTAGGCTACCTTATTGCTACCGGGATAGGTCAGCTTCCGGGTACAATTGTGTACTCATACCTTGGTCATAATGTAACAGGCTCTGTAAAGATATTATTTTTCATCTTCATATTAATATTGATCCTCTTAACTTTAAAGATAGCCTATTTAAATAGATTAAAAAAGAGAGAAAGTGCAGTAAATATAGTTTAAATAAAAAAGGGGGTGTATAGAATGAGCGAAGAATATATAGAAATATGGAAGAATCTGGGTTTGGATATGGATAGACATTCTCAATTACTGGATGCATTGAGGACCTTCTATCCTAAAATCTATAAACTTCAAAGGAATAGACCAGAGGGTATGAAATACTTTGATTATGTTATCTCTGAGATCCATGGATTAAGGTTAAAGGAGCTTTTAGAACATAAGGAAAAGGGGGGGAAGGTAGTCGGGACCTTCTGTTTGTATGTTCCTGAAGAACTTATTCTTGCATCGGGTGCAAAATCGGTAGGGCTTTGTGGTGGTTCCCGGTTTTCGATTCCGGATGCAGAGGTTATTCTACCCAGAAATTTATGCCCCCTTATCAAATCCTCTGTTGGATTTAAGCTTGGAAGGATATGTCCCTACTTTGAGGCCTGTGATTTCCTAGTAGGGGAGACAACCTGTGATGGTAAGAAAAAGGTATGGGAGATTCTCAACGAATATGTTCCGATCCATGTGATGGAACTCCCTCATAAAAAGGATTCTAAGGAGGATAGGGAACTGTGGCTTCATGAGATAATTAAATTTAAGACCCGATTGGAAGGGGAGACTAAAACCAACATAAAAGAAGAAAAGCTCAAAGAGGCGATAAAGGAGGTAAATAATAAAAGAAAGGCACTAAAAAGATTATATGGGTTAAGAAGGAACAGACCTTCTCCTATAAGCGGTAAAGATGCTTTACTTGTCTCTCAACTGGCATTTTATGATGATTGTAACAGGTTTACCCTTAAAGTAAATGAGTTATGTGATGAGTTAGAAGAAAGGGTTAGAGGCGGTACAGGGGTTACAGATGGAGATGCTCCAAGGATCATAATTTCAGGGTGTCCTATGGCTATTCCTAACTGGAAGTTACATAATCTGATTGAAACAGGTGGGGGGGTTGTGGTATGCGAGGAAAGCTGTACTGGAACAAGATACTTCATGGAGATAGTTAATGAATCAGGAGAAAATCTTGATTCCTATTTAAAAAATATAGCTGAACGTTATCTTAAAATTAATTGTGCCTGTTTTACTCCAAATGAGAAGAGGATTGACCAGATAGTAGAATTTGTCAGGGATTATAAAGCGGATGGTGTAATTCATTATACACTTCAGTTCTGTCAACCCTATAACATAGAGTCTTTTTTAGTCGAGAAGAGTTTAAAAGAGGAGGGGATACCGATTCTCAGATTAGAAAGTGATTACAGTGAAGAGGATATATCGCAGATCAATATAAGGGTTGAGGCCTTCCTTGAAAGGATAACCCCAAAAGGAGGTAAGTAAATGTTTGCTGGTATAGATATTGGTTCCCGTGTTACTAAGACAGCCATTTTGAAGGATAATAAAATTCTCTCCTATTCTATAATTGACTCCTGTTCCGATCCTGAGAAGGCTGCTAAATGGTCAATGGAAGAGGCTTTAAGCAAATCCAGGTTAAGTTGGGATGAAATTACCTATATTGTAGCAACCGGTTATGGGAGGGTGGCTTTTAAAAAGGCTAATAAAATAGTCACTGAGCTTACCTGTCATGCACGGGGAGCTCATTTTTTTTATCCTACAGTGCGAACTGTGATCGATATAGGAGGTCAAGATAGCAAAGTGATTCAGGTAGATGAGATCGGAAATATGATAGATTTTGCAATGAACGATAAATGTGCTGCTGGTACTGGCCGTTTTCTTGAGATAGTATCTCATATTCTTGAAATACCGATTGAAGAGATGGGCAATTTTTCTCTAAGTTCAACTTACCCTCTTCATCTGAGCAGCACATGTGCTGTCTTTGCCGAAACAGAGGTCATCTCCCTTTTAGCCTCAAAACAGAAAAAGGAGGATATTGCGGCTGGTGTCCATTCTGCGATAGCCAGGCGAGTGGGAAATATGGTTAAATCCTTTGGTACTAAGGAGGATATAGTTTTCGTGGGAGGAGTTGCCAAAAATGAGGGGGTTAAAAGGGCTCTTGAAAGATTTTTGGATAAAAATTTTGTCCCTGTTAGATCCGATCCCCAAATTATCGGTGCTATTGGAGCAGCCTTACTTGCAAAGGATTTCTTTGAAAAGAAGGAGAGCCTATGAAGAACTCTTTTTTATCAAAGCTTGATTTCTTTCTTAATAACCGCAAAGAAGAGATATCAGCCCTAAGAAGGGAAGGGGAAAAGGTATTCGGATATGTTTGCTGTAAGGTTCCTGTTGAGATACCCTATGCCCTTGGAATGATTCCAATCCGTATAGGGATTGCAGATGAAACAAAAATGGCAAAGGGAGCCCAATATACCCATCAATTTACCTGCCCCTATGTAAAATGTATAGTAGGAGAGATGCTGGAAGAAGGAGACTTTTTCTATAATAATGTTGATGTGCTATCTGGCTATGTTACATGTATTGCACTTCATAGGTGTCTTGAGGTGCTTAAATTATATACTGACAAGCCAACAATCTATATAACTCACCCTCTAAATCCCCCGGGAGAAAAGGAAAAAAGATTCTATGATGGAGAGGTTAATTTTTTCATCAGAAAGCTGGAAGAAATTACAGAAATAAGACTTAATTCTCAAAACTTGAAAGAATCGGTAAATCTGTTTAATAAAATAAGAGAAACTCTAATGCACCTGTATAAACTCCAGGCCTTTGGGGAAGTATTTAAGTGGTCTGATATGTTAAAAATAGTCCATACTGGATTTCTCTTGGATCCGGTCCAATATTTAGAATTTCTTGAGGAATTGGTTAAAGGAATAAAAGGTAATGAAATAGAAAATTCAACCAATACTCCAAGAATAATGTTAGTTGGCTCTCCAATATTACCGGGGGATAATCTATTGATTAAGCTTATAGAGGAATCCGGTGCAAGGATTGTTGCTGATATGCTATGTACAGGATTACGCTCTTTTGAAGATCTTATTATCCAGGAGCCAACCATTGCAGGAATAAGGGAGACATATCTTAATAGCAATCCCTGCGCTACTGCTCAGGATTTGAAGATAGAAGATGACAGGAGATTAAATCATATCCTTAGAATTATTAAGGAATATAAGGTACAGGGGGTAATATATTATGCCCTAAGATTCTGCGATCATTATGCCTTCAAGGATGATGAAACCAAAGATTTCCTGAGAGATAAAGCAGGAATTCCAATGCTCGCAATCCATTCTGAATATGGAGAGGCAGAGGGAGCAAGATTAAAAACAAGGATTGAAGGGTTTATCGAAACCCTTAAAATATAGAAAGGAGGAGAAGATGGGTAGAAGGATAAAGTTGCCCAAGCCTTTAGAAGAGCTTAAGGAAAGGTTTCTTGAGACAGAGGAGCTTAGGTTGATCGATGGAAGCCTTATTACTCCAGAGGAGATGTGGGAATACGCCTGTCTCCCCTTCACCGGGAAGTACAGGCATGCTATTGATTTTCGTTTTGATTTAGGGTTATTGAGTTTTTTCAGGCATAGATACTTATATATGTCAGCCCTTGATAGGATTAAGAGGATGCATGAGAAAGGGACTTCCGTGATATTTACCTTTGGTGGAGGGCTTGGATTTCCAGGAGGAGAACTTGTCTATGGCTGCCATGCAATTACCTATGGCCTTACTCAATTTTTTAATGAGGTATGGTGGGATGAGAAATGGGAGATCCATGAGGAGGCTCATAGATGGACATCCTTTGAATCCTGCCCTGGAGAACCTCCGGTTGCTCTTATGGCAAGAGATGGGCTTGTGCCAACCGATATGATTATCTCCGGGACCGGGGTATTTGGAGATTTACCATGCGCAAACCATCTTATCAGGAGATGGAATATCCCCCTTCATTTTGTCGATATCCCCTTTAATGGGAAAGGTAAGGAATGGGCATTAGAATATCTGGCAGAGCAGTTTAGCGAGACGGTTGATAAGATTTCAAAGGTAACCGGAAAGAGGGTGTCAACCGAAGATCTCAATAAAGGTATAAGAATGATTAATGAGCTTTACGAGACCTACCGAGAATATGTAGATATTATAACTTGTGCTGAAGTTCCACCAATTGCAAGCTTAGAGAATGTCTGGGTTACTGGATGCGTATTTGATTATATCAGTGATCCGGTTGCTCTTGCCCAGGCTAACAGGGCACTGAATTCAGAGTTGAGGGAAAGGGTTAAAAAAGGAGCCAATGCTCCTGGGGTTGTAGAGAATCCAATAAGAATATATATGTGTGAGAAGATGCCCTCCCCACCGGGGTTGAACTTAGTTGATGATCTTGGTGGAATTCTTCTGGGTCCGGAAGTCTGTGATAGTTACTATCTGGTTGAACCTATCCCGGCGGATACGGATGACCCATGTCGGGCAATGGCAGAATGGTGCCTCCAAAATTCGCCCTGGTCTCATACTCAACCTCTTGAAGATAGGACCGATTGGGTTTTACAAACAATAAGAAAATATAGACCTGAAGGTATAATATTTTCTCCGGTATGGGGCTGTCAGCTTGACCCCCAGTATCACAGGTACATTGCGGATGCTATAGAGAGGGAATTTGGTATACCATGGACAGTAATTATCCAGGAGGATGTCCCTGTTGAGATTGGAAGCGATGGGAAGTATCATCTTAAGGGGAATACACGCACCCGAATAGAGGGTTTTATGGAGATGCTTAAAGCCAGAAGAAGGTGTAGAAACTGAGGGATAAAAAGGAGGAAAGAATATGAAATTTATAAAGCTATTTATCCTGTTGAATTTTGCAATCTTTTTTTATAATTCTGCTTTATGCTATCCCTCGGGGTTAAAACTGGATGAAAGATGGTCTATTTCAGGAAGTCTTAGAACAAGATATGAGTTCTGGAACTGGTTTGAGCCCGGAAACTCAAAGAATAATGATTATGGATATGGTGCAACAACTTTAAGATTTGGAATAGGGTATAGGACTGAATTTATAGATGCCTTCCTTCAGGCTCAGGATACAAGGATATTCAATCTTCCTTCTAATGCTATAGATGCTCCACCCAGGGGACCCCTTGGAGCAGGGGCTATATATTTTGCTCATCACAGGAGAAGAGAGCAGGGAAGGACATTCATAAAACAGGGCTATCTTAATTTCCAGAATATCTTTATACATGGAATCTCTTTTAAACTCGGGAGATTTGACTATCTCGGGGGCCTTGAATGTCTGACAGGGGATAAGACCCTTGATTGGTTAAAAAAGATAAGAATATCCCAGAGACTTATAGGGCCATTTGGATGGTCTCATGTAACAAGGAGCTTTGATGGGATTCAAGCCGCCTATGATTCTGATAAGTTTAACCTCACAGCACTCTATTCCCATCTAACCCAGGGAGGATTTGAGATAGGTGCTAATGAGGAAATAAGTAAGATAGACCTCTCATCTATATCCCTGACCCTAAAGAAAAAAGTATTTAATAGAGACATGGAAGGGAGAATATTCTATATATATTACAAAGATGATAGGAATATTTTAAAGGTAGACAATAGGAAAAAAGAATTAAGGGAGATGGATAAAGAAGATATAAAGCTCTCAACACTTGGATTCCACCTCATAAATACATATTCCCTTAGTTCTGGAAAGGTTGATACCCTTTTGTGGGGAGCTTATCAGATGGGGGATTGGGGGGTGCTTGACCATAGAGCATTTGCAATTGATGGTGAAATAGGTTATCAATTCTCAAATATATATTTTAAGCCATGGTTAAGATTGGGATTCTTTTATGGTTCCGGGGATAATGATCCAAGGGATGATGATCATAATACATTCTTTCAACTCCTTCCAACAGCGAGACTGTATGCCCTTTTCCCCTTCTATAACCTTATGAATAATAAGGACCTATTTATTCAACTTCTTTTAAGACCAAAAAATAATCTATTAGTCAGGATGGACCTTCATGAACTTAAGCTTGCAGAAAGGGGAGATCTGGTATATATGGGGGCTGGACCCACAAAGAGGGGTGGAAAGATCTTCGGATATATCGGAAAGAGTAGCTTTAATGAGAGGGATATTGCAAAGGTTTTTGAAATTGTAGCAAATTATAACATAAATAAAAACCTGAATCTAAATGGATATTTCGGGCACGCCTTTGGGGATGAGGTTATAAAAAGGATATATTCGGGTGAAGATGCAGATTTTGGATATATTGAGATGAATATAAGATTTTAGGAGATTAAAGGTAAAAGATAGGGCAAAATAGAGTTGAGTAGACTTAAAAAAGCTATTTATAATAATCCTTGTACCATTCCACAAATTTTCTTATTCCCTCTTCAATAGAAGTTTTCGGTTTAAAACCGACCTCCTTCATAAGTTCATCTACATCGGCATATGTAATAGGTACATCCCCCTTTTGGATAGGCTTCATATTCTTTTTAGCCTTAGTACCCAAACAGTCCTCTAATACTTCAATGAACCTCATTAGTTCAACAGGATTATTATTACCAATATTATAAAGCTTATATGGTGCACAACTTGTGGAAGGATCAGGATTATCTCCATTCCAATCAGGATTAGAAGTTGGAATCCTATTTATTCCCCGTACAACACCCTCTATTATATCATCAATATAGGTAAAATCTCTTTGCATCTTTCCATAATTAAAGACCTCAATAGGTCTATTTTCTAATATTGCCTTTGTAAACAGAAATAGCGCCATATCAGGTCTTCCCCATGGTCCGTAAACAGTAAAAAATCGCAAGCCAGTAGTTGGAATACCATATAAGTAGCTATAGGTATGTGCCATCAATTCATTTGCCTTTTTGGTTGCTGCATAAATAGATATTGGATGGTCTACATTATTATGGACTGAAAAAGGCGTTTTTGTATTTAGCCCATAGACTGAACTGGAAGAAGCAAACACAAGATGTCTTATATTATTATGCCTACAACCCTCCAAGATATTAAAAAAACCATAGATGTTGCTATCTATATAAGCTTGAGGATTTATTAATGAATATCTAACTCCAGCTTGTGCAGCAAGATTCACAACATAGTCAAATTTCTCTGATTTAAATAAGGATAGTATTCCCTCCTGGTCTTCTAATGAAACCTTTAAAAACTTAAAATTTCTTTTTTCTTCCAACTGGGCTAAACGAGCTTTTTTTAGGTTTACATCATAATAACTATTGAGATTATCGATACCAACAACGAAAGCCCTACTCTCTAATAGCCTTTTACATAAATGGAATCCAATAAATCCAGCAGCTCCCGTTACTAAAATCCTTTTATGTTCAAAATCCATATTACATATTGGTTCTTTTTGTATTCTGGTAGCCAATTTTTGAAATTATTAATTAACTGTATATTTCCCCCTTTCTTAAACTTACTTCCGTATAAACATATCTTAATATATTTTCATCCAAGAAGATAGAAACTTTATTAATGATATTATATAAACTTACTAATAAAAAAACAAGTTTCCGAAAGAGAACAATTTTACAACAAAAGCAAAGAGAAAAAAATAATCATGTAATGTCTATAAGGTGATATAATTATTAATTTATCGAATTCGCTTCAAGTAGTCAGCTTTACTTTTATATAAAAATATGTAAAAATAGAAAAAGCTTCATAAGGGAGGGCAGCTATGGAAAAGGATTTGAAGTATACTCCATCAGGTATTCCTATTAAGGTTGTATATACACCTGATGATACAAAAGATATAAGTTATGAAAAAAACCTATCTAATCCCGGAAGTTATCCCTATACAAGAGGATTATACCCTAGGATGTACCGACATTTTCCATGGGTTAGAGCAGAATTAAGCGGTTTTGGTCTTCCAGAGGAGACAAATGAAAGACAGAAATATCTTCTGAAAGAGGGACAGAGAGGATATTCAGATCAACCAATAATTCATATATGTTTTGATCTTGGAACCCAATATGGATATGAAAGTGATAACCCACTTGTTAAATATGATGTTGGGAATTCTGGTGTCATAATAAACTCCCTCAAGGATATGGAACTTTTACTCGATGGACTTCCGTTAGATAGATTATATACAAGTCTTATAATTGATACTCCAGCTCCGATACTTTTAGCTATGTATATAGTGGTTGCTGAAAAAATGGGAATTTCAAGAAATAAATTAGATGGCGCCCTTGAAAATGATGCATTCAAAGGGTATATATGTGATAACATGGGAATTCTTCCTCCCGAAGCTACTCTTAGATTGAAGATAGAAACAATGAAATTCTGTATAAAGGAAATGCCAAATTTTATCCCAATGGCAATGGTTGGATATAATTTAAGAGAGTCCGGAGCTACAGCGATTCAGGAAATCGCTTTTTCCATATCTATGGTTATGGAGATTGTTAAAGCCGGGGTAAGAGAAGGACTTAAGGTGGATGAATTTGCTCCAAATTTTATTGTGTGGTTTTTTTCATTGCATAATAATTTCTTTGAGGAGATATGCAAAATAAGGGCTGCAAGGAGAATATGGGCTAAGATAATGAAGGAAAAATTTGGAGCAAAGAACCCAAAATCTCTAAGAATGAAGATATGGACACAGACAGCAGGATCCACATTAACAGCGAAAGAACCCCTTAATAATATTTCAAGGGTCACAATCCAAGCATTAGCTGGGGTTCTGGCTGGAGTTCAGGGAATTCATACATGCTGTTATGATGAAGCAATAGGATTGCCTACAGAGGAGTCTGTGAGAGTCGCCCTAAGAACTCAGCAGATAATCGAGCATGAATCAGGAATCCCTGATGTAGCCGATCCATTAGGTGGATCCTATTTTGTGGAAAGTTTAACAGATGAGATAGAAAGAAGGGTTATGGAGTACATAGAAAAGATAGAGGATATGGGAGGATATATTGAGGGAATTAAAAATGGTTATATGAAAAGAGAGATATTAGAGGCATCAAAGAAATATCAGATGGAGATAGAAAGTGGAAATAGGGTTATAGTTGGAGTAAATAGATTTGTTTCAGATATACCCATAAATATTGAATCTCATAGACCTAATCCAGATGCTTATTACATTGCTGTGGAAAGGCTTCATAAGTTAAAGAAAGAAAGAGATAATAAAAGAGTTAAGGAAGTTTTAAATAATGTTAGGAAAAATTGCGAGAATAATAATCCCCTTATGCCCACTCTTATAGAAGCTGTTAAAGAATATGCTACAATAGGAGAAATAATGGATATATTCAGAGAGGTTTATGGTGAATACAGAGAGGAAAATTAGGGTTCTTATTGGAAAGCCAGGACTTGATCCTCATGATAGAGGTCCCAAAATATTAGCGAAGGCTCTCAGAGAAGCAGGATTCGAGGTAATATATTTAGGGTTACGCCAAACCCCAGAAAACGTTGTGAATGCTGCTATTCAAGAAGATGTTGATTTTATCTTGCTTAGCTTCCATTGTGGATCGCATATCTCATTTACAAGAGATCTTATGAAGCTCTTAAGAGAGAAGGATATTAGGGATATTTCTGTTTTATGTGGAGGGGTTATACCGAATAGAGATGTTCCATATTTAAAAGAAATAGGAGTAAAAGAGATATTTTTGCCAATGAGTCCTGTTAGTAATGTAATAGAATTTATTAAGGAGAATGTTTATAATGAAGGCCGTGATATTTGACCTTGATGGAACAATTGTAGACTCCATTGATATATATTATGAGATGGTAAAACTTACCTGTGAGAGAATAGGGCTTGAGATACCGGATAAAAACATAGTTCTTAAACTTATGAGTCAAGGAAGATCGCTATTTGATGGAATATTACCAATTGATATAAAAGATAGAGATAGTTTTATAAAGAGACTAAGAATGATTGGTAAAGAAATATGGGAAGAGAAGATATCAAATATTGAAATAAAATTAATCCCTGGAGCAGATAAAACCCTTAAAAATTTAAAGGAAAGGGGATATAAGATAGGGATTGTTACATCTGGTGGAGGAGAGGGTATGGAATCATTAAGGAGGAATGGGCTTAAAGATTGTATAGATATAGTTATAACAAGAAATGAAGTACAGAGATTAAAACCAGCTCCGGATGCAATCATAGAATGCATAAAAATGCTTGATCTTTCTCCAGAAGACTGTATATATATTGGCGATTCAGTGGTAGATATTCTTGCTGGTAAATCCGCTGGGACTAAGACAGTAGGTGTACTTACTGGAGTAAGTAGCTATGAAAATCTAAAAAAAGAAAATCCTGATATTATAATTAGAGATATCAGTGAGTTAATGGAATATGTAATGTAAGACCAAACTGCATAAAGTCTTCGGTATATATTCCACTAATTCTTCTCCTCTTCTTAGAGAAAGAGAAGAGTGACATAAAGTCTATTATGTATTTCCCGGTATTATATCCAAAGCCAAAGCTTATTGATCTTGCTGACATCTGCCTGTAGTCTATTAAAGAGGTATCTATATCCTTTCTTATATAACTCGGTTCAGTAGAAAAACCTAACCTGAAAGAAAGTCTATCATTTATATTGTATTCACAACCTGCTCTATATTGATTTGTGTCTCTTAACTCTCTTGGAAATGCTATATCTCTAAAGAAATCTATATTGTCTCTATCATAATCTATCCTTCTTGTTAAATGAGACCACTGAATCTTATACCAGTCAAATGTAATTATAAGATTAGAATTAGGTTTAAAAGCACCCCCAATTCCATATCTTAATGGAAATTTTATCTTCTGCTTAAAAGCTGTTCCTTCTTTAACCCTCAAAGGGGTAAATTTAAAGCTCGTATCTCCTCTTAATTCTAAATCATAATCACTTTTTATTAAAAATCCCAAGCTAAACTTTGGATGCGGCTTATATAAAACTCCACCATCCACAGAAAATGCATATCCCTGACTCTTCTGTTTGAAGAAATAAGTATAACTTTCAAAGGGAGAATTCCCTATCTTTTTGTAATACTTCTTTTTATCCAGCCTATTCTTCCCGTAAAGAATATTTAGATTCCCACCTATATAAAGATTTGAGATAATTTCCCTGGCAATAGTTAATGTAGAATTTATTGTGAACATATCCATGAAATATCTTCCAAATATTTCATCATTATTCTTAAGCTTAAAGTAATCTTTCCAATTTACTCCAGCTCCCGACGATACACCAAGGCTCAAAGCTAAATTAAAACCTTTAAGATTCCCTAAATATATCACAAAAGACGGTTCCTTTATAAAAAGGTGAAATTTATTCCTATTAAATACCTCAGGTTCTGAGGGATATAATTTTGGAAAATCAGAGAATTTTAGAGGTAATATCAGATTGCCTAAGGGTGTTGTGCCTCTCACATCATCAAAGTCTAATTGTAAACCAAAAAGCATCTCCTTTTTGTCAAGCTGAGCTATTCCTGCTGGATTCCACCATACAGAAGATAGGTCATCAGCAAGACCGATAAAGCCTCCACCCATAGCTAATGCTCTCGCTCCAATACCACTCCCTTCCATGCCAACAGAGGCATATAAATAGGATACATTAAAGTATAGTAAAACCATTATTAAGAAAACTACTCTCTTGAGTTTAAAATCTATATGCATAGCTGATACCAAATTGTAAATAGTCATCATCATATTTCACCCCTTCAATTCCCCATTGTTTATGAAATCCAAAAAGAAAAAATGAATCTATCTGCCATTTTATGTTATTTATTCCGAAGCCTAAAGTCATTATCTTTGCAGGAAGAAGCCTCGGATTTGCCAGGGTAGCATTTCTCTTTTTTGAAAAAGATGGATCATTATAATAACCCAATCTCAGGCTATACCTGTCACTTAACAGATATTCCATTCCAAACCTCACCTGAGTGGTAGTTCTCAAATCCATATCTATATATCTATCTTTAAGAAAACCCTCATCTCTATCATAATCTATATATTGTTTCATCTTTGACCATTCAACCCGGTATAGATCAATAGTAAATGTAATTTTGTCATATGGCTTTAGGGCAATACCAACACCATACCTTAATGGGAAATAGATTTTTTGTCTATATCTTGTTGCCTCTTTAATATTCAGTAGAGTTGCATTAAAATAGGTATCTCCCTTTATCCTAAGATAATAATCGCCCCTTACTATAGCCCCTATACTAAAACTTTTATAGGGCTTAAATAATATACCCCCATCTACTGAAAATCCACTACCATCACCATCCTGCTTCAAATCAAATAGGTATCCCTTCAAGTTTGAACCATCCCCTGAAATATATGTCTTTCTTTTCTGAAATTCAATCTTACCGTAGATATAATTTATATTAAGACCAAGGCTAAAATTTCTTAATATTTCTCTTGCAATTGACAACGTAAAATTCGATGAAAAATTCTCAAGGTAATATTTTGCATCAATTAAATCCTTATCTTGATTGGATAAAATAGAGTCTCCCCATCTAACTCCGGTTCCAGACGCTGAATAAAAACTTATAGCAGTATAGAATCCTTTTATTTTGCCCAATAATACTCCCATAAAAGGTTCGAGTATCATTAAATCATAATCCTTATTATTGAATCTTTCAGGCTCATTTCCATAAATCTTTTGAAAATCCCCCTCTTTTGATGGATTAAGTATATTTCTCATAGATTCTGAATTAGTCTTTGTAGAAAAGGCAATAGTTAAGGTAGAAAAAAACTCTTTCCTTTTTACCTGAGTAAGTCCAGCTGGATTCCACCATATAGCTGAGTTATCATCAGCAAGTCCTATAAAAGCGCCACCCATTGAAAGAGCTCTTGAACCCAAACCATTGGTTTCAAAACCTGTGGCAAATAAAGAAGAAGGAAATACAATTATTAAAAAAATTAAAATAATATATCTCATAAACTAAAAAAAATTTTTATCATTTTATAAGAAAAATTTAATTTGTGCAAATAAAATTTTAACCCCAAATTCCGAAATAGAGATTTTTGGGCTTCTTTCAATGATAAAAACATAG
>CAZCTP010000022.1:0-32949 GCA_964501575.1 uncultured Thermodesulfobacteriota bacterium
AAAGGTGGTAAGATATGCTGCATAATGTTATCACGAAAAAAGAGATGCTTACGGGGTAAATTTTGGTCTTGACAAAATATCATAAGTATTTTATATATATTAAGATTATATTTTTTAAAAAAAATTTATATTAAAGGAGGGAATATATAATAATATGCAAATCAAAAAAGAATTCTTAGGATTAATTATTGTATGTATAATTATAATAGGTGGTGGCTACTTATATATGAAAAGGACTATAGAAGCTTCAAAGCCTGAGGTAGAGAAGGCAAAAGTTAAAAAGCCAGTAGTTGATAACCTCTATGGCGTCGACTTTGTTGATCCAAAGAATGGATGGGTTGTTGGATACTATGGAACAATTTTACATACAAGTGACAGTGGAGATCACTGGGAATATCAGAATAGCGGATTAACTTCTATACTTGTAGATGTGGATTTTGTTGATGTTAATAATGGCTGGGTAGTTGGGAGATTTGGGAAAATACTTCATACTGAGGACGGAGGGAAGACATGGCATGAGCAGAGTAGCGGAACTAGTAATTATTTGACAAGTGTTCAATTTCTTGACATAAATAATGGCTGGGTTGTAGGAGAATTTGGAACAATCCTTAAGACGACAGATGGCGGGAAGAAATGGAAGTATAAAAGTTTAGGAGATTTTATATTAAACGGACTCTATTTTAAGGATAAAGATGATGGATGGGTTATGGGAGAATATGGAAATATTTTCAGAACGAATGATGGAGGAGACACATGGGAAAGGGTTGATTTAGGTACAGAGAAAACTTTGTTTAGTATGGATTTTCTTAACGAAAAATTTGGATTTTTATCAGGAGTTGATGGTGCTCTATTTAGGACAGTAGATGGAGGCAAAACATGGAAAAAGGTAGAAACAGGGATAAAAGAGCACTTTTTTAAGGTTAAAACCAAATATTTTGGGGCTGGAAATCCTGGGGCATTCATTATAGGTAGGGGAGCATTTATTTATACTTTTGATGGTGGGAAAACATGGCAGAATGTATTTGAGTTGGAATTTCCTATGGAATATACATGGCTATACGATATATGTTTTCCATCAGCGACCGAGGGATTTGCAGTGGGAGAAAATGGCCTGCTTATAAGAAGCAGGGAGGGGGGAACAAAATGGGAAAATTTAGAATATTAATTTTTTCAAGGAGGTTAATATATGGAAAGAGCTATTGCAAGATTTTTGGTTAAGCATCGGCATTTTGTCGTTATATTATTTATCATAGTGAGTATAATATTTGGATACGGAATTACAAAATTAGAGATAAAAGTTAATCTTGGAGAACTCCTGCCGAAACTCCATCCATATGTAAAGACTCATCTTAAGTTCCAGGAAATGTTTGGGGGAGCAGATGCCTTTGTGGTTGAAGTCAGAGTTAAAGAGGGTGATATATTTAATTATAAGACATTGAAAAAGATTAAGGATGTTACAGATGATATACAGTTTTATAAAGATGTAAGAAGAGCTCTTGTTACATCTATATCCCAGAGGAAAAGTAAAGCTGTTAAAGGAGTTGGGGGTGGTACGGTTGAAGCTCCAGCTTTAATGTACCCTGTTGTCCCAAAGGACCCTGGAAAGATTCAATGGATAAAAAAGAGTGTGTATACAAATGAATTATATAATGGGGTTCTTGTATCAAAAGATGGTAAGGCATCTCTTATAATAGCTGATTTAAAAGAGGATGTGGATTACCAGAAATTTTTTGAATTTATGAAGAATTTGACCAAGAAATATGAAGATAACAATACAACTTTACATGTTGCAGGTAGACCGATCCTCATGGGTTGGATATTCCATTATCTTCCGGAAGTGAATAAGATATTTGCTATAACAATTATATTCATAATAATAATAATAGTCCTTATATTTAGAAGTTTTCTTGGGGTATTGATTCCACTTATTGCGGGGGGTCTGAGCGCTATATGGGGGCTTGGTCTATTAGCACTTTTAGGATTAACAGTGGATCCTTTAATGCTTGTTATTCCATTCCTTATCGGAGCAAGGGCATTAAGCCATTCAATTCAGGTAACAAGCAGGTACCTGGAGGAGTTCAGTGCAACGAATTGGGATATAGAAAACTCCGTGCAGAATTTATTGGAAGGGATGTTCATGGCATCTTTGGCAGCGATAGTAACAGATGCAGCAGGCTTTTTAGTTCTTGTTCTCGCAAAGATTGTAGCCATTCAGAAGCTCTCTTTGTTATGTACATTCTGGGTTATTGCGATCTTCCTGCTTGTTGAATTATTTGGTCCGTTACTTTCTTTTTATCTACCTCTTCCAAAAAGAATTAAACTTGGGGGGGCAGAAGTTTCCCAAAAATACCTTGGGAAACTTGGAGAATGGTTGGGAGGAAGTGGAAGAGTATGGGCTATCGCAATCACAGCAATTCTATTTGTAGGTGGAATATATTATTCTATTACCCACCTAAAAGTTGGGGACCTACATCCAGGATCCCCGATTCTATGGCCAGAGTCAAGATATAATAAGGATGTTGATGAGATAAATAAAAGATTTGACCAGGCTGGTACAGATACCTATAATGTTATAATTGAGGGTAAGGAAAATGCTATGGAGACTCCAACAGTTCTTCGTAGAATTGAGGCTTTTGAAAGATATATAAGAAAGAGTTTCCCCAGTGAGGTTGGAGGAACACAATCCCTGGTATTGATAGCAAAGAAACTAAATTTAGAGTATCATGAAGGTGATCCAAAATGGGATATAATACCTGAAAAACCAGAAGCTA
This sequence comes from uncultured Thermodesulfobacteriota bacterium, assembly GCA_964501575.1. GTDB lineage: Bacteria > Desulfobacterota > CAZCTP01 > CAZCTP01 > CAZCTP01 > CAZCTP01. The sequence continues at coordinate 2,772 of CAZCTP010000022.1, forward strand.
TAGGATTCTATTTCTTCTCATACCGGGGGGTTGGAGACCCGGAAGATTTTAATATATTTACAGATCCATTATACAAATATGGTAATATAAGAATATTCTTTAAAAATCATATGGGAGATACAATAAAGAGGGCTTTTAAAGTATCAAATAATTTTTTAACCCTCCAGAAACCCCTTAAAGAGGCTAAATTCAAACTTGCAGGTGGACTTATAGGCGTATTTGGAGCAATAAATGAAGAGATAGAAACTTCTCAGAAGTGGACAATCCTGATAATAGCTGTAGTTGTCTTCCTCTTCTGCAGTATAAGCTTTAAATCTATTTTAGCAGGTATAATTCTATCCATCCCGCTTATTACTTCAACGGGACTGGCTTTTGCATATATGGCATATGCAAATATTGGATTAGATGTAAATACTCTACCAATATCTGCAATAGGCTTTGGACTTGGAGTGGATTATGGAATATATCTATTAAGTAGAATACAGGAGGAGTATGGAAGGATTGGGAAATTGGATGAATCAATTAAGATCGGTATGGGTACATGTGGATTAGCTATAATATACACAGCTATTCCTATAATATTTTCTGTATTAATATGGTATTTCCTGTCCGATTTGAGATTCCAGGCTGATATGGGATTATTGTTAGCATTGATAATGGGATTCAACTGCCTTGGAGCCATATTCTTTATACCATCTATTGTATCTGTTCTAAAGCCAAGGTTTATTTTAAATAAATATAGAGGATAGGAGGTGATTTATGAGTTGTAATGTAAGAGTTTTTAGCTATTGCTTGAAGAAATTATGGGGAGTGGAGGAATTAAAAAATATATTATGCGGAGTGGAGGCTGACAAGATTATTTTAAATTATTATAAAAAATAGAAGAAAGGAGGTAATCGAATGTATAGTATAAAAAGATTTCTATTTATTTCTCTAATAATATTTTTAAGTTACGGTCTCGCATTTTCGCAAATGTTAGGGAATAGAGTTGAAATTAATGGATATATCCAACAAGAGGCATCTGTGGGACTTAGCAAATCTGATGAGGCAACCGGAAGACTGAGCCAAAGAGGGAAGCTTATGTCAGCCTATTCCAGTGTCCAGCTTGAGACGAACTTCCATATTTTTAGGAATGTAGATTTCTATACAATACTTAATGGATGGTATGATCAGGTATATAATATAAGGAGTGAGACTGGAAGCTTCAGGGGATATATGCCTGCAAGAGATTATATGCAGTCTGTATGGGATAAGCTTGATAGAGAGGCTGAGGTTTTAAGGGAAGCGTATATTGATATACACCTTAAACACTTTGATATAAGAGCTGGTAAGCAACAGGTTGTATGGGGAGAGACAGATGGACTTAGATTGATGGATCAGCTTAATTCTCTTGATATGAGAAGAGAATGGGCAACAAGGGATTGGGAAGAGATAAGGATTCCAAAATGGATGATTAAAGGTGAGTATTTCCTCCCAATAGATCTATATGGTATAAGAGACTTAACTTTAGAGCTTGTATGGAATCCAGGAGATGTCAAAGAGACAAGATTCAATCTGGATATTAACCAGTCAAATCTCTGGGGTGAGACTGGAACCCTTGATTGGTATGCAGGTGGTGGAACATGGGGATTCCCGATACCAAATACTCCAACAATGTTAAGAAGGGTTGTTACCGCGAGGAGAAGGACATCTTCTATAGATAACAGTGAGTTTGGAATTAGGCTCAAGGGAGATTATAAGGAGACATACTTTACATTAGACTACTTCCAGGGATGGGATCCCGATGGTGTTGTGAAATCTAATGGGGCATTTATACCATTTAGGTCTCTTGGTAGAATGGCACAGGTATTACCACCCCAGATTACCGGACAGTTAGTATCACAGCTTGCACCATTTATGGGACCAGATGGTGCCCATATACCGCCTCAGGTATTGGAACCTATGTTTCCAACCCTTGCTCAATTAATGCCATTCTTTAACAGCCCATTGGATAGAAACCTTATAGATATACCTTTGGACCTTGAGTATTTAAGATTAAGGATGGCAGGATTCACACTCAGCAGGGAACTTCCATTTATCCAGTGGAAGACAGTTTCTCCAGTGCTCAGGATTGAATGGTTATACAGCTTCAAACAACCATTTAATGTGCTTGGATGGGATATAGGGGCAAACAAGATCGCAAGAAAGGATCAGATAAGGTATATGATAGGGTTTGATTGGCCAATATGGCTAAAATTCTTAAATAAGAGAACAACCTTCTTTACCAGTTTCCAGTTCTTCCAATTCCATAATCTAAATTATAATAAATCTCTTGTTCATCCATTCTATGACTTCTATGGGGCTGCTGGAGGAGCTTCCTTTCCAAAGACTGCTGCTGATGGTAAGGTATATGTGAACAAGGTTCCCCACTGGAGGATACATCAGGATGAGCAGTATATAAGTCTTCTTATAAATACAAAGTATGATGTGGATAGGATACTCCCAGAAATTCTCTTTGTTACTGATATAAAGGAGAAGGTATATTATTTAAAGCCAAGGGTAAGATTTGCTTATGGTGACCATTGGAGACCAGAAATAGGAGCTTTATACTTTAAAGGGAATGGTAAACTCTCCTCTATGGATCTATTCAATGATAGGGATATGGTATACTTTAAGGTAAAATATCAATTCTAAAAGATGGAATGATAGGGAAAAAGCTCCTTGATAGGATTTATTTAGTCAAGAGGAGGGGAGTTCCCCTCCTCTTTTTTTTTAGTATAATCGGAATGAGTCTAACTATTTCTTATTTAGGATGGAAGACCGTTCTATACCGGAATATAGCACTAAATAATATATCAAGAGAAAACGCCTTTAATTCTGCTGTTCTCCTGCTAAATCTCATTGAGAATGAGATCATTAATATTGAAAAGAAAATGCTTTCTGAAATTAATAGATATGGAGTAGAGGATATTATAGAAAGATATGAGCTTGTAGATGCTATATATATTTTTGATAAAAATTATAACATAAAATCTATCTATAGAATTAAAAATATGGAGAAGGAGATAGAGGATATCATCCTGTATAAATTAAGTTATAGCCTTAAAGAGATTCCTAAGGAAGAGATGAGCATAAATAATCTTTCAGAAGAATTGAATAACAGGAAATTTCAGATATGTTATTCCGCTATATTAAAAGATAATAAGAATATAGGATTTATAGCTATATTTATAAATTCTGATCTGATAAGGGATAATATAATAGATAAGATAATAACAGATTATAATAAAGGAGAAATAGAAGAAAATGGGATAAAGATAGTTCCTACTTTAAGGATATCTTTATCCAGAAATAGGGATCACAAAGCATTTATAGAGATTCCCTTTAAGAGGGTATGCACATTTTATACGATATCCGCATATAGAAAAGATATAACCCCTCCCTTATATAATAGGGTAGAGATAATATATATATCTATAATATGTATAAACTTCATACTTATATCTATGGGAATAAGAGCTATGTACAGGGAGATAAGAAGATCAAGGATTAGATCAGAGCTCTCTGCAAAGCTCTCTCATGAGCTAAAGACACCTTTATCATTGATAAGGATGTTTGGAGAGACACTAATGATGGGAAGGATAAGAGATAATAAAAAAAGAATGGAATATTATAGAATAATAACCCGGGAGTCTGAAAGGCTTACAAATCTTATAAACAACATCCTTGATTTTAATGAAATAGAGGAGAATATAAAGAGGTATAATATAAAAAGAGGGAATATTGGAGAGACGATAAAGAGGGTTATAGATAACTATAGTATCCTAAAGGATGGATTCAGGTTTAATTTAGAGCTCGAATCTTCTCTTCCCGAGGTGAAGTTCGATGAAGATGCTATATCACAGGCATTGATAAATTTGATTGATAATGCTGTAAAATATTCAGGGGAGGAAAAGGAGGTTAAAATTAGAGTATATAGTAAGAGTGAGGGGATAATATTAGAGGTAATTGATAAAGGAATAGGTATTGATAAAAGGGATAAAAAGAGGATATTTGAGCCATTATACCGGGGTGAGATCCATAAAAAGGGGAGCGGTTTGGGTTTATCTATAGTTAAGCATATAGTTGAATCTCATAGAGGGAAAATAAGAGTAGAAAGTGAGAGAGGGAAGGGGAGTAAGTTTATTATTACACTCCCGGTTTAACTAATTTTAAAATATTATGGGATGTAAAATACTTATAATAGAGGATGAAGAGGATATAGTAAGAGGATTAACCGATAATCTTGAGATGGAAGGTTATGAGGTAATAAGCTCCACCAATGGAGAAGAGGGTATTAAATTAGCTATTAATGAAGCCCCGTCTCTCATAATCCTTGATTTGATGCTCCCGGATATGGATGGGATAGATGTAATTAAGAGTTTAAAAAGGGATATTCCAGTTATAATCCTGACTGCTAAAACCCAGGAGATAGATAAGGTTCTTGGCCTTGAGATGGGGGCTGATGATTATATTACAAAGCCATTCAGTGTAAGAGAGTTGCTGTCGAGGATAAAGGCTGTTTTAAGAAGGAATAAGTTGATATTTAAAGAGGATATATTCAGATTTTCAGATATTGAAATAAATTTTAGAGAACATAGGGTTAATAAGAGGAATAAAAGGATTCCATTTACATCAAAGGAATTCAGGATAATGAAGCTATTAATAGAAAATATGGGTAAGGTTGTATCAAAGGAGAACTTTTTAAAAGAGATATGGGGATATAGAGGATCTGTTGAAACAAGGAGCCTTGATAACTATATATCAAGAATTAGAAAGAAGATAGAGAAGGACTTAAAGAATCCAAAGCATATAATTACAGTATACGGAGAAGGTTATATATTCTTTCCATAGCTCTATTATTTGACTCTAAGCTTTAAATTTTATAGAATATAAGAAAATGAAGGTTATTTCTTTTCTAATATGGGTAATTATTGCTACTATAGGGAGTTTTTCCTTTGGAATAGCAACAAAGTTAATTCTTCCATCTGAAGAGATAAATGCCATATGGATTGTAATTGCAGCCCTATGTATATTTGTTATTGCCTACAGGTTTTATGGGGCTTTTTTATCCACAAAGGTATTTGCTCTTAATAAAGACAGAGTTACTCCTGCTATAGAATTTGAAGATGGTAAAGATTACTATCCAACTAATAAATGGGTTTTACTGGGGCATCATTTTGCTGCTATAGCAGGGGCGGGACCCCTGGTTGGTCCGGTACTTGCTGCCCAATTTGGTTATCTTCCCGGAATGCTATGGATATTGATAGGGGCGGTATTTGCCGGGGCTGTTCATGACTTTGTGGTACTTATTGCATCTGTGAGAAGGGGCGGGAAATCATTAGCCCATATAGCAAAGGATGAGGTAGGACCAGTTACAGGTTATGGAGTAAGTATAGCTATCCTCTTTATAATAATCATCGCCTTAGCAGGGCTTGGTCTTGTAGTTGTTAATTCCTTAACCTATGCCCCCTGGGGAACATTTATCATCTTTATGACAATTCCTATTGCTATATTTATGGGCATATACATGAAAAGTACTAAGGATATTGTTACTCCTACGGTTATAGGGATCATTGCGCTAATGCTCACCATTATCTTCGGAAAATATATACCTCAGTCTTCTATATTCAATCTCAGTAGAGAAGGGATAACATTTTCTATTGCAGTCTATGGATTTATAGCATCTGTTCTCCCGGTGTGGTTCCTTCTTGCACCAAGGGATTATTTAAGTACATATATGAAGATAGGCACAATACTTATATTAGCAATAGGGGTGATTATTGTAGATCCAAAGATAAATATGCCATCAATAACCCAGTTTGTTAGGGGTGGAGGTCCGGTTATCCCTGGGAAGGTATTCCCATTCATGTTTATAACAATTGCCTGTGGTGCAGTCTCTGGATTCCACTCATTAATATCATCTGGGACAACACCAAAGATGATTAAGAATGAGCTGGATGTCAAGATGATAGGTTTTGGTGCTATGCTAATTGAGGGATTTGTCGGTATTATGGCGTTAATTGCTGCCACTGTATTACTCCCTGGCGATTATTTTGCAATAAATAGCAAACTTGCTCCTGAGATACTTAAGAATATCGGCTATCCTCCGGTACATATAAAGGAATTATCTCGGTTAATTGGCATAGATGTTAGCGGGAGGCCCGGTGGGGCGGTAGTACTGGCGGTTGGGATGGCTTATGTATTCTTTAATTTGCCAGGAATGAAGGAATTAATGGGATATTGGTATAATTTTGCAATAATGTTTGAAGCTCTATTTATCCTCACAACAATAGATGCTGGGACAAGGGTAGCAAGATTTATTCTTCAGGAGATAGGTGGTATAGTATATAAACCATTAGCTGAGACGGGATGGATGCCAGGGGCCATAGCAACAAGCATGATTGTGGTAATTGCATGGGGATCCCTTATATATTCAGGGAGTATTTCTACAATATGGCCGATGTTTGGGGTTGCCAATCAGATATTGGCTGCTATAGCTCTTTCTATTGGTACCACAATAATAATAAGGAGAGGTAAGTTAAAATATGTATGGGTAACTCTATTACCAATGATCTTTATGATTATTATAACTCTTACAACCTCTTATAAGCTATTCTTTATGTTTATTTATAGACCAGCTATAACTTTTAAAATTAATGCGTGCCTAATAGTTATAATGGTAATTACAGCTTTAGTGGTATTCTTTGATTCAATCCTTAAATGGTATTCCTGTATAAATAGAAGTATTAATAAATCATAATTAAAACCACAGAAGATCTGAGAAATTAATCATACTTAGGCCTTTTATCAATAAAGTGAGTGGATTTATACCCTCCAAATCCAAGGCTTAATCTTCTTACTTCCCCCTCTGGAAGTAATTCTACTCCCATCCTAAGCCCTGTTACCCCTTTTATTCTTTCTTCCAATTCTTTCTTTAATCTATTTTTATCTACAGTAGGAAATACTTCAACCTTTACAGTTAATGTATCATTATCACCAATTCTATCAGCAATAATTATAAATTCTCCTATACATTCTCTATTCCCTCTTATAATTTCTTCAACAGCAGGGGGATAAAGGAATATGCCTTTAAACTTTATCATATCATCCGCTCTCCCCTTAAGAGGACTTGTAAGCCTTAAAGTATTTCTTCCACATCCGCACCTATCAATTCTTGCGGATGTTATATCCATAGTATTATATCTAATCATTGGGGCAGCTCTCCTATAGAGTGTTGTCATTACTATAACCCCATCCTCTCCCTCTCTTGCAGGTTTTAAACTCTCGGGATCAAATATTTCATAAAAGAAGGAGTCTTCCAGGATATGGATTCCAGCATATTCTCCGCATTCAGCTCCTGCAGCAGAACCATTTTCTACAGATCCCCATATATCTAGGGTTTTACAATTGAATTCTGAATCTATCCTTTCCCTTGTTGCCTTTGGTAGTGGTTCTGCAGCTGTTCCAACAAGCCTTATATTCAGTTTTAATGGATCTATTCCTATCTTTTTTGCTGTATTAGCTAAATGAAGGGCAAAGGTTGGTGTACATATTAAAACAGTTGTTCCCCAGTCCTTCGCTATCCTTACCTGCTGTTCCGCAGGAGTTATTGACCCCGTACTGGTTGGAACTACAGTAGCTCCAAGCTCAATTACTCCATCGCAGCATCCTGGTCCGGCAATAAGGGTGGAAAATCCAAAAGATATCTGGACAATATCACCTGGTTTAACTCCTATAAGGTCAAGTACCCTGCTCCATAATATCTTAACATTATCCCAATCTTCCTTTGTCTGGAAATATGGCCTTGGGGTTCCGGTAGTCCCCCCGCTTGACATAATTCTTGATACCCGGCTTACGTCGATACCTTGGTAATCTCCATAGGGAGGATAATTATTTATACTCTCTCTAATATCCTTTAAGGTAAAAGTGGGAATCTTTTTTATAAAATCATCCAGAGAGTTAATATCATCTAGGGAGACTCCATATCTATTCCATAGTCTCCTATAGAATGGAATCTCATCCCATGCATATCTAACAAGAGCTTTTATTTTCTTACTCTGGATCTCCCTTATCTCATCCCTTGATAAAAAATCAAGATTTCTTGAATCTGGTAGCCCTAAGACCCTCTCCATCAGATCAAATCCTCTCTACTATAGTACTTACCCCCAATCCTCCTCCGCAACACAGGGTTGCCAACCCATATTTTGAATTCCTTCTCTCCATTTCATGAAGAAGGGTTACCATTATTCTTGAGCCACTACATCCTACCGGATGTCCCAATGCAACCGCTCCTCCATTAACATTAACCTTATTTATATCAAATGGGAATGCTTTAATAACAGCTAATGCCTGTGCAGCAAAGGCTTCATTTAGCTCAATAAGATCAATGTCATCAATCTTTAGATTGGCATTCTTTAATGCCCTTTCAGTAGCTGGGACTGGACCTATACCCATTACTGTGGGATGAACTCCTGCCTGGGCAAAAGAGACTATTCTTGCCATAGGTTTTATACCAAGCTCCTTACCCTTATCTCTAGACATAATAACAAGGGCTGCAGCCCCATCATTTATTCCAGATGCATTTCCAGCTGTTACTGTTCCATCTGTTCTAAAGGCAGGTTTAAGCTTTGATAACCTTTCCATGCTTGTGTCGCTTCTTGGATGCTCATCGGTATCTATTATAACTTTCCCACCTTTTGGTTGGGAAATCTCAACAGGGACAATCTCTTTTTTAAACTTTCCTTCATTTATAGCCTTTACAGCTTTCATATGAGAATTCAAGGAAAATTCATCCTGATCTTTTCTGCTTATTTTATACTCCTTTGCAAGTTTTTCTGCAGTCTCAGCCATTCCAAACACACCGTATAGATCAGAGGATACTGTTATTGTTATATCATGGAAATAATCGATAATTGTATCATTCCCCATCTTATGTCCCCATCTATGATTATACATAAGATAGGGGCTTCTGCTCATAATCTCAACTCCACCTGCTACCATAATATCTCCCTCTCCAAGCATTATTGACCTTGCACACTGATTTATAGCCTCAAGCCCGGACCCACACTGTATATTAAGTGTAGTAGCAGGGGTCGTGACAGGTAGCCCAGAATATAAAACAGCTAATCTTGCAACATTTGGGGCTTCGCTTGTCTGAATCACGTTTCCAAAATATATCCTTTCAACCATATCAGTTGAAATATTAGCTCTTTTTATTGCTTCTTTTATAACTATTGCCGAAAGCTTTGCAGGATGAATATCTTTAAATGCTCCACCATATTTTGTCTGGGCTGTTCTTACACCCGAAACTATTACTACTTCTCTCATTATTTTCCTCCTTATTGTTATTTCAAAAGGTCTCTTGCAATTATGACTCTCTGGATCTGATTGGTCCCTTCAAGAATCTGGATAATCTTTGCATCCCTCATCATTCTTTCTACCGGATACTCTCTCATATATCCATACCCACCAAATACCTGAACCGCATCTGTAGTAACCTTCATTGCAGTATCAGATGTCATTAACTTTGCCATAGATGCTGCAACAGAATATGACTCCTTTCTATCAGCAAGTATTGCAGCATTGTATATAAGGAGCCTAGATGCATTTATACCGACTGACATATCGGCTAACATTGCCTGAACTAACTGAAACTGCGAGATAGGTCTTCCAAATTGAACTCTATTCTTGGAATATTCAACAGCTTCATCCATAGCCCCCTGGGCCAAACCAAGGGCATAGGCAGCTGTTGTTATTCTACCTGGATCCAATGATTTCATTGCAAGAGAAAATCCTTCGTTTTCTTTCCCTAATAGATTCTCTTTTGGGACTTTACAATTATCAAATATGAGTTCAGCTGTTGGAGATCCTCTTAACCCCATCTTCTTCTCCTTTTTACCTATGGAGAACCCCTCAAATTCTTTCTCCAATATAAATGCACTTATTCCTTTATTTCCTTTTGTTTTGTCTGTTTTTACAAATGTAGTATATATACCTGCCAGTCCTCCATTTGAAATAAAGCATTTACTTCCATTTAATATATAATAATCTTCCTTTAACACAGCTGTAGATTGAATTGATGATACATCGGAGCCAGCATTAGGCTCTGTTAGAGCAAAGGCACATATTCTCTCCCCCGAAGCCATCAAAGGGATATACTTCTTTTTCTGTTCCTCTGTTCCGAACATCTCAATCGGATGCCCCCCCAAGTAATGAGCTGCCAAAGTAGCTCCAATAGAAGCTGATGCTCTTGATAGTTCCTCAACTATTAAGGCAAGAGTTAAAAGTCCTTCTCCTCCACCTCCATATTCTTCATGGAATGCAATACCAAAGAGTCCCATATCAATCATCTTTTTTAAAACATCCCTATCTATATCTTCTTTCTCATCCATCTCCTGAGCCTTAGGTGCTATCTCCTTCTTCGCAAATTCTCTAACTGTTTTTACCAACAATTTTTGATCATCATTTAATAAATACTCCATTATTTCCCCCTATGGACTAAGATTATCTTTTATTATTTAATATGAAAAATATCTTTTAGTCAATCTAAAATTCTTGATACCAACAATTCTTGGTAAATCTATAAACTTCTTAACTAATCTGGTTTATCTCGTTCATTTCGTTTGTCTGGTTTGTCTCGTTTATCTAATTTATTTCGTTTGGTTAGTCTGTCTTCTGACCTCCGTTGTCTGTCCTCTGTCTTCCGCACTTCCTAACTTCCGCAGTCATTGCGAGCATCCATATCTTTCGATTCCCGTTTCTCGGTTCCCGGGCTACGTCTGCCTCAGCACTAAAGTAGGTAGTGGTACTTGATAAAAAGAAATTTTTTAAAATATTAATAAATAGAACATATAATTATAATTTATGATATAATAAAAATGTTAATTATGTTTAATAAATTTATTGAAGATTTAGCATATAGAGTTATCAATGGTTTGGATATTTCAAAAGGAGAAGCGCTGGATATTCTTAATATCCCAGATTCAGATATATATGATCTTCTAACATTTGCAAATAAAATAAGAATAAAGTTCTGTGGTGATAAAATTTCTCTATGTTCAATAATAAATGCAAAATCAGGAGGCTGTGGTGAAGACTGTGCATTCTGTTCTCAGTCTCTACACCATAATGCAGCAGTTCCCTTCTATCCATTGATGAATGATAATGAAATTTTAATAAAAGCAAAGGATGCAGAAAGATGGAATGCCCATGCAATAGGAATTGTGATAAGTGGTAAGAGTATTGAATCAGATAGCGACTTAAGAAATATATATGAATCTATTAGAAAGATAAAGAGGGAATGCAGAATATCTCCCCATGCTTCCCTGGGTATAATAACCAGGGATGAGGCTAAATTACTTAAAGATGCAGGTTTAGAAATGTATCATCATAACCTTGAAACAGGTAGAGGTTTTTTCCCTAATATATGTACAACTCATGATTATGAAGAGGATATCAATACTTTGAGGGTAGCAAAGGAAATAGGATTTAAAGTATGTTCTGGTGGTATATTTGGTATGGGGGAAAGTGATGAGGATATAGTAGAATTAGCAGTGACCCTGAAGGAGCTCCAGGTAGATGCGATTCCATTGAACTTTTTACATCCGATTAAGGGGACAAGACTCGAAAATCAGGAGCCATTACCCCCTCTTAAGATATTAAAGATAATATCACTGTTCAGGTTCATGTTTCCGAATAAAGATATAAAAGTATGTGGAGGAAGAGAGGTTAATATAAGAGATTTACAGCCATTGATATTTATTGCTGGAGCAAACTCAATAATGATAGGAAATTACTTAACTACAAAGGGAAGAAAAGTAGAAGATGACCTTAATATGCTTAGGGATCTAAACTTAAGGTTCTGAAAAAATTGCTTGCAATTTCAGTAGTCTATATATTAATTTTATCTTTTCTATTTATCTCTTTATATCTTAATAGGAAAATAGGTATAAGTAGCGAATTAATAAGAGATATTACTCATATATTAGGGGGATTATGGATATTCTTCTTAATATCTATTGATGTTGTCCTAATTATAGGAATACCAATAATTATAACCTTGATAATTGTGCAGGTATTTAATCTCCAGGGTATAAAGGATTTATACACTGATAAGGATGAGAGATTTTATGGATTAATACTATATTCAATATCATTGATATCTATCCCTATTCTATCGTGGGAAAGGAAAGAAATAGCAATAGCAGCTATACTAATACTATCTTTAGGGGATGGAATTGCAAGCCTTATTGGGAAAAGATATGGTAAAAATAGATTTAGAAATCCATTTTCAAAGATAAAAAGCGTAGAAGGTTCTCTATCCATGTTAATATTATCAATACCTTCGGCCATTATTCCATTAATCTATTTTGGTAATAATAATATTATCCCGGCCATTATTGCTGCCTTTTTTGCAACCCTAATAGAGGCTCTTTCTCCACCCCATTTAGATAATATTATTGTTCCTTTTTCTGTCTTAGGGATATTGTCGCTATCTCTATAAACGATTTCTAAAAATTGCCTTAGAGTTTAAAAATAGTTATCCCATTTTCTAGTTCAAAATGATATTTTCAGCAATTCCTTGTGGATATGCCCTCTTCTTCCAAATATCCTATATTTTATACCAGTCATTATCTTAAAGCTTTATTATAGGCATTTAGAGCGTTTTCATACATTCCCTTTTTTGTATACGCATCCCCAATTATTACATAATACCGAGATTCATCTGGAAAGTTCTTCAATCCCTGCAATGCTTCTAATATTATCTCATCATATATCCTATCCTTTGGAATATTTACCGAAATATTATACTTATCTCTTCTTATAAATATAAAGGAATTAAAATCCATATAAATAAGCTTCCAGTCGTTATCGCCTATAAGATTATTAATTAAAGGGAATATTATCTTTCTATAGCGGTCAATTGCGTAAGTTACTATTATATTAACATCATATGCTAACAAGAGAGCTTTCCACTCAGGTATTCCCATAAACTTAAGATTACTCCCTCCTATTATCTTATTATATTGAATAAATATCTCTTCATTAAGCCCTCTTGTGTCAAAGAATAGTCTATTTTGTGGATATAACTTAAATGTTAAATATCCTCCCCAGTCATCCGGGGTGAATATGTTTCCATTTATCCTGTTTTTCTTTATAAAGTTTGCTGCACCTATTGGGAACAGATCCTCTCTTATACCCCTTTCATATGAGGTGAGACTTATGATTAAAAATACAGAAAGAATTATTAATATGCTTAAGTCTATCATAGTTTTTCTTCTCAGTTTTGCTCCCAAATTCATATTTATATATTTACCTATTATTGGAGTTGCTATTAATCCAAAGAAGATTGTATACCTTAGAGAATATAGGGATATTATTGAGAATGATATCAAAAGGATAAGATGAAACCTATTAATCTTGTTTATATTTATAATTATGAATAGGAGTGAAACAAAAAGAAGTATAAAATAGGATGGTATATAACTAATTATCTTAATTGGAGATATATATTCAGCTATTACTTTAACAAATATTCCACTTTGAAGATCTATTAAAATAGGTATTACCTTATAAATATTAGGGTTTATAAATGATGCCATTATTGATATAAAAGCCATAATAAGATTCTCCTTTTTCCATCTTGTAAGTGTATATAACATTATCATTAAATCTCCCAGTATGAACCCTCCGTGCATATTTGACCAGATAAACATAAGCAAAGGGAGTAGGAATTTTTTAATGGTCTTACTCTCTCGTTCACAATCTTCCAATAGATATAACAATATGGCAGTAAATAAAAATGAGAATATTTGGGGTCTATCTCCCCTAAAATGAAGACCTATAAATATTAATGGTAGAATAAGAGGATAAGAAATATAAGGATTGATTCTATCCTTTTCTAACTTCAAAATTATTACTAATATTATTATACTGAAAATAAAGGATCTTAAGAGTATTATTCCATTAAATCCTGCAAACTTATAGATCAAGTATAATATGATTTGAGCCAGCCAATATTGATTTAATATAAATTTTTCTCTTTCTTTAGAGATAGTGGATGATGTAAAATTAAATGGATCACTTTTTAATAATCCATTATTAATTATATATTCTCCAGTCTTTATATGCCAGAATAGGTCTGGATCATCTATCTTCTTTTGAAATAGAAAAAAAACAATAATTAATAAGAGAAGTTTTGGAATGAATGACTTAATATCCATGAGACTTCAGCATCTTAAGCCTATTAGCTATTATTTTATTCTCTGGATCTATCTTCAATCCTTTCATATATATATCCTTTGCATCCTGAAAGTCCATCTTTATAGCAAAGGCATCTCCCATTGTAATATAGAAATTTATGTTATTTGGGATAGATTTTATTCCTTTCGCGCATTCTGTGATTACTACATTGTATGCCCATTCATTTGGCATACCAAATTTCTCTATTATATCCTTATTTTCTTTATCGTTTCTTATATATAATAATGAATAGTCATCAAAATATACAAGTTTAAACTCGTGGTCATTAACGAGGGTCTTAATAAAAGGGAACATTTTACCTGAAAACTTATCAATCGATGATGTGAGGATTATTCTTATATTATATGCCTTGAGTATACTCTTCCATTCAGGGAAACCTGCAATAGGTATAGAGCTTGCAAGCTCAACCTTTTTATGTTCCCAATATATCTCTTCTACAAGGTGTCTGCCATCCATAAATACTTTATTGTTAGGATATAACTTCCATATTAAATATCCTCCCCATACAAAACTGTTAAATATATTTCCGTTAATTTTATTCTTCTCAATAAAATTAACAGCACCCTCCGGGAAGAACCCATCCCTTATCCTATATTGGAAGATTTTCCCTTGTCTTATTCCATATACTATTGTAGTGATTAGAAATAACGATATCAAAATATTTAAACTATATCCTATAATATTTGGTATTTTTAGCCTTACATTCTTTAGGATTCTATTAATATTTTTATGTATATACCTGCCGACAATCGGAATAGCAACAATCCCAAAGAATATCATATACCTTGATCCTTTAAGTGAAATAAAGGTGACA
Source organism: uncultured Thermodesulfobacteriota bacterium (assembly GCA_964501575.1). GTDB lineage: Bacteria > Desulfobacterota > CAZCTP01 > CAZCTP01 > CAZCTP01 > CAZCTP01. The sequence goes on from CAZCTP010000022.1 coordinate 17,869, forward strand.
AAAGAGATAAGAATTAGATCTGTTAGATCAATCCTCTTTATGTTTATCAATATAACAGGTATTGTTACTATTAAGAGATAGAGATAGCCATAATATATAAAACCAAACTTTTTATAGATATATATTGGCGAGAAATATTCTATTATCTCCTTAATATATACACTACTTTCAAGCTCAATCATAACAGGTATAACTTTATAAACATTCGGGTTTATTAAAGAAAAGGCAATAGATATAAATCCCATAATAATGAATATTTTGAAAGGCTTTTCAGGAAGATAAAGGCCTTTCTTAAATATATATTTCATAGTTTCAGAGAATATATAAAGTGATATTATAACATCACCGAGTAGAAATCCTCCGTGCATATTTGCCCATATTAACATTATAATAGGGAGTGAAAGAATATTATTCCACCATTTATAAGACTTTTCTTCAATATCTGGATGGATGAATAGGCGATAATCCTCTATTATATATATCAATATAGCAGTGAATAGAAAGGAGAATAGCTGAGGTCTTTCTCCGGTAAACTCTTTGAATAAAAGAAGAGAAAAAAATAGAATGGTCAAAGATATATAAAAATTGACTCTCTCCTTCTTAAGCATTTTATAAAGAATGAAAATTGTTAGGGTTAATATCGATGCTCTTAATAATATTATCCCCTTGAATCCGAAGTATTTATATATTATGTAAAATATTAACTGTGCGAGCCAATATTGAGTTAATATAAACTTCTGTCTTTGGGACCCTGGATTTAATGGATCTTTTTCTATAGTAGTAAAGGAAAATGGATCACTTTTTAAAAGTGATCCATTATTATACATATATTCTCCTGTTTTAAGATGCCAGAAGAAGTCGGGATCCCATATCCTCCCGGTAAGGATTGAAAAAGATGTAATAAAGAATATAATCAATGACATCTTTTTGAATATACTACTTAAGTTTAAGTGCCTTTCTATATGCATTCCACCCTTCTCTATTCATTCCTTTTTTAATATATGCATTCCCCATTGTTATATAAAAATTTGGATTTAATGAAAATATCTTTAAGTATATATTGCATTCACTTATTATCTCATCATATATCTTTGACTTTGGGATACTGTTTACTCCTTTTAAGAAAATTAGAGAATTTTCATCTGTATATATAAGTCCCCAATCTTTATCATTCATAAGATTTTTTATCAGTGGTAAGACTATTCCAGAGAACCTATTACATGAATATGTTAATATTATGTTAACTCTATATCTATCTAATATACTTTTCCATTCTGGAATATTCCCTTGGGAGAATGTACTTCCTTCCATAACAAGTTGATAATCGGAGTATCTCATTTCATCTATTATTCTTCCATCTATAAATACTCTGTTCTCTGGATATAGAGACCATATTATAAACCCACCCCATTCAAGTGGGCTGAATATATTACCTTTTATATTATTTTTTTTGATAAATTCAACAGATTTAGTCGGATACATTTCCCTTAATATATCCATATTAATCTTTTTGCCATATAGAAAATATCCACTAAAGAAAATAGCTAATATAATTATTGAAATATCAGCTATCTTAAGCTCTCTGGGTTTGAAAACATCATTGATCCTTCTTCCCAATATAGGTGTTACAATTATTGAAAAGAATATAGTATATCTTACATGCATTATAGAGATAACTCCCAGGAAGAGAATAATTAATGTATCTTTAATATCGAATTTTTTAAATAATATGGGAATCGATATTAAAAGTGGAATAGCATATCCATAAAATGATGGAGAAGATACCCTGAAGAACTTTAAAGTAGGTATATACTCTATTATATCCATTACTTGATACCCTTTTTCAAGCTCAAAAATAATATCTATTACCCGGTATCCATTAGGATTTATAAAGGAAGCTAATATTGAAATTAATCCGATTATAATAAAAAAGAGAGCTATTTCTCTTTTTATAAAATAATCTACAATCTGGGATAATACATATATCCCGATTATTATATCTCCAAGAATAAATCCCCCATGGGTATTTGACCATATAAGCATTATACCCGGGAGTAAAATAAGATAACTCCATCTATGAGATTTTTTCGGGCTACAGAAATGGCACTCAAGTATATATATTAATATTCCACTAAATATAAAGGAGAATAACTGCGGTCTCTCTCCAGTAAACTCCCTCATAATAAGATATGAAAGGAATATTAAGGGTATGGATATATATAATGGAACCTTCTCTCTCCTCATTATCAGAAATATTATAAGGAGGGTCAGGGTTAATATTAAAGCTCTAAATACCACTATACCTTTAAAACCTGAATATGGATATATAGTGTAGAATATAACTTGAGAAAGCCAATATTGACTTAAAATAAATCTCTCTCTTAATGAGCCTTGAGTTGGATTAATAGAAAATATATCTTTATCAGGTATAGATTTATTATTGAATATATATTCTCCTGTCTTTAAGTGCCAGAAGAAATCGGGATCCCATATATCATTTAAAAAAGTTATGGTAAAAATGATAAATGATAATGATAGTAATAGTCTTCTTATAAAAATCTCCTTTCTATTATACATTTAGAAATTATAACAATATAATAATAGATTACAACCCCCTTAGTAAATTTTATAAATCTAAATCTTTATAAGAAATATATATATTATAATATTGACATATATTTTTTACTTTCATACTATATTTTTAATGAAGTTTATTCATACAGCAGATATACATATTAAAAAGGGAGACAATAAAGGATTTGAAATTCTTGATTGGATAGAAGAAAAGGCTGAATATGAGAATTGTGATATTGTGATAATCTCTGGTGATCTTTTTCATAAAGGGCATACCGCTCAGGACTTAAGGTCTAAGGTAAGGGAAATATTTGAGAAGAATAAAAGGATTAAATTTATCATTCTTCCAGGAAATCATGATAGAGAGGCTTACAATGATCAAACCTTTTATGGAGATAATACAATTATTCTTTCTGAAACTCCTTATACTTCTATTAATATAAATGGAATAAATATAATTGGAATTCCCCATCAGGAGGGAATTATATCAAATATATTATCAGATATCAGAACCTGTCCATTGAATACTATATTAGTTATCCATGGTTCTCTCTTAGCTCCATGGATAAAGGAATTATATATAGATAGAGAAGTAGAAGAGATGGGTTTTACCCTCTCCGAAATAGAGGATAAAGCATGTTATATAGCCTTGGGACATAATCATAGTAGATTTGATTTTCATCCAATTAATAATAGGTATATAGTCTACCCCGGTTCTCCAAATGCCACAAGTATTAAGGATATCGGAGAGAGAAAGGTTGCTTTAGTAGATATAATTCCAGGAGAGGGAGTAAAGAATTTTAAGCCTATTCCGGTTGATATTGGCCTGTTCTGGGAAAGAAGAAGTTTTTACTCCTTTTTAGGTGAAGAAGATAAACTTATAAATGATATGGATAAATATCTCTCAGAAACTTATGAAGATAAAAGAAAAGGGGTAGTTATTCAGATAGATGGATTTGTTGAGATGGGAGAGAAAGAGTTTGTCTATAGGATAAATAGAGTGATCGATCTTTATAAGAATAGATTTTTTGAGATCAAAGTTGAGAATAACACAGCCTTTTACGGAGATATCTCCAAAAACAGTTTTGTGAACACATTTATTAGGAAGTTAAATGAAAAGAGAGCAAAAAAAGATGAGATTTATAAAGAGGCATTGAGGTTATTCCTTGAAGGATTTAAAGGATGATAAGGATAAAGAGGATAAATATTTCTAACTTTGGTCCGATAAGAACCTTTGATAAAGAGATAAATAATATAGAAGTATTCTATGGTGACAATGAATCAGGGAAGACAGCCATTGTGGATGGAATTATAAGACTTCTTAATCTTTCCACATCTTCTCCATTTAATAGGGAAGAGAGGAGATTTAATGGCTATATATCAATGACATTGGATATTAATGGCAGAATTATAGAACTTTCAGAGGAGAAAAAAAGAAAAAATATATATGAAATGCTTCCGGTATTAAAGAAAGAACCAAATATTTTGAGATTTATGATTGTTAGAGGGGGAGATCTTGCCCTATTTTCAGATAAGGATAAGAAAGGATGGTGGGATAGGATAAAAAGCTTTTTAGTAGATAATCCTGATCTATTAAATGTAAGAAAGAGGATATTAGAGAGGGCAAAGCTTACCCCTGATCTTAAAAATAAGATAGAATTAAAGAGAAAAAAGGAAGAAATTGAGAGAATTATAAAGGAGATTGAAGTATTGAAAATAGAGATGGAGAATATAAGGAATAAAGAAAGAAGATTAAAAGATATAAATACCAGAATTAATGAATTAAAGGCTGAATATGGTGGTTTAAAGAGAGCAGAAGAATATGAAATATATGAAAGAGCTCTAAAAACTTTTAATAGATGGAGAGCTTCTTCAAATAGACTTAAGGATTATGAGAGATATAAACATGAATATCTTGAAAAATGGGAAGATAAGGTAACAAAACTATCAGAGCTTAGAAAAGAAGAAAGGGGAATTTCTGGTAGATTGGATGAAAGGGAAAAGAATATTGGTAAATTAAAGGAGGATGTTGAAAAAGAGAATAAATTGATCGAGGAAGAAAAGGCGTTGCTTAAAGAACTCGAAGATAAAGATATTTTCAGAAGAGTGGAAGGGTTACGCAAAAAGAAAAGATGGGTTGGGAGGATGTATCCCTATATACTCCCTATATTCGGGTTTGGTATAATAATGGGTATATCTGGAATAATCTTCTATATACTTAAATACGGTACCTACGGTATATTTATCTTCCTTTTAGGGGGAGGATTAATTTTATTATCTGGGTTTATAAAGAATAGGATGAATAGTTTAGAAAAAGAGGAAGAAGAGATTAAAAAAATCCTTTTATCCATGAGGGTTGATATAGGAGATATATCTTCTTTTCCCACTATTATTAACAGGAAAAGAATAGGCATTGAAGAAAAAATCAGGTATAAGGATGATATGAGGATGGATATAGAGAATAAAATGAGGGAGTTGGAAGTGCTTAAAAGTGAGAAGGAAGAAATTGAAAGAAAAATAAAGATTTTTAATAGGGATATAGAAGAGCTTAGATCCTTAACAGGTCTTTCTGAAGAAAGAGACCTGATAGAAAAGCTTAAAGAGAAGGAGCTAATAGAAAAAGAAGGGAAAGATGCAGAGGAGAGTCTGATAAATATGTTCGGTAAATATGATCCTGTCTTATGGGAGGATTCTATAAACAAACTCTCCCTTCAGAAGCCTGATAAAAAACCTGATCCTGTGAAGTTAAAAAGGGTAGAGAGAGAGATAGAGAATAAAAAAGCAGAGAAGGAAGATATAGAGAGTGAGATAAGAGAGATAAAAGATATAAAGCTAAAAATTTTAGGATTTTCTTCTTTAAAAGAGGCTTATGAAAAAGAAGAGGAATTAAAAGAAGAATTGAAGGAGCTTGAATTAAAGGAGAAGGGTGGAAGACTTGCTATAGAGGTCATTGATTCTATTTCTAAGGATATGGATTTTGTTATAAGAAGCCTACTAACTGGAGATAAGAAAAGCATTAGTCAATATTTTAATAATTTTACAGGGGGAAGATATAAAGAGGTCAGGGTTAAGAGGAATTCCAGGGGATACGAAATATATGGAGTAGATTTTGAAGGGAAGGAATTCTCTGCTCCTCTGTTAAGTTCTGGAACCCAGGATCAGCTTTTTCTTGCTTTTAGGATACCATTCCTGAAGAGAATATTAGGCTCCCCCGCCTTTTTGATATTGGATGATGCATTTTTAAGCTCTGATTATAAGAGGAGAAAAAACCTTATTTTTTCTATGAAGGGGCTTGTAGAAGAGGGGTGGCAGATTATATATTTTACAATGGATAAACATACTATTGATCTCTTTAGAGATATATGCGGAATAGGGTTTAATAAAATTTCTTGACTTTTTATATTATTAAAGTATATAAAAAATAATAATGTATACAGTATACAAAAAATATTTAGGTATAATTACTATATCTGTTTTTATATCTTTATTAATCTATACTCCTTTACTTGCAGCCGATTGTATTAAGTGCCATCCCCAGATAAAAAAGGGAGAAAATCTGCATCCTCCGGTAGAAGAATGTGATACCTGTCACGAATCGATAAATAAACATCCATTAAAAGGGGTAGAGGGATTTAAGCTTACTGAAGACCTCCCTGACCTTTGCTATGAATGTCATGAGAGTAAGATAAAGGAAGAGCATAAACATCCCCCGGTAGAGGCTGGAGAATGTACTTCCTGTCATAATCCGCATTCATCAAAAAATGAGAAACTTTTGGTAGAAAATCCTCCAGGTCTTTGCTATTCATGCCATGAAAGGAAGGATAAAAAGAAGTTTACCCATGTTCCGGTTGCAGAGGGTGAATGCCTATCCTGTCATAATCCACATTCATCAAAACAGGAGTCTTTGCTTGTTGCTGAGGGTAACGAACTCTGTCTCGGTTGCCATTCTGATAAAGAGGAGGCATTAGAGAAAGAGACAGTCCATCCACCTGCTGCGGATGACTGTAAAAATTGTCATGATCCTCATGGCACAGATTTTGCATACCAATTAAAAGACAAAATGAATGATCTATGCTTTAATTGTCATGACAAGGAAGAGTTCAGTGTGCATGTAATAAGTGGTGTAATGAGTAGAAGAAGCATTCATCCATTGGAAGGTGTGAAAGATCCTTCACATCCAGATAGGAATATAAGTTGTGTGAGCTGTCATAATCCTCATGGAACAGATACTCCAAGACTATGGAATTTTGGGGCTAAGGTGAGATTTAAGTTATGTCAGGGATGTCATAAGGATAAATGATATTTAAGAGTAGAATTCCAATAATAGTTTTTTTTTGCCTGTTATTCTTATTCAGAAGGATATTATGGGCTCAAAATTTTCACTCATTAAGAGGGTCTATAGGACTCTCCTATGAGAGTTACAAGAATAAGAGTAATGGTAAAGAACAAAAGAGAGATAGATTCGAAAAGGAGTTGGATCTGAATTTAGGAGGATATATATATCATCCGAAGCTTGCAACCTATTCAGGTGGAGTAGACTATGCGGATACTGATTACGATTTTAGTTCAGGTTCTGATAATTCAAGTATGGATACAAAAAACATTAGTTTTGATCTATCAACCCTTCTATTACCAGAGAGACCTGTAAATTTAAATCTCTTTATGGGAAGGAATAGATCAGATGTTAAAACAAGCTTCAATCCAAGCTATAGACTAACCACAGATTACCGGGGATTTCTATCGAATATAATATTGAAAGATCTTCCAAAGATTGAGCTCTCATTTACTCAGAGTGATACAGAGGATGATAATCCCCTTGGAAGAAGAGAGGATAGGAAGGATAATGGTAAATTGAGATTAAGCCATAAGATAAAAGATACTAATCTCTTTGGAGGATATACATTTATTAAGAATAAGGATAAAATAGATGGTTCTTCAAGTGATAGGCATACCTTCAGTTTCAATAGTTCTACCTCAAAGTTGCCCTTTGAGTCTGAATTCAGAATAAATGCAGAGTTTTCAATGGAATCGAGAGAGGAACCATCCTTTAATAGGTTTACAAGCTCTGATGAAGATAGCTATCTTCTGGACTTATCACTTGGTAGCAGGCCAAAGCAGAATCTAAATACAGTGCTATCATATTCCTTTTCAAGAACAACCAATGATAACGATTTGGGAGCTTCTTCAGACTCAACCACTCATTCTGCAAGGGCAGGTGCAAATTATATATATAGTAATAACTTAAGGTTTAGAGGGGATATATATTATCTTCTTAAGGACAACTCTGCTTCATTTATAGAAAGAGGGACTTCCTATGATGAGGATGAGAAGGGGATAAATTGGGGGCTTGATTATAATAAATTGTTAAAGAGATGGTTATCCTTTGGAGGAGGATACGGTATAAATCTTGCTCATAAAGAGATAGACCCGGGGGATAATGGGAATAAGGTAGGACATTCTGCAAATTTAAGGCTTGAAACCGTTGGACTTAGATATTTCAATACCATGACAACCCTCGATCTCTTAAGGCTTAATAATAGTTCTTCCCTTGAGAATGACCGTGATGAGACAAGATATAGGATAGAAATTAATAGCGGATATTTCAGGAACACATTTATAAATACCTATTATGAGTATGAGAATATAAAGGAATGGTATAAAGAGATAGGAGGTGATCGGGGGAAGTCAGAGAGTAAAACAATAGGGTTAACTTTAAATAGAAGGCTATGGTATGGGGGGAATCTGAGTCTATCATCCACATACCGGAATTACAAATCATCTGGGAGTAAATATAGATTTACAAGGACTATAAGACTCCCCCTGGGTCCTCAGGAGGCTGAAAACAGTGCAAAGTCATTATTAATTGAAGCAAAGCTTTCAACTATCCTAACAAGATTTTCGGTCTTTAGTCTACTTGCAAGGAGGGAAGAGGTAAATTATCCGATAACCCCTAATGAATATCTATGGAGGATAGAAAGTGATCTATCCTATCGCTTAAGGAATATATATCTATCACTGGAATTTGATTATTCAGAGGAAGAACAGGATATTAGAGTATTTAGAGAGAGAAGAGGACTTGTAACCATAAGAAGGCCCTTTGGAAATATTCTTTACAGGAGGAGGAGATGAAGACAGAAATCAGAGATCAGGAGTCATATTCCAGAGATCATAGAGTGGAAAGATTCTGCTGGGTACTTTTGATATTTCTGATATTCTCCATATTATTTTCATGTGCTAAACCTCCTCAGCAACCACCTCCCGAATTATACTGGCCTTCTCCTCCAGCCAGGCCAAGGATAAAGTATCTTGAGAAATGGTCAGGGAAGGATGACTTTGGTAGGGGGAGTCCTATTCTTGAATTTCTTATAGGTAAGGAACCTGTTGAGAGGATGAAGAGGCCAGTATGTGTTGCAGCGGATAAGAATGGTAATATATACGTTACAGATGTGGAATTAGGAATACTGTTTGTATTTGATAAGGTAAATAGAAAAATGAAACTATACGGAATCTCGGGGCAGGGAAAGCTTGCTGCACCAACTGGGATCGCAATAGATGATAAAAGAGGTATAATATTTGTTGCTGATAGTAAATTAAGGACTGTCTTTGGATATGATATGGATGGTAGACTAAAATTAATAATAGGACAGAAGGGAGAATTTGGTAGGCCATCAGGGCTTGCTGTTAATCCTGAGCTTGGGAGATTATATATATCTGATACAAAGAGGCATAATATAAGGATATATAATCTGAATACCAATAAATTTATAGCTACAATAGGAGAAAGGGGTGGAGAGATTGGAAAGTTTAACTTTCCAACCAATATAGCCCTTGATAGGGATGGAAATCTCTATGTTTCTGATTCTTTTAACTTTAGAATTCAGATATTTGATAAGGATGGTAAATTTATTAAAAAATTTGGTAGGCCTGGTGATGCATCCGGGTATTTTGCACAACCTCGTGGGGTTGCTGTGGATAGTGAAGGACATATATATGTTGTTGATAAGGCGTTTAATAACTTTCAGATATTTGATCAAAAAGGAAGGTTGCTATTATGGGTAGGGAGTGGAGGAGCTGGTCCTGGCGAATTCTTCAGTCCAAATGGGATATTTATAGATAGGAAAGATAGGATATATGTAACTGATGAATTTAATAACAGAGTTGAAGTATTTAAATATCTACCAGAAAAGAGCGGGAAGTAATAGGTGAAAATACACACATATATGAGAAATTGCACAGTATGGGAACGTGAGACGGTAGGGGTAAGAGGTGAGAAACCTTACATTTTACGTTTCACCTTTCACGTTTTACCTCTTACATTTTTGGCATACTTTTTGCTTGTAACTATAGGGAGGAAAGGAGGAAGATTATGAATATGAAAAAATCGATACCTGTTATAATAGGGATAATATTTATTACATCCTATGTATGGGCTTCGGTATCAGGGACCCCCCATGACTTCAGGGCTGGTGTTCCTGGAGAGATATGTATATTCTGCCATACTCCTCATTCTGGGACAGGAGAGTATCCTTTATGGAACAGGTCTCAATCAGCTCAGACATATAGTCTATATAATTCTAATACATTTGATATGGGACCAACTACCCAGCCAAGATTTCCATCAAGTCTATGTCTTACCTGTCATAATGGTCAGGGGAGTTCAGTAGTTAACTATCCTGGTCCCGGCTCAACCGCGAAGGCTCCCTATACGATGCCGATAGAATCAATTCTTGATCAATGGACAAACCTTGGAACAGACCTTACAAATGACCATCCGGTGAGTTTTAACTATAATCAATCTGCAGATTTAGATAATAATGGATTCCCGGGTACAGTTAATACAAGGTTTATAGATGGAAGTATCACTGACTATCCGTTATATGGTTCTACAAATAACTGGTTTGAATGTGCAACCTGCCATTCGGTGCATGATACAGCTACATACTCTGATAAGGGGACTAATCAGGTTTACTTCTTGAGGACAACAAATGCAGGAAGTGCAATGTGTACAGATTGCCATACAAACAGGTAAGAGATGGTGGGTAAAAATACACAATTAAAGTGGGAAAATACGCATAGAAGAACAGAAGGAAAGAAGCTTGGAAGATCCGAAGTGCGGAAGGGAAGCCGAGCTTACTTTTTTGGCATAATTGTTGCATGTAAATATTAATGAGAATGAAATTAAGAAAGGAGGATAAAGTGAAAGGGGTAACAATTCTAAAAAGAAAAAGTTTAAAAGAGGAAGGAGGTGAGAAAAGGATTATGAAAACTGAGAGGTTTTTCAAAAATGGCATATATATAGCAATGATGGTTCTTATGCTGATATTCGGTGTATCATATGTATTGGCAACTGTATCTGGGAGTCCCCATGATCTGAGGAATGGGTCTTCGGGTGATATATGCGCATTCTGCCATACACCACACTCGGGAACAGGAGACTATCCTTTATGGAATAGATCTCAGGCGAGTGTAACCTATTCCTTATACAACTCCAATACATTTGATATGGGCCCAACTACCCAGCCAAGATTTCCATCAAGTTTATGCCTTACCTGCCATAATGGTCAGACAAGTTCCTTGGTTAACTATCCTGGTCCTGGTTCTACTGCAAAGGCTCCTTATACGACACCTATTTCAAGCTTCCTGGATTCATGGACAAACCTTGGGACAGACCTTACAAATGACCACCCGGTGAGTTTTAACTATAATCAGTCTGCAGATTTGGATAATAATGGATTCCCGGGTACAGTTAATACAAGGTTTATAGATGGAAGTATCACTGACTATCCGTTATATGGTTCATCAAATAATGGATTTGAATGTGCAACCTGTCATTCGGTGCATGATACAGCCTCATATCCTGATAAAGGGACTAATCAGGTTTACTTCTTGAGGACAACAAACTACGGGAGTGCGATGTGTCTTGATTGCCATACCAACAGGTAAGATATAAAGATAAGAGAAATAAATTTTATAGAGGGGGATATTCCCCCTCTATTTTCTTTTTAGTTAAAGCCAAAGGGATCAGGACTCAACATTAAATATTTCTATTCTTTAAAAAGTTTAATTTGTATTTCTTATTTTAATGTTATTCTATTTCCCTCTAAATTGGGGTCTTCTTTTTTCAAGGAACGCTTTTATCCCTTCTTCTCTATCCCTGGTTGAAAAGAGTATAGCAAACCCATCTACCTCATATTTTAGAGCAGATTCTATGTCTGTATTTAGCCCCCTATTGACAACAGATTTTATAACCTTTAAAGCAATAGGAGGCTTTGACGCTATCTTTTTTGCTATCTTTTTTGCTTCATCCATTAGAGACTTTCCATCCACAACTCTATTCACCAATCCTATCCGGAATGCCTCTTTTGCATCTATAGGGTCTCCGGTAAATAACATTTCCTTCGCCTTTGTAACCCCTATTAGACGTGGAAGTCTCTGGGTTCCCCCTGCTCCAGGGAGCAAACCAAGATTTACCTCGGGCTGTCCAAATATTGCTTTATCAGACGCAATTCTTAGATCACAGGCTAAAGCTAATTCGCAACCACCACCTAAAGCTAATCCATTTACTGCTGCAATATAGGGCTTATTTGATCTCTCTATTTCATGAACAGGATTTCTTCCTTGAGAAAGTTCCCATGCTTTTATAGGAGAGGTTAAGGCATCAAACATTGCAATATCTGCACCTGCTGCAAAGGCATCTCCAGCTCCAGTAATTATAACAGTTTTTACCTCTCCATCTTCCTCAATTTCACCAAGAGCATTTAAAAGCTCTTCCATAAGCTTTAAATTCAATGCATTCTTTCTATTTGGTCTATTCAGGGTAATAATAGCAAAGCCATCTTCCTTCTCATATATTATATTTTCATAATTCATTTTAGCCCTCCTTTATCAAGTTCTTCTAATACAACCGGAAGTGCTGTAACAATAGATGCAAGTCCAGCAGGAACCAAGGATATAATAACAGTATCCATTATTTCCTCTCTTGTAGCTCCTGCTTCTATAGCCTTTGGTATATAATATCTTAAACCAGGCTGAAACATCCTTGCGGTATTAATCCCTATATTTATCAAAGCTCTTGTTTTGGGGTCCAATACAGAATCTTTAGCTAACTCTTCCAATAAACTTTCTACAGACTTCCCTGCTTTAGGGTATTCCTTTCTGAACACTTCAAAAAATTCTTCTGGCTTTATTTCCATTTTTTACCTCCTTTAAGGGAATATTGGTGGGTTATAAATTCCCAATCTCTCGTCATAATCCATAATTATATTCATATCTTGAATAGCATTTCCGGAAGCCCCCTTAACCAGATTATCAATTACAGAGATTACTATAAGTCTACGAGTCCTATTATCAATCTTAAATCCTATATAACAGTAGTTCGATCCGGATACATCATTGAGAGATGGGATTTTACCTTCTTTAAATATTCTTACAAAGGGTTCATTCCTATAAAAATTTATATATAATGAATATATATCATTATCATCTAAATTATGGGTTAATACAGAATATATGGTACTTAATATTCCTCTATTTACCGGAATTAAATGGGGAGTAAAGGAGATCTTGATAGGCATATTTGCAATTTTGCTTAATTCCTGTTCTATTTCAGGGGTATGTCGGTGGGAAGCTACATTATATGCTTTTATATTCTCATTACACTCTGGGAAGTGGTAAGTTATATCTGTTTTCCTACCCGCTCCCGAGATACCACTCTTTGAATCTACTATTATAGAGTGAACATCTATGATGTTTTCTTTTATTAGGGGGACAAGCGGAATAATTACAGAAGTTGGGAAACATCCAGGGACTGCAATTAATGAACTATTTTTTATATCTTTTCGATGAATTTCTGGAAGACCGTAAACTGAATTTTTTAAAAATTCTTTGCATTTATGAGTGGTATTATACCACTCTTCATATACTTTGTAGTCATCAAACCTGAAATCAGCGCTAAGATCAATTATTCGCCTTCCATTTTTGAGGAGAGTAGGTAAAATATCCATGGCTTTCCCATGAGGGAGGGCTAAAAATACGATCTCAGGTTCTTTTATAAAGCCTTCATCCTCTATATTTAATAGCCTTAGGTTTTCTAAATATCCTTTTAAAGGAGGGTGAAAATCTTCAATATTAATACCCTCTGATCTCTCAGAGGATAATGAGACTATTTTAACCCTTGGATGATTAGATAGTAGACGAATTAACTCTAACCCTGTATAACCGGTGGCTCCAGCAATCCCAACCTTAACATATGAATTATCTTTTTGAATACTGGAAGCGAGCTCGAGCTCCCCTCTGACCATATTTCTTTCTTTCTTTAATTCTTGCATCCCGTTTTAATAAACCACTCTTTTTAAGTATATCTCTAAAATTTTCGTTTACCTTTAATAAAGCTCTTGCCAATCCATGTCTTATAGCCTCCGCCTGGCCAGAGATTCCGCCCCCCTGAACATTTACATTAATATCATACTGATTAATAGTATTTGTAATAGAAAGTGGCTGTTTTACAATAGTTTTTAATGTCTCTCTTCCAAAATAATCTTCTAAAGACTTATCATTAATAAATATATTTCCTACACCAGGCTTAATCCATACCCTTGCGATTGCCTTTTTCCTCTTTCCAGTTCCAGAATATAAAGTTTCCTCCAATTATATACCTCCCTTAGATATTAAATTCCTTAGGTTGCTGAGCCTTATGGGGATGCTCGGGTCCCCTATATACCTTCAGCTTTTTGAACATTTTCCTTCCAAGACTATTCTTGGGAAGCATCCCTTTGATTGCTCTCTTAATAATCTCTTCGGGCTTTTTCCTCAAGAGCTCTTTTGCTGAGATAGCTTTTAATCCTCCAGGATAACCACTATGTTTATAGTAGATTTTATTATTAAATTTTTTACCTGTAAGAACAACCTTTTCTGCATTAATTACTACGACAAAATCACCTGTATCTAAATAAGGAGTAAAGTAAGGTTTATGTTTCCCTCTTAAAATCCTTGCAATTTCAGTGGCTAATCTTCCTAGTATTTTGTTCTCAGCATTAACCAGGTACCATTCCCTTTTTATATCCTTCTCTTTTACAACATATGTCCTCATTTTACATCCTTTCTTTAATTAAAATAAAACCCTAATTTTTAAAAGATATATTATATCCTTCTATTTGTCAAGCAAATATTCTGAGCTTGTGGAAATACCCAAGCACCTGTCTGCAGCAGGCAGGCAAGGTATCCCCTTGAAGGAGATAGGATGTATTTCTGATGAAGTATATAGTAAAGAGCAAGATAAGTTATTGAGAAATCTTCCAAAGTGATATATGTTATTTCCATCTGGGTAGAAAATCCTTCCTAATTACGATAGTCAAAATATTCTAAACCCGTGGTAGATTTCCAATAATTTTTTCTTAGTTTTCAATTATCTGTTATCGAGTCTATTGAAATGTCTATTTCTCCTGATATACTAATAAGTGATGCTACTTATATTTCCCCAAATTCCGAAATAGAGATTTTTGGGCTTCT
>CAZCTP010000023.1:0-32702 GCA_964501575.1 uncultured Thermodesulfobacteriota bacterium
TGGTAAGATATGCTGCATAATGTTATCACGAAAAAAGAGATGCTTACATCTTTGATAAAATACTTGACTAATCCTCATAAATAATATAACTTTATTTAATTATGATAAAGGATTTAAATGAGATAATTAAAAATAGAATAAGCAAGGTAGGAGAGTTGAAAAATGATGGGATAAATCCTTATCCAAATGATTTTGTGGCTAAGAATACAACGGAGGAGATAATAAATAGATTTTGTAGTTTGAAAGATGAGGAGATCGAAAATATAAAAGAGAAATTTTCTTTGGCTGGTAGAATAATGGCTATAAGAAATTTTGGTAAGTCGACATTTATAGAGCTTCAGGATAGAAAAGGAAGAATTCAGGCTTATATAAAAAGTAATATAGTAGGAGAAGAATCATACAGAATTTTCAAAAAGTTTGATATCGGGGATTTCATAGGTATTATTGGGAATATATTCAGAACAAAGACCGGCGAGCTAACTATAAATGTGTTGTCATTAAAATTATTATCAAAATCATTGAGACCTTTGCCAGAAAAGTGGCATGGATTAGTAGATATAGAGAGGAGATACAGACAAAGATATCTGGATCTTATGGTTAATCCAAGAGTAAAGGATATATTTTATAAGAGGAGTAGAATAATTCAGTTGATAAGAAAGTTTCTATGTGATATGGATTTTTTAGAGGTAGAGACTCCTATGATGCATCCAATACCTGGTGGAGCTAAAGCACGCCCATTTAAGACTTATCATAATGCCCTTAATATGGATCTATACTTGAGAATAGCACCTGAGTTATATTTAAAGAAGTTGGTTGTTGGTGGCATTGAAAGGGTTTTTGAGTTAAACAGAAATTTTAGAAATGAGGGGCTTTCGATACATCACAATCCAGAATTCACAATGCTTGAATTCTATATGTCCTATGCCACTTATATGGATCTTATTAAAATAACAGAGAATATGATTAATTATGTGGTATATAACTTAATAGGGGAAAATAAATTTAGTTATCAAGATATGGAGATAGATATTACTCCTCCCTGGAAAGTAATAAAGTTTTATAATACTTTTAGAGATTATGAAGGAATAGATTTGGAGATATTTGATGATGAGACCAGACTTAGAGCCTTTGCTAAATCTATATCTGTGGAAGGTGAGGATAAATGGGATATTATTGGGAAGCTATTTGATAAACTTATAGAACCAAAGCTCATTCAGCCAACATTTGTAATAGACTATCCTGTAGAGTTATCCCCTCTTGCCAGAAGGAAGGATGATAATCCATCTATCACAGAGAGATTTGAATTGTTTATCGGAGGTAAGGAGATAGCTAACGCTTTCTCAGAATTAAATGACCCCTTTGATCAGAGAGAGAGATTTGTAAAACAGGCAAAACAAAAAGATTCTGTTGAGATGGGAATAGGTGTTATAGATGAGGATTATTTAAGGGCTTTAGAGTTTGGTATGCCTCCTACTGCTGGAGAAGGTATAGGTATTGATAGATTGATTATGCTTCTTACTGATTCACCATCAATAAAGGAGGTAATTTTATTTCCTCAGCTAAAAAAAGAGGATTGATCTATGCCCTATGAATTTTTCATAGGTCTTAGGTACTTAAAGAGCAAAAAGAGAGTATTTTTATCACTTATAACTTTAATATCTATTATTGGAGTTATGATTGGGGTTATGACCCTTATTGTAGTTTTAGGGGTTATGAATGGATTTGAAAAGGACATTAGGGATAAAATATTAGGAACAAATGCACATATAGTAATCCAGAAATTTGGTAGCGGAATAAAAGATTATAATGGAATAATAGATAAAATAAGGAAGGTTAAAGGAGTTATTGCAGGGGCTCCATTTATATATAGTCAGGTATTGATAACATCTCCATCTAATGTTACTGGGGTAGTTATAAAGGGGATTGATCCTGACAAGTCAAGACTTGTTACAAATATTGGTAATATAATTAAAGAAGGAAGCCTAAGCAATCTTAATAATTATGATAAAACAGGTATAGTTATAGGTAAAGAGATAGCAAACAGGATGGGAGTAGTTATAAATGATACCGTTAAGCTTGTTTCTCCATTTGGTGCTATAAGTCCTATGGGAAGGATTCCAAGATTCAAGAATTTTAAAGTAGTAGGAATATTTGATTCTGGAATGTACGAATATGACTCTTCTCTTGTTTATATAAATATAGATGAGGCTCAAAAATTTTTAAATATAGGAGATTTAGTAACAGGAATAGAGGTGAAGGTAGGTGACATTTATAAAGCGAAGGAGATATCTCATAAGATTGAGAAATTTCTTGGTCTTCCATTCTACTGTAGAGACTGGATGGAGCTTAATAAGAATTTATTCTCTGCTCTAAAGTTAGAAAAGCTTGTTATGTTTGTAATACTTATTCTAATTATTGTGGTAGCAGCATTCAATATAATAAGTACTCTGATTATGGTTGTTACAGAGAAGAATAGAGATATAGCTATATTAAAGTCAATGGGTGCTAAATCAATCAGTATAATGAAAATATTTATAATAGATGGGTTTATAATAGGTCTGATAGGAACTATCCTTGGGTTGATAGGAGGATATGGGATATGTATATTATTACAAAAGTCAAGTTTTGTGCAAAGTCTGGTAAAATTACCTCCTGATGTGTATTATATATCTCGTCTGCCAGTAAAGATAGAGAGTTTTGATATTATAGCTGTCACGGTCTCAGCGGTATTGATAAGTTTTTTAGCAACAGTATACCCGTCATGGAAAGCATCCAAATTGGACCCCACATCTGTCTTGAGATATGAAGGATAATTCTTAAAGAATTTAGGAGGATATTTACATATTAGAATAAAGGAGATAATATATAAAGATAAAGCTTAAGGATGAATTAAGAATAATTGGAAGATTTTAAACCATTTATTAAAGTTAGTGAGTTATATAAATCATTTATAAAAGGGAGAGAGAAGATAGAGGTTCTTAAAGGGATCAAATTTTCTGTTAGTAGGGGGGAAAGAATTGCTATCGTGGGAGCTTCCGGAGTTGGGAAAAGTACATTCCTTCATATATTGGGAGCACTTGAAAGACCTACAAAAGGGAATATATATTATGAGGATATAAATATATTTTTAATGGATGATAACTTCCTCGCGAATTTCAGAAATAATAGAATAGGATTTATATTCCAATTTCACTATCTTCTCTCAGAATTTAGTGCCTTGGAGAATGTAGTTATGCCTATTATTATAAGAGGTGTTAAGAAAAGAGACGCCTTTGAGATTGGCGAAAGAATACTTGTTGAATTAGGGCTTAAGGATAGAATGAAACATAAGCCTGGAGAACTTTCGGGGGGTGAGCAACAGAGGGTTGCCATTGGTAGAGCAATTATACATAATCCTGATATTCTTCTTGCAGATGAACCTACCGGTAATCTTGATCAACAATCAGGAGCAAGTATACAGGAGCTTTTGATAAGGTTAAGCATTGAAAAGGGTATCACATTGATAGTTGTTACCCATAATATAGATTTTGCTGACAGGATTGGTAATAAAGCTTATCTTAAGAATGGAATAATATATAGGGAGAGGGAAATATGAAGAGGAAATCTTTGATATATTTAATTATTATTTTTAATATGCTTATTTCTAAATCTTACTCAATAGAACGATTAAAGGTTGGAATAATACCTATCAATATATACTTTAAAAAGGAAATTAAGGACCTAAGAAGTGATATTAATGAAATGATGATTAAATCTATAGAGAAGGGTGGATTTGCTATAATTGAAGATTCCAAGATAAAAGTAGCTCTTTCTAAATATCCTAAGATAGGGGATAAAGAACTCAGAGAAATTGGGAAGGAGTTGAATGCAGATATAGTTATAAGAGGTAATATTACAATTATAAAGGATCGATTTAGTATTGATTTTGAAGTAATGAATGTCCATAGTAAGGAGGCTTCAAAGAAGCTATTTACCGAAGGGAGCAATATATTAAATATATATTCTAAAGCAGAGGAATTGATGGGGAAGATAGGTGGTATTATATCCAAAGAGGCTAAGAAGATAATTCCTCCAAAAGAGACAATAAAAAATGTATATGTTAAAGGTAACCATAGGATAGAGAAAGAATCAATACTTTCTAAAATTAGGAGCAAAAAAGGAGGGATATTCTCATATGATATTGTAAGAGAGGATATAAAATCTATATATAGGATGGGATATTTTAAGGATATTCAGGTTGATGTTAAAGATACGCCAGATGGTAAGGAAATAACATTTATTGTGTATGAAAAACCTATTATAAAAGAGATAAGAATTATCGGGAATAAGGAGTTTAAAGAAGATAAGATAAAGGAGGCTATAGAGATTAAGCCTCATTCTATCTTTAATATATCTCTTGTTAAGGAGAGTATAAATAAGATCCGTAAACTCTATGGAGATGAAGGATATTATTATGCCCAAATAGATTACAAGCTCGACGAACTTAAGAATAACCAGGTAAGATTGATATTTAAAATAAAAGAGAATAAAAAGATATTTATAAAGGGAATAAGTTTTGTGGGGAATAAGGCTATTAAAGATAAAGAATTGAAAAAGTTTATCAGAACAAAAAAGAGAGGGCTTTTATCCTGGCTTACTGGCACCGGGGTATTAAAGAGAGATCTTCTTGATGAGGATGTGGAAAGGATAAAGGCATTATATTATAATAAAGGATATATACAGGTTGAGGTAGATAAGCCCGAAGTAAATATTAAGAAGAAAGGGATATATATAACTTATAGAATAAAAGAAGGGCATCAATTTAGAATAGGTAGAATAGATTTTAAGGGTGATAATGAATCAATATTAAATGAGATGAGGCAAGTTATAAAGATAAAGCCTAATGATATATTTAATAGAGAAGCCATAGCGAAGGATATACTTACCCTTACAGAAAAATATAGTGATAGAGGGTATGCATTTGTAAATATTACTCCCCTTTCATCTATAGATCCGGATAAAAGACTTGTTAACCTGACCTTTAATATTGAAAAGGGAGATGTGGTTTATATAGATAAGATAAATATAACAGGTAATACAAGAACAAGAGATAAAGTTATAAGAAGAGAGCTCAAGATTAAAGAGGGAGATATCTATAATGGCTCAGCTTTAAAGAGGAGTAAGGAGAAGGTTAACTATCTTGGGTTCTTTAGTGAAGTTAATCTTACAACAAAGAGAAAGGGTATCAATAAACTGGATGTAAATATAAATGTAAAGGAGAGGCAGACAGGGGCATTTAGTATAGGCGGTGGATATAGTTCTGTAGATCAATTAGTAGCTACCTTTCAAATAAGCCAAGGCAACCTGTTTGGAAGAGGCCAAAAACTCAATCTAACAGCAGAAATAGGTGGGAGACGTAATCGCTATAGTCTTGGATTTACTGAACCAAGACTTATGGATACAGAATGGCTCTTTGGATTTGATATATATAATGATGAGAGGGAGTATACAGATTTTACGAGGAAGGCTACCGGAGGAAATTTGAGATTTGGGTATCCCTTAGGTGAATTTACAAGATGGGATCTTGAATATAGATTTGAGGATGTTGAAGTGAAGGATGTAAGCTTCTTTGCATCAAGATATATAAGAGAACAGATAGGGAGTTCAACTACAAGTAGTATAACCGGCAATATTTCAAGAGATACAAGAAATGATAGGTTTGATCCATCAAAAGGATCTTTAAATAGTTTCTCTTTAGAAATAGCGGGAGGTCCATTTTCTGGAGACAATGATTTTGTGACACTTATAGCAGGTTCGAGATGGTTTTTCCCTGCATTTAAGAGTTCAGTTTTAATGCTTAATGGAACATTTGGTTATGCTAAAAGTTATGGTGGGGATGAGCTTCCAATATTTGAAAAGTTTTTCCCTGGTGGATTAAATTCTGTTAGGGGATATAAGGCAAGGTCATTAGGCCCAAAGGATCCGGAAACAGGGGATGAGATAGGTGGTAATAAAGAGATAATACTTAATATAGAATATATATTTCCTCTGGTTAAAGAGGCTGGTTTAAAAGGTCTTTTCTTCTTTGATATGGGCAACGCGTTTAATAATGGAGAAAACATTGATATTGGAGATTTAAAGAAGGGGGTTGGAGCAGGGATTCGCTGGCTTTCCCCTATGGGTCCCCTTAGATTTGAATGGGGCTATGCATTAGATAAAGAACCAGGAGAGAAATCAAGTGATTTTCAATTTTCAATTGGTTCATTCTATTAGAAAGGAGTTTTTACTATGAAAAGGAGTCCTATTATTTCTTTATTTATTCTATTTATTATCCTTTCCCCTCATCTTGGGTTTGGAGCATCTTTAAAGATAGGGTTTGTAGATCTCCAAAGAGCGCTAAATGAGTCAGAGGCTGGCAAAAAAGCAAAAAAGGAGTTTCAAGAAAAAGTAAATAAATTACAAAAGAAACTTGCAAGAATGCAGGGAGAAATTAAAAGATTACAAAATGAATTAGAGAAGCAGGGTATGCTTTTAAGTGATCAGGCAAAGGAAGAGAAGGAGAGAGAATATAAGAGGCGTCTGAAAGATTTTCAGAGATTATATAAAGATTCCCAAGAAGAGCTTCAAGCCAAGGATGCTGAACTTACAAAGAAGATAATAAAAGAGCTTCAGAAAGTAATAATTCAGTACGGGAAGGATAAAGGATATTCATTAATATTGGAAAAATCTGAGAGTAGTATATTATATGGTGATAGAGATATAGATATAACTAATGAAATTATTAGAATATATAATACTAAATTTACTAAAAAATGAGGAAGAGTTTAAAAGAGATAGCAGATATTATAGGTGGAGAAGTCTTAGGAGATGAGAATATATCGGTCTATGGAGTTTCAAACATCGAAGATGCAAAGGAAGGAGAGATAACATTTATATCAAATCCAAAGTATCTTAGATATTTAGATAAAACATCTGCATCTGCAATAATAGTATCTAAAAATATAGAGTATCGTAGAAAGCCTTTAATAAGAGTAGATAATCCATATCTTGCATATGCTAAAGTTGCTAATATATTTTATTCTAAACCTTTAATATATAAAGGAATTGATTCTAAAGCATTTATCTCAGACTCTGCGACTATAGGTGTTCAGGCAACAATTTATCCCTTTGTGTATATAGGGGATAGTGCTGTTATTGGTGAAAGAGTTGTTTTATACCCCTTTGTTTATATAGGAGAGAATGTCAAAATTGGTAATGATTCTATAATATATTCAAATGTGTCTATTTATAATAATTGTATAGTAGGTAACAGGGTTATAATACATAGTGGGACAGTAATAGGTAGTGATGGATTCGGATATGCAAGGGATAGGGATAAAAGCGTTAAGATTCCTCAGATAGGTATAGTAGAGATAGGGGATGATGTAGAGATAGGTTCTAATGTATCTATAGATAGAGGAGCTATTGGAAAGACTCTTATAGGGGATGGGACTAAGATAGATAATTTAGTTCAGATTGCACATAATGTAAAAATAGGAAATAATTCTATTATAGTTGCTCAGGTTGGTATTTCTGGTAGTACAGAGATAGGGGAGAATGTTACCCTTGCTGGCCAGGTTGGTGTAGTGGGCCACATAAAGATAGGTAATAATGTCACAGTAGCAGCTCAGTCAGGGATTTCAAAGGATGTTAAGGATGGTGAAGTAATGGCTGGTTATCCAGCAATTCCTATTAAAGAGTGGAGAAAAGCAATAGTTGAGTTTAGGCAGCTTTCTAATCTGAGAAAGAGGGTGGAAAGTTTAGAAAAGAGATTAAAATCGGGAGGTAAATCATGATAGATGTGACAGAGATTCAGAATATATTACCTCATCGCTATCCCTTTCTTTTGGTGGACAAGATTATAGATATAGAGATAGGTAAAAGGATAGTTGGTATAAAAAATATAACAATTAATGAACCATTTTTTTATGGTCACTTTCCTGGCAAACCAATTCTTCCTGGTGTTCTTTTGCTTGAGGCAATGGCTCAAGTTGGTGGTGTATTAGCCTATAAATCAGAACCTGTAAAGACAGAAGGTAAACTTCTATACCTTATAAGTATAGATAAGGTTAGATTCAGAAAGCCTGTCTTTCCCGGAGACCAATTGAAGCTATGTTTAGAGGTAACAAAGCATAGAAATACTCTCTGGGGTATGAGGGGAGAAGGTTATGTTGATGGGAATTTGGTTGCTGAGGCTGAATTTCTTGCCACGTTTGGGAAGGAATGACTATGATTCACAAGACAGCCATTATCCATCCAGATGCAGAGATTGGAAAGGGTGTAAGTATTGGCCCCTATTCAATTATCAAAGGAAATGTTAAAATAAAAAATAATACCATTATTGAATCCCATGTAGTTATTGAAAGTTTTACAGAAATAGGCGAAAATTGTAGAATATTTCAGTTTGCTTCTATAGGAGGTATCCCCCAGGACTTAAAATTTAAGGGTGAGGAATCATATTTGATAATAGGGAATAATAATATAATAAGAGAGTTTGTTACTATAAATAGAGGAACAAAGGGGGGTGGAGGTGTAACCCGAATTGGTGACGGTAACCTTATTATGGCATATACTCATATTGCTCATGATTGCAATATAGGTGATAATGTGATCCTTGCAAATTGTGCTACTTTGGCTGGACATATTATCATAGAAGATTATGCAATAATAGGAGGGCTTGTTCCTATTCAACAATTTGTTAGAATAGGAGCACATGCATATATAGGTGGGTTAACCGGAATTATAAAAGATGTTCCACCTTATACTATTTCATCAGCAAGTTCATCAGGGAATAGAGCAAGGTTATTTGGAATAAATGTTATTGGTCTCAGAAGACGAGGTTTCCCATCTAAAATTATAGAAGACTTAAAAAAATGTTATAGGATAACATTTAAATCAGGATTAACAATAAAAAATGCTATAGATAGAATTAAGAAGGAGATAGAACCTTCTAAAGAGGTAAGTCACTTTATTGAATTTATAGAAAGTTCCAGGATAGGAGTAGTAAGGGGAGGAGATGAGAAGGATTAAGGTTGGGGTTGTGGGGGTCGGGTATCTTGGAAGATTTCATTTAGAGAAATATTCAAAAATTGATAATATTGAGCTTGTTGCTATCGCAGATATTGATATAGAAAAAGCGGATAAGGTTTCAAAAGAGTTTGGATGTAAAGGATTTTATGATTATAGAGCTCTGTTTGATAAGGTTCAAGCTGTTAGTATTGCTGTGCCGACATCTATACATTATGAGGTTACAAGGGATTTTCTATTAAATGGTATAGATGTCTTGGTTGAAAAGCCGATTACAACGGATTTAGAGAAAGCAGACGAACTGATTAGGATTTCTGAAGAGAATGGTCTTATTCTTCAAGTTGGTCATCTTGAGAGATTTAATCCTGCTGTAATAGCAGCTAAAAATATTATTAAAGATCCTATGTTTATTGAATCTGATAGACTTGCTCCATTTATAGAAAGGGGCATAGATGTAGATGTTATATTGGATCTTATGATACATGATATAGATATAATATTAAGTTTTGTTAAATCAGATGTCAAAAAGATTAATTCTGTTGGAGTTCCTGTTATAACATCTAACGTTGATATATCCAATGCGAGGATAGAATTTGAGAATGGATGTGTGGCAAATATCACTGCAAGTAGGGTATCGAGGGAGAAGCTCAGGAAAACAAGAATATTTCAGACTGACTCTTATATATCTATCGATTATGTTAATAGAGATCTAGTTATTTTAAGAAAGATAGATAAAGATAATGGATTTCCAGAGATTTTGGAGGAGAAGATTGAGCCTCCAAAAGCAGATATTTTAGAGAGTGAGATAAAATCTTTCATTGATTCTGTTATAACAAGGGAACCTCCTGTTGTCTCTGGGATGGATGGGAAGAGGGCTATAGAGATTGCCCTAAAGATTATAGAGAAGCTATGAGGATATTTATAGTGACTGGTGAGGCATCTGGTGATCTTCATGGAGCTAATCTTATAAAGGCTATAAAGGAATATGATCCAGGTATTCATATATCTGGTATAGGAGGAAAGTTGATGAGTGAATCTGGGTGTGAGGTAATATTTGATTCTTCCAAGATTGCAGTAGTTGGAATATTTGAGGTTATATCACATCTTAAATACATTATCTCGGCATATATCATAAGCAAAAGATATATTAAGAATAATACTCCTGATCTCATAATTCTTATAGATTACCCAGATTTCAATCTACGTTTAGCTAAGATGGTTAATAAGATAGTTAATAGGAAAATACCAATAATATATTATATAAGTCCTCAAATATGGGCATGGAGAAGGGGAAGGGTTAAAAAGATGGCGAAGCTTATAGATAAAATGATTGTAGTCTTCCCTTTTGAACTTGAGATATATAAAAAAGCTAGAATGGATGTGGAATTTGTTGGGCATCCTTTAATTGATGTTGTACGTCCGAAATTATCAAGAGAAGAGGCTATAAAAAAGTTTGGACTGGATAATAGAGAGATTATAGCACTTCTTCCAGGGAGTAGAAAAAGTGAGATAAAAAGAATATTACCAGAGATGATTAAAGCAGCGGATATAATAGGGGATAGGTTCCAATATATTATACCGATAGCTTCTACATTGAATAGAGAGTATGTTGAAAGGTATATAAGAAATAGCAAGGTAAAAATATATCTTATCGAAGGGTGGGTATATGATATACTTAATATATCAGAGATTGCTGTGGTTGCATCAGGGACTGCTACTTTAGAGACTGCATTAATTAATAAACCTATGATTATAGTATATAAAGTTTCTCCATTGACATATATGTTAGGGAGGCTTTTGATCAGCGTTAATAATATCGGGATGGTTAATCTTGTAGGAGGGGAAAGTATAATTCCGGAACTTATTCAGAAGGATGTAAATCCAGTAAGAATTGCAAAGGAGGTAATGGATATAATCGATAATAATGAGAGAAAAGAATTTATGAAAGCCAAGCTTAATTCTATTAGAGAAATGTTAGGAGAGAAGGGAGTTTATAAAAGGGCTGCAAATATTATATATAATTTTTTAAGGAGTAGAGTAAATGAAGGTTTATAAAAAGCTTCTTAAACTGGTTAAACCATATTGGTTTAAATTACTTATAGCTATGATATGTATGGTTATGCTTGGGTTTTCTACAAGTTCTTTAGCATTCCTTGTAAAACCTGTATTTGATGATATATTCAATGAGAAAAATATAACTATGCTTAAATTGATGCCTCTCGCTATAATAGGCATATTTGTATTAAAGGGGATATGTTTCTATTATCAATTCTACCTTATGGGATATATAGGCCAGAAGATAATAACAGATTTAAGAAATAAATTATATGAGCATATTCAATCTCTATCCCTTTCATTCTTTAATAAGACTCCTACTGGGGTTATAATGTCCAGGATTATTAATGATGTGAGTCTAATTCAGGGGGCAGTATCTAATGCAGTGGCGAGTGTATTAAGGGATTCTTTTGCTATCGTGGGTCTCACATTTGTCGCATTTTATAGAGACTGGAAGCTTGCCCTGATAGCTATATTAATATTTCCGCTGGCTGTAGTATCTATTGTTAAATTTGGAAAGAAATTAAGAAGAGTAAGTACCCAGAGCCAGTCTACCATGGGAGACCTTTCAACTCTTCTTTATGAAACGATATCGGGGAATAGGATCGTTAAAGCATTCGGTATGGAAGATTATGAAAATGAGAGATTTTCTAAAGAGAATGATAGATTATTCCATATAACCATGAAGTCTTATATGGTTCGTTCTCTATCTACCCCTGTTATGGAGATCTTAGCATCCATAGGTATTGCTACTGTTATATGGTACGGTGGATATAGTGTAATAATTGGGGGAAAGACTCCCGGTAGTTTCTTTTCGTTTATGGCTGCAGTATTTATGTTATATGATCCGGTAAAAAAGATAATATCAGTAAATAATGTTATTCAAGAGGGTATAGCTGCCTCTATCAGGGTATTTAGCCTTTTAGATATGGAGCCAGAGATTAAAGATTCACCTCACGCAAAACCTTTACCCCTTGTTAATGATAGTATAGAATTTAGAAATGTTTCATTTAAATATAGTAATGAAAATGAATATGTACTGAAGAACATAAATTTTAAGGTGAAAAAGGGAGAAGTTGTAGCATTTGTTGGAGAGAGCGGAAGTGGTAAGACAACATTAATAAACCTTATTCCAAGATTCTACGATGTTACGGAAGGAGAAGTACTTATAGATGGAATTAATATTAAGGATGTAACTGTAGAATCTTTAAGGGCACAGATAGGGATGGTTACCCAAGAGATCGTGTTATTTAATGATACTGTGAAGAACAATATAGCGTATGGAGATATTAATAAATCTTATGAAGAGATAGTTGAGGCAGCGAAAGCTGCTTATGCTCACCATTTTATAATTAATCTGCCAAATGGATATGATACTGTAATAGGAGAGAAGGGAGTTATGTTATCCGGGGGAGAAAGACAAAGAATAGCTATTGCAAGAGCTATTCTTAAAAATGCCCCTATATTAATATTAGATGAGGCTACATCCTCTCTTGATTCTGGCTCAGAACTTGAAGTTCAGAAAGCTCTTGATAATCTTATGGAGGGAAGAACCACATTTGTGATAGCTCATAGATTGTCAACTGTTAGAAGAGCTGACAGAATATTTGTACTTCTTAATGGAAGGATAATAGAGGAAGGGAGGCATGAAGATCTTATGAAATTTAAAGGAGAATATAGAAGACTATATGATATGCAATTTATAGAGACAAGGGAAGTAACACCTCTTATATAGCTATGTTTTATCTGTATGATTTTCTACTTATTCTATTTTTTATAATATCATTTCCATTCTTCTTTTCTGTAATGTTATTAAAAGGAAAATATAAAGATGGACTAAAGGAAAGGCTTGGGTTTATTCCAGACTATATTAATAATTCCTATATAGGAAGACCTGTGTGGATACATGCTGTTTCAGTAGGAGAGGTAATGGGGACCCTTCCTCTTATTAAGAAGCTGAAAAAAGAATATCCTGATATAAAAATAATTCTATCAACAGTCACTTCTACAGGGAATTATGTGGCAAGTTCCAGGATTAAAGAAGCTGACTATATCATATATCTTCCTTTTGATCTAACTATTATAGTTAAAAGAGTTATTAATATTATAAATCCCAGGTTATTTATAATATTTGAGAGCGAAATATGGCCTAATCTTTTAAGATGTATGGGATCTAAAAATATCCCTATAATAATTTTAAATGGAAGGATTTCAAATAGATCGTACAAAAAATATATGCTATTTAAAAGATTCTTTAAAAAAGTTTTAAATAACATATCATTTTTCTGTATGCAATCTCATGGAGATTTAAAAAGAATAGTAGGTATCGGGGCTAATGAGAATAGGGTTATTGTAACCGGGAATATTAAGTATGACCAGGTTGAAGAAGAGATTAGAGGTAATGATATTAATAGATTAAAGGATTCCTTAGGTATTGATAATAATAAGATTATATTTATTGCAGGAAGTACCCATAAAGACGAAGAAAAGATTGTGATAGATGTTTTCAATGAGTTAAGGGAAAATTATAATAATTTATTATTAATATTGGCACCAAGACACCCTGAGAGGGTCAAAGAGGTTATATCCATAATAGAGAGGTATGGATACAAGTATATAAAAAGGAGTGATATGTTAAAAGGAAGTAGAAAGGAGAATAATGTAGATATAATAGTTATTGATACAGTTGGAGAGTTAGGGAAAATATATAGTATAGGGGATATAATATATGTTGGGGGGAGCCTTGTTGACTTTGGAGGGCATAATATACTTGAGCCAGCTATATATAAAAAGCCTGTAATATTTGGTCCATATATGCAAAATTTTGAAGAGATTTCCAATAATATGAAGGAAAACTTTGGTGGTATTGAGGTAAAAAATAGAAATGATTTTACAAGGGAGGTAAAAAGATTATTAAATAATAAAGATTTGAGAGATAAATTAGGGGAATTGGCATATAAGGTCATTGAAAAGAACAGAGGTGTTACTGAAAGGAATATGGAGGTGATAAGAAATTATCTTTAATCCTGATTTAATATACAGAGAGTTAATATATAAAAAAGGCTTATTGTGGAGGATTATATTATCCCCTCTGTATATCCTTTCTCTTATATATTCAGTTATTATAAAAACAAGATATAATCTATATAAGTTTAATATTTTAAAAAGGATTAAGGTGCCATGCAAAATAATAAGTGTTGGTAATATATCACTTGGAGGCTCTGGTAAGACGCCGATGGCTATATATATAGGTAAACTTTTAATGGATAATAATATAAAAGTTGCTGTAATAGGTCATGGATATAAAGGGAGATATAAGGAAGATATATATATTGTTTCAGATGGGTATAAGATATCTATGGATTATAGAGAATGTGGAGAAGAGGCGGTTATGATGGCCCTCCAGCTAAAGGGCGTTCCTGTTATTGTTGGTAAAAATAGATATAAATGTGTTGATTATGTGTTAAAAAAATTTAATATTGATTCCATTGTATTAGATGATGCTTTTCAATATTTGAAATTAATTAAGGATATTGATATTCTTCTTATAGATTCATCAGTTCCCTTCTATAATAACTATTTGATCCCAAGAGGAATTTTTAGGGAGGGAATGGATTCTATAAAAAGGGCTAATATGGTAATATTAACAAAGGTTAAGAATAAAAAAATGTGTGGAGATATTATAGATATAATTAGATCAAGAGGGATGGACATCCCAATTTATTATAGTTATTATGAGCCAGTTTCACTAATTGAGCTTAACTCAAATGAGGATAAGGGGATAGATTATATAAAAGATAGAGAAGTTACTGCTATGGCTGGGATAGGCAATCCATACCCATTCTTTAATCTACTTAATGAATTGGGTGCTGTCCTCAGAGAAAAAATATTATTTCCAGATCATTATCTATATTCTATTAAAGATATTGAGAGATTAAGATATAAGGGTCCAATCATCACTACAGAGAAGGATGCTATTAAACTTAAAAGGTTGCCAATTGGTAATATAAAAATATTGAGTCTTAATATAAAAATTAGACTTCATGATGAAGATAGGTTTAAGAATAATATATTGGAGATGTTAAATGCATGAGAATAGAGCGATAATTATGGATAGGGATGGAACAATAAGTGAAGAGGTTGGCTATTTAAATAATATAGATAGATTTAAACTTATACCAAGGGCTGGGGAAGCAATAAACCTTATAAACAATATGGGATTTAAGGCTATTGTTATAACAAATCAATCTGGAGTTGGTAGAGGATATTTCCCTGAAACTTTAGTTCATGAAGTGCACAATAAATTAAGAACTCTCTTGAAGGATTTTAATGCATATGTTGATGCAATATATTATTGTCCACATCATCCTGATGTGAAGTGTAGGTGTAGAAAACCAAATATAGGCCTTTTAGAGAGAGCAATAGAAGAGTTTGACATAGACCCTTCAAGGTCCTATGTTATAGGAGATAAGGTAACAGATGTTGACTTTGCAGAGAGAGCTAAATCTTTAGGAATAATTGTTAAGACAGGGTATGGAAGAGGCGAAATTATTTATAGACTAAATAAAAAACCTTTATATATAGCTGAAGATATTTATGATGCTGTAAAGTGGATAATGAGGAGAGAAGGTATAAGAATTGGATTATAATTCTGTTCTTAATAGATTTAAAAAGAAGAAGATTATGGTTATAGGGGATATTGTTGCAGATGAGTATATATATTGCATAACATCAAGGATATCACGAGAAGCTCCTGTTTTGATATTAAAATATGAGGGTAGTAAGATTATACCAGGAGGAGCTGGTAACTCCATAAATAATATACATTCATTGGGAGGGGAACTGTTACCAGTGGGTTTATTGGGAAGAGATGAATTTGGAATAGCTCTTATGCAAATATTTGAGGAAAAAGGGATTAGAAGAGATGGGATTATTATTAATAAAAAGATATCCACAGTTGTGAAGAGTAGAATATTGGCTGGTGGACTTCATACTGGTAGACAGCAGATTGTAAGAATTGATAGAGAAAAATTTAGCTCTATCCCTAAATGGATTGAGGATAGGTTACTTCATATAATAGATAGTAATCTCAATAATGTGGATGCTATATTAATATCAGATTATGGATATGGTTTGTTGTCTAATAAAGTAATAGATTATATAAATAAGATATCAGATGCTAATAGATTAATATGTGTAGACTCAAGGTATAATGTCGCTAAGTTTAAAGGAGTGACAGTAGTTACTCCAAATGAACCAGAGGTGGAGGAAGCATTGAATATTAAGATATTAAACGATTCTGAGGTTATAAGGGCTGGAAGGAAGCTTATGAAAAGAATAAAAGGGAAAGGGATTCTAATTACACGAGGGAAAAAGGGAATGGCTCTTTTTGAAAGAGGTAGAAGAGTGAAGTTTATACCAATATTTGGTACTGATGATGTAACTGATGTCACCGGGGCAGGTGATACTGTAATTAGTGTTCTTACACTATCTTTAGCATCTGGGGCAACCCTATTACAGGGAGCCATTATTGCAAATTGTGCTGCCGGTCTTGTTGTTATGAGAAGTGGCCCTGCGACGATTAACCTAAAAGAGTTAGAGGATGCTGTCTTAAAATATGAAGATAAAGACTCTTAATGAAATTATTAATATTGTTGAGAAAGAAAGAATAAATGGTAAAATAATAGTATTTGCTAATGGTATATTTGATATATTACATGTTGGTCATATAAGATATTTAAAAGGAGCAAAGGAATTGGGTGATACATTAATTGTTGCAATAAATGATGATGATTCAACAAGGAGAATAAAGGGAGAAGGCAGGCCATTTACACCTATTGATGAGAGGATGGAGATAATTTCATCCTTATACTTTGTAGATTATGTGATAAAATTTGGTGAGGATAGAGTTGATAGGCTGCTTTTGGCTATAAAACCTGATATTATGGTAAAAGGAGGTGATTATACAGTAGAAAATATCCCAGAGAGGGGAACAGTTTTATCCTATGGTGGAAGATTAGCTATTGCTGGTGATCCAAAGAATCACTCATCCACTGAAAAGATATACAAAATAAAAAGGAGGAGAAATGAGTTTCAAGGGATATAATATTAAAATTGTGAGTTATATGTTATTCATTATCCTTATTTTTTATTCAAATTTATCATTTGCATCCTCTCAGAGGCCACTAATAACCGAAGATGCTTCTCTTATTCCTGCAGGGAGCTATTCTATAGAAATAGGATTTGAGCACTTTAAGGACTATCCTATTTTGTTTAAGGGTAAGGAATTTAAAAAGGATAGGGATCTTACGAAACTTCCAGCAATAGGAGTTAATATTGGTGTTAGCGATAATGTAGAGATAAAGCTTCAATATGAAGCATTATATGTGGATGATAAAAAGGGGACCGAGTATGATACCGGGGATCTAAGAATATGGACAAAGATAAAAGTTTTGGAAGAGAGTGGAATGTTGCCCAATACTTCAATAAGATTCGGTGTAAAATTACCAAATGCAAGATATGAAGAAAGAGGTTTTGGGACAAATGAGACAGATTTCTTTGCTCAGGCTTTATTTAGTAAAAAATTTTATGGAATCTATCCAATGTTAAATTTGGGATTAGGAATACTTGGCAATCCCAATGAAAATCAGAACCAGGACGATGTATTTATGTATGGTTTTGGGATTATTATTCCAATAAACAGATATTTTAATATAGCCTCTGAGATAAACGGCTTTGAGGGCTCTAAGGAGCATGATAAACCCTCATCATTTAGATCTGGTATTCAGATTAATCTATTCGGGATTAGGTGGGATATTGCTGGTAGTTATGGATTATCCAATGATAGCGAAGATTGGGGAATAATATTTGGAGCTACATTAGAAAGCAGTCTGTAGGAGGTATTAATGTCTATAGATAAGGAATTGATTGAAATATTAGCATGCCCAAAATGTAAAGGAGATGTATATTTGACAGAGGAAGAGGATGGGTTTATATGTGAACGCTGTAAACTAAAGTATCCTATTAAGGATGATATACCTATTATGCTAATTGATGAAGCTATAAAGATAGAATGAATATCCTTGTTATGAGATATAGGTTTATAGGGGATACGGTTTTAACGGTTCCGTTCTTAAGGAATTTGAGAATGGCTTATAGAGATGCGTATATATCAATGATGGTTGCTCCGTTCTCTAAGGATGTGCTTTTAGGTAGTCCGTATATAGATAATATGATAATATACGATCCTCCTACTATACATTCTGATTGTGAGGGAAGGCATAAGGGATTAATCCCGAAGCTTAAATTTATAAAGGATCTCAGAAAGATAGAATTTAATAAGGTATACATCCTGAAGAGGTCCTTTTCCAGTGCATTAATTGCTTATCTCTCAGGAGTGAAAGAGAGAATAGGTTTTGATACAGAGGGTAGGGGATATCTTCTTACAAAGAGAGTTCCATATAGAGATGATATCCATGAGGTTGAGAATTTTCTGAATGTACTTAGAGCAGATAGTGTAGAAATAATTGATAAGCATCTTGAGCTTTGGGTCTCAGAAGAAGAGGAGAATAAGGCTGATAGATTCCTTAAAAATAATGGAGTAGATAAAGATGATATATTAATAGGGCTCCACCCATTCTCCGCTGTGAAGGAAAGAGGCTGGCATAAAGAGAGATTTGCAGAATTGGTAAATAGCATGTTATCAGAGGGTTTTAAGGTTATAATATTTGGTGGGAGTAATGATGATATTGCAGAGATTTATAGGTTTATTAAGGGGGGAATTATAAACTTTGTTGGTAAAGGTAGGATAAGGGATACAATGGCTCTAATAAAGAGATGTAAATTATTTATTGGTAATGATAGTGGACTTATCCATATCTCTGCTGCTCTTAATACTCCTTTAATTGCTCTATTTGGTCCCCAGTCCCCTAAAAAATTTGGCCCATGGGGAGAAAATTGTAGAATAATATATAAAGATATTCCTTGTAGTCCCTGTAAACAGAAATTTTTTAAGGAATGTTCTCCATCAATTCATGGAAAACCGAGGTGCATAGAGGAAATAAGTGTAAAAGAGGTCCTTAAAGAGGCTTATGAATGCCTAAATTGTCAATAACAATAATTACATATAATGAGGAAGATAATATAAGAAAGTGCCTTGAAAGCGTAAAAGGGCTCGGAGAAATAATAATAGTTGATTCATGTAGTAATGATAATACTTTAAATATATGCAGAGAATTTACAGATAGGGTATATGTTAAAGAATGGCTCGGATATACTAAGCAAAAGAACCTTGCAATAGATATAGCAGAAGGAGAATGGATACTCTCCATAGATGCTGATGAATATGTAGAAGGTCCACTTAGAGAGGAGATACATAATATAATTAACTCTGATACTAAGTATGATGGATATTTTATACCAAGAAAGACGATATTTTTGAATAAGTGGATGAAACATGGGGGTTGGTATCCAGATTATAACCTCAGATTATTTAAAAAGGGGAAAGGAATATTTAGGGAGAGGGAGGTTCATGAATCACTGAAACTTGATGGAAAGGCTGGGTATACAAGGAATGCTATTATACATAATACATTCAAGAACCTTTATTCTTATATCTCTAAAATAAATAATTATTCTACCTTGAGTGTAAGAGAAATGCTTAAGGATGGGATATCTCCATTTAAAACAAATTCTTTAAATCTTTTATTTAGGCCACTATTTACTTTTTTTCATAAATATATATTAAGATTGGGCTTCTTAGATGGGAAACATGGATTAATCTTAAATCTTTATCATTCATTTTATGTATTTTCCAAATATTCAAAGGCATGGGAGGAGATATATATAAAGAGTGATAGATAATATACTATTAGGATTATTTGTAATATTTTCTTTTACTACTACCTTCTCTGTTGCGGCGTCAGAGATAGCTATTGGTTTGGTATATATATTTGCTGGCATAAAAATATATAAAGAGAGAATAAATGTTATTAAGAATAATTTATTTATCTATCCTGTAGTTATATATGCTATTGCTACCATTATATCTACTATATTTTCAATAGCTCCATTAAAAGGTATAAGGGGTATATTAAATATTATGTTTTTACCATATATATTCTTCGTAGGCTTGTCTATAAATAAAAAAAGAGATATGAAAATTATTATTTTCTCTCTTATTATAGCTGCTTCCATATCTGGTTTATTTTCCATATATCAACATATATTCATATTTAATAGATTATTTGATACTGCCCATAGAACAACCGGTTTTTTCCATAGTTTTCAGACATATTCTGACATGCTTACAATTGTATTATCTATAGTACTCGGTATGGTATTCTACATAAAAAAGAATAGATTATTATTAATATTATCTTTAATATCAATAGGTATAGGAATAATATTCAGCCTTTCAAGAAATTCGTGGTTAAGCATAATGATATCTTTATTTATTTTATCCTTTATTAAAAATAGAAAAATAATATTAACATCAATCCTATCTATTTTATTATTTGTGTTTCTATTTCCTAATAATTTTTTTTCCATAAGGTTTAGGAGTACATTTAGTATAGAGAATAACATGGAAAGAATCTTATTATGGTCATCCGGATTAGATATGATAAAGGATAATGTATGGTTTGGGGTTGGACCGAATAATTCAGGGCTTATGTATTCAAAGTATAAAAGGCCAGGTATCAGCTTAAATAACACACATTTTCATAATACATATATCCAGATTTTTGCTGAAAGAGGCGTTTTTGGATTTTTAGCAATCCTATTTCTAATGGTTCTACTATTATACTGTTCTCTAAAAAGCTTCATATACAGCAAGGATCCAGAGAAAAAAGGGATTTCCCTAGGACTATTTCTATCTTCAGTCTCAATACTTATATTAGGATGTTTCAATAATCAATTTGGTGATGCTGAGATAAGGAATCTAATATATTTTATTATGGGATTAACTCTCTCTCTGAGAGGGGATTTAATATGAATATAGCTTTTGCTTATATGTTTACATTCAGATATCCGAGGGGTATAGAGAGATATATAATAAATGTTTCAAATACTTTGGTTGATATGGGAGTAGACGTTACAATAATAACGGGGAGTTCAAAATCTAATAATAATATGGATATTCTTGATAAAAGGGTTAAAATCCATTATATACCTCATTATAAATGGCATAGATTTACATTTATCCCTTCATTTTTCCTTGATTTTGTTAAGAATAGATATGATATTATAAATATATTTATGGCTAAAGGAGAGGGGTGGGCAGCAGGATTTACTTACTATTTTAAAAAGATAAATTATAACATAATATTTCAGTATCCCTATGAGGCTCATGAAAAACATTATCACGCATTTTATAAATTCAGTACAATACATAATGCTAAAAAGATTATTGCAGTGAGTAACTATGTAGCAGGTGGAATAAAGAAATGTTTTGGTAAGGAGAGTTGTGTTATTCCAAATGGTGTGGATGTCAAAAAGTTCTATAAAGATGATAAAATGAGAAGAGAAGGCAGAAAGCTACTTAATATAGCTGATGATGAGTTTCTTTTAATAACTGTAGCAGCGCTTCAAGGTAGGAAAGGGATAAATAATGTTCTTAACGCCCTTCCCTATATTTTGAATAACAATAGGAAAGTTAAATATCTTGTAATTGGCGATGGGAATGAAAAAGATAGAAATATTTTCTTTAATAAAGTTAAGGAATTATCTCTGGAGGAATATGTTATATTCTTAGGCAATCAGACTAATGTTAACCTTTTCTATAATACATCTGATCTTTTTTTACTTTTATCAAAATATGAAGCCTTTGCTATTGTTGTATTAGAAGCAATGGCATGCGGGTTACCTGTAATAGCATCTAAAGGGAGTGCATTTCCAGAAATCGTCTCCGAGACAAGGGGTAGGCTTGTAGATGAAGACAACCCAATAGATGTATCAAATAAAATAATAGAGCTTATGGATAATAGAGAATTGCTAAATAGTATGAGAAAAGATGCTATGGAGCATGTAAGTAAGTATTATACATGGGAAAAGATTGCAAAAAGGCTTATTAAGGTATTTGAGGATCAAATTGAGGGGAAATAATTGAGAGAGGGGATAACAGCGGTTATACTAACAAAGAATGAAGAGAGAAGAATAGAAAATTGTTTAAAACATCTTAATTGGGTTGATGAGATAATTATTATTGATTCTTATAGTACTGATAAAACTTTAGAGATATGTAGAAGATTTACAGATAACATATACCAGAGAGAATGGCCTCAAAGCTTTTCTGATCAAAGGAATTATGGGGATAGTCTTGCAAGTAATAAATGGATATTTTCTATTGATGCTGATGAGATTGTCCCTGATGAACTTAAAAAAGAGATAATAAACAGATTTAAAAAGATGGATGAAAGTGTATGCGGATTTAATATAAGAAGAAAAGAGTTTATGTTCGGGAAATGGATAATGTATGGAGGATGGAGTGAACAGTATAAAACAAGAATATATAGAAAAGATAAAGGGGAATGGGTTGGAAAAATTCATGAGAAATTTATTGTAGATGGAGAGGTGGAGAATCTTAGTAATTATTTATTGCACTATTCATATGAATCTATTCCTATATTTATAGAGAAATTCAATAATTATAGTACTATAGAAGCAGATTCTGCATTTAAAGAGGGTAAAAGATTCTCATGGTTTAAACTCTTTTTTGCTCCAATTGAAAGATTTTTAGGGAGATTTATAATTCATAAAGGATTCCGTGATGGAACCCATGGATTTGTTGTAGCCTTACTTATTGCCTTAAACTACTTCTTAAGATACCTAAAACTGTGGGAGCTTTACTATAAGAGGGATAGAAAATTCTAAGATGTCTGATATTATTATCTTAGGTATTCATGGATTTTCAAGTAATAGTGAT
Organism: uncultured Thermodesulfobacteriota bacterium; assembly: GCA_964501575.1. Taxonomy (GTDB): domain Bacteria; phylum Desulfobacterota; class CAZCTP01; order CAZCTP01; family CAZCTP01; genus CAZCTP01. The sequence continues at coordinate 23,024 of CAZCTP010000023.1, forward strand.
AAAAAACTACATGATTGTGGAGCAGCTTTAATTAAAGATGGAAAGATAATAGCTGCCATAAATGAAGAGAGATTGACAAGAATAAAATATGATGGATCATTCCCATTTAGATCTATCTCAGAGGTTTTAAGAATTGCAAATGTTACTCCAGATGATGTTACATATATAGCCTTATCTGAGATGCCTCCATTAAAACAATCCTATGAGATTATAAAGATGATAATTAAAACATTTAAAGAGACTGGTATATTTCAATTAGGAAATATTTTTAAGGCGATAAGAAGAGGGAGACATAGAAGAAGATTGCCGAGAGATTTTAAAAATATCACTTTTTCATTTGTTTCTCATCATATATCTCATGCAGCGTCAGCATATTATACTTCTCCATGGAATAGAGCCACAGTGATTACATTAGATGGTATGGGAGATCATTGTATAGGTGGTTCTATATCAAAAGGAGAGAATGGTAAAATAGAGGTAAAAAAATATACTAATGGATTTTATTCTCCAGGTATATTCTATAATGTAATAACAAAATATTTAGGATTTAAACCAAATAGGCATGAAGGTAAAGTTACAGGACTTGCAGCATATGGTGATCCAGAAAAATGCTATTCGAGTATGGAAAAAATAATATCATATTCTCCACATAAGATAGATTTTTATGCTCCGTTACTCGTAAAGGTACCACAATGTTGGGATATTTCATTTGCTCATAAGCTACTTAATGACTACTCTCCTGAGGATATTGCAGCCTCAGCTCAGAAAAGATTAGAGGATGTTGTTATACCTTTTATTAAGGATGCTGTGAAAATAGTAGGCATTCCAAAGGTTGTGTTAGCTGGTGGAGTATTTGCAAATGTTAAATTAAATCAAAAAATTTTTGAACTTCCAGAGGTTGATGATATATATATACATCCTAATATGGGGGATGGTGGGATATCAGTTGGAGCAGCATTATATATATATCATAATGTTTTTAGAAGTAATGAATATTTTCCAATATACCTTGAAAATTTATATTTAGGACCTGAATATTCAGATTATGAGGTAAGAAGAGAGATAGAAAGGCATGGGTTAACTTTTCAAAAAATTGATAATATAGAAGAAAGAATTGCAAAGTTATTAGCTGAAGGGAAGATTATAGGAAGATTCTGTGGTAGAATGGAATATGGGCCAAGAGCATTGGGTAATAGGTCTATCTTAGCTTCTCCTACAGATATTGATATAAACAACTGGCTTAATAAAAGGCTTAAGAGGACAGAGTTTATGCCCTTTGCTCCTTCTATACTGGAAGAGTATGCAAAGGATTATTATCCAATGTGGAATATAGATGATCTTCCATCAAGATTTATGACTATAACATATAATGTTAGTTCTTATGGAAGGGATATGGCCCCAGCAGTGTGCCATATAGATGGGACTGCAAGGCCTCAGGTTGTGGGGAAGAGGGATAATGAATCCTATTATAATATATTGAGACATTATTTGAAAGTTAAAGGGCTTCCAATATTTGTGAATACAAGTTTCAATATGCATGAAGAACCTATTGTATGTGGTCCTGATGATGCTATTAGAGCATTTAAAGAGGGGGCTTGCGATATATTAGCTATAGGGGATTATATAGTATATGGATTTTAAGAAAGTGTTATTCATAAAATTAAGTTCTATAGGTGATGTGGTTCATCTTATTCCAGCCCTTGAAAGTTTTAAAATGAACTATCCAGAAACTAAACTCTCTTGGGTTGTTGAAGAGGAGTCATCTGATATTTTGATAGGGTATCCATTAATAGATAGATTATACATAATAAAAAGAGAGTGGATAGATAAACTTAAAAATCCATTAACTTTTTTTGAAGGAGTAAAGATATTTTATAACTTCTTTAGATTATTAAAGAATGAGAATTTCGATGTTGTTATAGATTTCCAAGGATTGTTTAAAAGCGGTATAGTAACATTTTTTACCGGTGCTAAAAGAAGAATAGGTTATGATAAAACAAGGGAACTTTCATATATATTCTTGAATGAAAAAATTAGTCCCTATGATCCTAATAGACATGCTATAGAGAGATATATCAATCTAATAAAATGTTTAGGGGTAAAGAATGGGGTTATAAGATGGGACTTTAATATAGATGATGATATTAAGAATATGAGAGAGACTCTTCACTTACATGGTATAAAAGAGAATGATAAAATTATATCTATTAACCCTATTGCAAGATGGGAAACTAAATTATGGAATATGAATAGATTTGGTAGGCTTTCAGATCTAATAGTGGGTAAATTGGGAGCGAAGGTTATATTTACAGGATCTAAAAAAGATAGGACAAAGATAGAAGAAGCAGTGTCAAAAACAAGATATAAACCTCTTATAATGGCTGGCAAAACCAGTCTTAGAGAACTTACCGCTATTATTAGGATTAGCGATCTATTTATAAGTACAGATACAGGACCTATGCATATTGCTGCGGCATTAAAAACTCCTGTTATTGCTCTATTCGGGCCAACATCTCCTTTAAGAACAGGACCCTACGGAGATAATAATATTGTTATAAGGAGATCCATTGATTGTAGCCCATGCTTTAAAAAAATATGTAAAGATCCAATATGTATGAAGGAAATAACTGTTGAAGAAGTATTTGATGCGGTTAGATCAAAGATTAATAAATAACATATTAATAATACGATTTGGTGGTCTGGGAGATATATTACACTCAACTCCTATATTAAGAGCTATTAAGAGTAAATTTCCATCCTGTAGGATAACCTATTTATTAGGGAAAGGAAGCGAAAGAATTTTGGAGGATAATCCTAATATAGATGATATAATAATATTTGATAAGAGGAATAGAGATAAAGGATTAAGAGGACTTTTAAGACTTATATCATCTATAAAATCCAATAATTATGATCTTATAATTAATCTTCATCCAAGTTTTAGGACTTTTATGATATTGTTATTTAGTGGAGCAAAATTCAAGATAATATATAAAAAAGACAAGGAACCAAAAGGTAAAGTTAAAGTCAGACACGCTATTGATAATATAGCCGATGTGTTGTTACCTTTAAATGTAGAGCTTAAGACTAAAAATATGGATCTTATTGTAAGAGAAGAAGAAACTTTTAACATTAATAGGCTACTTAAAGATAAAGGAATTAATAATAGTGATAGAATAATAGTTATAAATCCATCATCTACCCATAAGGTTAATAGGTGGAGTGAGAAGAATTTTGCGGAATTATCTGATATACTAATAGATAGAGGAATATATAAAGTTGTATTGGCTTCTGCTCCAAATGAGATAGATATTATTAAAAATATTAAGAGTTATATGAAAAATGAACCAATAGATCTTTCAGGGATAGACCTAAATTTACTTATATCTCTGTTAAAGAGGGCTGATTTGGTTATAAGTGGAGATACTGGCCCACTACATATGGCTGTTGCTCTTAATACTAAGGTTGTTGGAATATATGGGCCTACAGATCCCTATAGAACAGGGCCTATTAGTGGTGATAGTATAGTTATTTATAAAAATGAGCTTGATTGTGTTCCATGTAGGAAGAGATATTGTGATAAATCCCATGAATGTATGAATATGATATCCCCAAAGGAGGTATTTGAAGAGATTGAAAGAATCAAAGAGATTTGAGAATATAGTAGATTCTTTTAAAGATTCAAGAGTTCTTGTCATTGGTGATATAATGATGGATGAATATATATGGGGTAAAGTTTCAAGAATATCGCCAGAAGCTCCTGTTCCTGTGGTAGATGTATCAAAAGTCTCTCATCTTTTGGGGGGGGCTGCTAATGTAGCAAATAATATATATTCTTTAGGCGGAGAAGTATTTATATCTGGAATTATAGGAGACGATGGAATTGGTGGAGAGGTGGTTGGTCTATTAAAAGAGAAGGGGATAGATGTAAATGGTATAATAGTTGATAATAGTAGACCTACTACATTAAAGACACGAATAGTAGCTCACAATCAGCAGGTTGTTAGATTTGATATAGAAAAAAGAGATAAGATTGGTAACAAAATTAAGAATAAGATTCTAAGATATTGTACTGACATTATTCCAGAATGCGATGCTGTTATAATATCTGACTATGGGAAGGGAGTTATAAGTAGGTCTCTTTTAAGTTTTATAACAAATATGACAGGGGAGACGGGTAAAATTTTAGCTGTTGATCCAAAGATAGATAATTTTTTATATTATAGAAATGCTACTATATTAACGCCAAACAAGTTAGAGGCCTCTCAATCATTAAAGATGGATATAAGAAATGAAAGTGATTTGATATGTGTAGGAAAGAAATTACTAAGTGTTTTAAAAGCAAGATCTTTATTAATTACAAGAGGAGAAGAAGGTATGACCCTATTTGAAGATAATGGAGAGATTACCAATATACCAACAATAGCTAAAAAGGTATTTGATGTTACTGGTGCAGGTGATACAGTTATATCTGTGGTAACTCTATCATTAATATCTGGTAGCAGTTTTAAAGAAAGTGCTATTCTCTCAAATTATGCCGCTGGTATTGTTGTCGGAGAGGTTGGAACAGCTACAGTTGATCCTGTATCCCTAAAAAGGATTATAAAAGATGAGCATCCCACAAGTTCCTCCGAATGTTAAGCTTATTATGAGTCTTATATTTTCAAGAGAGTGTGAGAAAAATGATGTACTTTATGAACTTGAGGATAAATTTGGTGTTATAGATTTTATTAGTAGAATGTTTACGTTCAATTATACTTCATATTATGAGGAAGAGATGGGTAAAGGTCTTAAAAGAAGATTTATATCCTTTGAGAGATTGATAAGTCCTGACTTACTTCCGGATATAAAATTATTTACAAATGAACTGGAAAAAAAGTATTCCTTTAAAAATAATAGAAAGATAAATATAGATCCGGGATATTTAGCTTCTGAAAAAGTTGTATTGGCTACCGGGAAAAACTATTCTCATCGTCCATATCTAAGAGATGGTATATATGCAGATCTCACATTAATATATGAAAAGGGAAGTTTTATATCCCTTAGATGGACGTATCCGGATTATAAAGAGTCAAAAACAATAGAGATATTCAATAATATAAGGAAAAGGTATATATTCCAGATATCTGGGAAGGTACGATGCTAAAAAGCATGACAGGGTATGGCATAGCAGAAAATAAGTTTGAAAATTGTAGTATAGCAGTAGAGATTAAATCATTAAACCATCGATTTATTGATATGAGTGTAAGAATGAGTGGCAATTATCCTGATATTGAGTATAAAGTGAGAAATATGATTAAAGAGAATGTTTATAGAGGTAAAATAGATGTATTTATATCAATAGAAAGTAGTATAAGTTATGATATCAATTTAAATATTCCTATATTAAGGAAATATTACGAGATTCTCCAGATGATTAAGGATAAATTCGCTATTAAAGAAGAGATAAATGTTGGAAATATTATATCATTTAAAGATATAATAATATATAAGGAGATTAGAGATAAATTTAATGATCTTTGGGATAATGTAAAGATTACCCTTATAAATGCAATAGATTCTCTTAATGAGATGAAGGCTTATGAAGGTAAACTTATATATAGGGAGTTCAGAAAGAGGCTTAAAAAATTAAGTAATTTGATTAATAAAATTGAGAAGAAAAGACCAAAGATAAAAGAAATATATATAAATAGGCTAAAGAGAAGGATAAAAGAGGTAAATATAGATTTGGAGGAGGATAAGATTATTAAGGAGATTTTGGTATATTCTGAAAGAGGTGATATATCAGAAGAGATTTCAAGATTAAGAGGGCATATAGATAGTTTTAATAAAATTATGAATATGGAAGGTCCACATGGTAAGAGATTGGATTTTCTTATTCAAGAGATGAATAGAGAAATAAATACAATAGGAGCAAAAGCGATCAATTTTTCTAATATAGTTATTGATGTAAAGAATGAACTTGAAAGAATCAGGGAGCAGGTACAAAATATAGAATAGGGGGAAAAATGGGTTTCAAACTATTGAATTTGGGATTTGGGAATGTTGTGATTGCATCTAGGATTGTAGCGATTCTTAGTCCGTCTTCTGCACCCATGAAGAGACTTAAAGAGGAAGCAAAGGAGAATAATAAGCTGATAGATGCAACCCAGGGAAGAAAGACTAGATCAATAATTATTACAGATAGTGACCATATAATATTATCTGCTATCCAGGCAAATACAATATCCCAGAGACTTGTGGAATGTGAAAAAAATGAATAGAAAAGGAATTTTATTTATTATATCTGCTCCATCAGGAGCTGGTAAGACATCACTATGTAAAGAGATTATTAAAATAGTTCCAAATCTTGATTATTCTATATCATATACTACAAGGGAAAAAAGATATGGAGAGATTGATGGTAAAGATTATTACTTTATAACTGAAGAGAAGTTTAGAAAGATGATAGATTCCAATATATTTGCTGAATGGGCTGAAGTATATGGAAATAAATATGGAACATCCCTGTTTACCTTAGAGGAATGTGAGAAGAAAGGGATTGATCTTATCTTGGATATAGATACAAAAGGAGCAAAGAATATAAAAGAAAGGTATAATAGAGGTGTTTATATTTTCTTACTTCCACCTTCCTTTGAAGATTTAAGAGAGAGACTTATAAAAAGGGGTACAGATGATATAGAAGGTATTGAAAAGAGGTTAAAGGATGCTCTTATAGAAATAAATGACATATATATTTATGATTATGTAATAATTAATAATGATTTAGAAAAAGCGCTTACGAGTTTAAAATCAATAATAATTGCTGAAAGACATAGGAGAGAAAGGGTTATAAATTATATAGATAATATATTAAATTCCTTTAGGGAGGGATTGAATGGCAAGGATTACAATAGAAGATGTCCTAAAGAAAGTAAACAATAGATTTATTCTTTCTATAATGGCTAGTAAGAGAGCAAAACAGCTTAAAAAAGGCTCTAAACCTCTTATAGATGTAGAGGAAAATAGAGAAGTTGTTACTGCTTTAAGAGAGATAGCAGCAGGTAAGGTAACTATTAAGGAGAATAATGAGGAGAAGGTAACTATTAAAGATAGTAATGATAAGATTTAATGATATTATAAATAAAGTATTATTATATAATTCAAATGCTGACATAGAGCTTTTAAGTAAAGCTTATGTATTTTCTGCAAAGGTACATAAAGGACAAAAGAGGTTATCCGGAGAACCCTATCTTATACATCCATTAGAGGTAGCTTCTATTATCGCGGATCTTAGAATGGATGTAAATAGTATAGCCACTGGATTGCTCCATGATACTGTTGAGGATGGATATATAACTATAAAGGATATAGCCGAAACATTTAATGAAGAAATAAAGTTTCTTGTGGATTCATTGACAAAGATAAGTAAATTTCAATTTTCTACAAAGAAGGAAAAAGAAGCAGAAGATTTTAGAAAGATGATCCTTGCAATGTCCAAAGATATAAGAGTTGTATTGATAAAGTTGGCTGATAGGCTCCATAATATGAGAACTTTAGGTTATCTTCCTGATGAAAGGCAGAAGAAGATAGCGGAAGAGACACTAAATATCTACGCTCCTTTATCTAACAGGTTGGGAATCGGATGGATGAAAGCAGAGCTTGAGGATTTAGCCTTTCGTCACCTGAAACCTCAAATATATTATGATCTTTTGAGAAGTATAGCAAAAAATAAAGATGAAAGAGAGAAGTATATTGAAGATGTAAAGAGAATTATATCAGAAAAGCTTTCAGAATATGGACTTCATGGAGAGGTAAGTGGTAGGCCAAAACATTTATATAGTATATATATAAAAATGAAGAATGATAACATAACATTTGATCAAGTTTATGATCTTATTGCTTTCAGGATAATATTGAATTCAGTAAAGGAGTGTTACGAAGCATTAGGAATTATACATTCTATGTGGATACCGGTTCCTGGGAGATTCAAAGATTATATAGCTTTACCAAAATCAAATATGTATCAATCTCTTCATACGACCGTTATAGGTCCGTATGGGGAGAGAATTGAGATTCAAATTAGGACTCACGAAATGCATATTATAGCTGAGGAGGGTATAGCTGCACACTGGAAGTATAAAGAAAAGAATATTATTAGTGAAAAATCAGAGAGACAGCTTGAATGGTTAAGACAACTTATAGAATTACAAAAAGATTTAAAGGACCCAAATGAGTTTTTGGAAACCGTTAAGATAAATCTTTTTCCTGATGAGGTATATGTATTTACTCCAAAGGGTGATGTAAAAGTTTTTTCAAAGGGGGCAACTCCAATAGATTTTGCGTATAGCATCCATACTGATATAGGTAATCATTGTATTGGAGCAAAAGTAAATGGTAAGTTGGTCCCATTAAAGTATCAATTGAATAGTGGTGATATTGTAGAGATATTAACTTCTCCAACACGCAATCCAAGTAGAGATTGGATTAAGTTTGCAACAACATCAAAGGCTCGAACAAAAATCAGACAATGGATAAAGAATGAGGAGAGAGAGAGGAGTTTAAGCATTGGTAGAGATATATGTGAAAGAGAGTTTAGTAGATATAATATGAATTTTTCTAAGTTATTAAAATCAGATAAATTAATAGAAGTTGCTAAAGAGTTAAGTTTTAAAGATATAGATTCATTAATATCTGCTGTAGGATATGGAAAGATTTCTCCTATTAAGATAGTGGATAAGATATTACCGGATGAAAAGATAAAAAAACCATCAGATTTCAAAACAGATAAAATTGTTAAAAATTTAAAAAGTAAAGGGACAAGTGGGATAAAGATAGGTGGTATTGAAAATATTTTAGTAAGATTTGGAAAGTGTTGTAATCCAATACCTGGAGATGAAATAGTAGGATTTATAACAAGGGGTAGAGGTATAACAGTTCATACAGTAGAATGTTCAAAGATCTTAGAGGACGATCCTGCAAGAAAGATAGATGTAGAGTGGGATGTTAAAGAAGAGGTGCTTCATCCTGTCAAAATAAAAGTTGTTTGTGCAGATAGGAAAGGTTTATTGGCTAATATAAGTTCTTCCATAAGCTCTGCAGAGGTTAATATAGCGAGTGCTCAAATAAAAACTACACAGGATAAAAAGGGTATAGATGTATTTGAAATAGAAGTACAGGACCTTAAACAGCTAAAAGAAATCATTAATTCTCTTGAAAAAATCAAGGGAGTGATTAAAGTCGAAAGATTTAATCGGTAATAATTTAAGCCACTCTCTTAACAACTCCTTTCTTTATGCATTTTGCACACACATTCATTCTTTTTGTCATTCCATTATGAACTACTCTTATCTTATGAAGATTTGGTTCCCATCTCCTTTTTGTTCTATTATTGGCATGACTTACGTTGTTTCCTACTGACGGTTTCTTACCACATATTTCGCATACTTTAGCCATTTATGACCTCCATAATATTTTAAATTAAGATAACATATTTAGATTAATATAACAAGGGGAAAATAACGAGGGGGGTGTCTCTCTGATTATAGCTATATAGAAAACCTTACTTAAACTGTCAGAAAATAGATGAATCTTTTAAAAGTATACTTATTAAAAATTCAAATTAACTTGTTTTATTTTTATATAAAAAAGTAAAGTATAGTTGTTAAATTATTAGATTTATGATAAATATATTTTAATG
>CAZCTP010000024.1:0-31363 GCA_964501575.1 uncultured Thermodesulfobacteriota bacterium
AAAAGGTGGTAAGATATGCTGCATAATGTTATCACGAAAAAAGAGATGCTTACCCAGCAAGGAAAAAGATTGACATAATTATAATATTATGATAAAAACTTTTTACTATATTAGAGGGGAAATTGGTAAGAATTCTAAAGAAAATTATATTTATAATCTTTATATTTTTTATCTCTATACAAAAGGTATCACCGACTACTATTATTGTAAAGCCCTCTGAATTTGATCATTTCGCTATAAAGATTGTCTCTCCTGTTATAGTAGCAGGAGAAGATATACTTATAAAGCTTGAACCAGAGGATGCATATAATAATCCCACTAACATACCTAAAAAAAGGGTAAGTAAATATATAATAGAATCTTCTAAGAATGTTGAAATTAAACCCAACATAATAGATTTGAGAAATGTCTTTGGTGAAATCATTTTAAAGGTTGTAAATAAGAAGGCAGAAACATTTAAGTTAAATATTATAGAAGAAGGAGAAAACATCCCTCTGAATACAATAGAACTTACAACCATTCCGAATAGAATAGACCATTTTGAGGTTATAGCTCCTACAAAGATAGAAAGTGGAACAATGTTTTTGACAAAGATTATCGCTAAGGATCATTTTAATAATAGTATTTTAGATTTTAATAAAAACGCAAAAAATATAAAAATATTTACTGCTGGAAATGGTTCCCTAAAAGAAGGAAATATAAAAGGATTTAGTAATGGATTGGCCACAATATCAGCTATTCCTATAAAGGCAGGGAATATAAAAATAAGTGTTAGAGACATATCAAATAATATAAGCGGAGAAAGTAACAGAATAGAGATTACCTCAGCTCCTTTAGACCACTTTAATATATATACTCCCAAAAGTATAAGAGCTGGTGAACCTTTTAAGATAGAGCTCGAAGCCCTTGATAAATTTGGGAATATAGTTAAAGACTACGATGATAGAGGTAAAGGTATTGAATTAATATCCACCGGTAGAGGATTTATAAAACCTAACTATATTAGTAATAAAACGTTCAGAGATGGAAAAGCTTCTATTATGGTTGCATATACCAAGAGTGAAGTTTTTAGTATAGAAGCTAAAGAAATAAGCTTTGGTCAGAAGGGAATAAGTGACAAAATAAAATCATACCCCTCAGAACCTGATCATATTGTAATTAAGTCACCAGATAGTGCTGTTGCTGGCATACCCTTTGATATCTCTCTTACTGTTATGGATAGATTTAATAATCCAGTTTATGATTACAGTCTTAGAGGAAGAGATGTGATATTGAAAGTTGATGGAGTTAAAGATTTTAAGCCAAAGTATATACCATCTGCATCATTTATTCAGGGTACCGCCAATATTAAGATTAAATTAAATAGAGCTAAATCCTTTAATTTTTATGCAGAGTTTGTTAAAAAGCCTATATCTTTAGAAAAGAAGAAAAAGGTTGCAAAAATAGCACCCCATCCTAAAAGGAAAGAACTGAAAATTATTAAAAAAAAGATCAAGAAGAAAGAGAAAATAATAAGGGGCCCAAAGCCTGTAGAAAAAGAAAAAGTAAAGGTCAAAAAGAGAAAGGTTATTCCAAAAATTAAAGAGGAAAAGAAAGTAGCAAAAATTATCCCCTATGTAAAGAAGGAAGTTTCCAAAACCTTGTTAAAGGATATATCGCTTATTGAATCCGAGAAGCAGGCAGTTCTTATAATAGATATATCAGGTCCTGTTGAATATAATGCATCATTAAAATCCAGAGATTCAAAAGACTGGCTCGATCTTAATATAAAACAGGCTGTAAATAAGATTAAAAAGAAATTAAGATTTGACTCAAGGTTTATAGGAGATATATTATTCAATGAGAGTGGAACTTCAGTAATTGTTTCTTTAGAGATAATTCCTAAAAATATAAATTATAGAGTAACCCATGATAAAAAAGCAATAGTTATCAAAATATCAAAGGAATAGTCATGTTAGCTGAATTTCAAAAACAGATAATGTTATTTCCACCCCTGAGCTCTTCCCACCTTACCTGTGAGACCATTGTCCTTATTAATGATGTTTGTCCTTCAAACACGGTGCTCATAGGTTTGATGAATTCTCTCAATTGCTTTTTACACGCTCCCTCCTGTTCGTACAAGCCTCTCAAACTCCTTCTCATACCTCCTCTTTTCCCCTCATAAGCATTGATCTGCTGACCAGACATTGCAGCCCAAATTGCTCACCCCTTAACCCAATTTGATGCCCTTCTTCCCCTTACCACTTTTCCCACAAGCCCTGAGCAATGCATATCTTTGATTCTTTAATCTAACTCCTGCCTTGACCAGGTCTTCATAACCACTCACAACCCTGCAAAGATATATAAACTTGTCAGTAGTGTGATAGACTTTTTTCATGAGTCCAGCTTTCAGGAACTGTACCAGTTTGATGGCATCAATCTTGTCCATCTTAGCTCCTTTATTCAGTAGTTTGTTTCTATAGGAATCACAGATCACTATCTCCTACACATAATCTTTCAACTCGGTATACAACCATTGTGATGTGGTTGTTTCTTCAATAGCCAATATCTTTATATCTCTTAGATTCTTTAAATAGACCTGAAGCTCGGCAACATCCGAAGGAACGTCAATGGTTGTGAGCTTATTAGATTTCTTTGTCATACGCGCAATAGCCATATTATTGATTGACCAGTCTATTGGTATGTAGTGGTTATAAATGCTATCTTTCATTAAGATCTCCTTTCTTTCGTGTAAGTTTTTAACTGCTAAACACATAAGCTAACACGAATGATGCTTTGCATTAAAGTAGACCTTCTTTCTTATTTTAGCGGGGGCGAAACAAAAAGACTTTTATCCCCCCCTTAAATCCCCTCCCGCAAGGGGAGGGGAAATTCTATTGCTTACTATAGGAAGTATCTATTTCTCACGGAGAAAAAGATGCTTACAAGATAAAAAAAAATATTGACATACTACATTATGTAGTATATCATATTAAATATGAAATATATATTATCAATTCCCCGTAAAATAGCTTTGGGCATTCCTTTAATAGTATATTACAATATAAATATGTTATATAATGAATATTAACAATATTAATTAGGGAGGAGGTAATTATGGCAATTGATCCTGTCTGTGGAATGGAAGTGGATGAGAATAAGGCTCTAAAAGCAGAAAAAGATGGCAAAGTATATTCTTTCTGTAGCAAGCATTGTAAAGAAAAATTCTTAGGTAAAGAGGAAGAAACACCACACCCTCCTTCACCCCAAGAAGGTTTAAAAGATAAAGTAATAATAGATATTATAGGAATGCATTGTGCGAGCTGTGTTTCTACTATTGAGAATGTCTTAAAGAAAATACCAGGAATATATAATGCTAATGTTAATTTCAGCAATGAAAAAGCATTTGTTGAATATGATCCTAATAGGGTAACTATTGATCAAATCCATGAAGCTATAAATAATGCAGGTTATAAAACTATAAGAGAAGATAAGGGAATAGTCACTTTAAATCTCAATATTATAGGTATGGATAATCCCCATTGCCTCAGTACTGTTGAGAGTACTCTAAATAGTCTTAAAGGAATATTAAAAAAGGAACTCTCAATAAATCAGAAGGCAAAGATTCAGTTTGATGCTTCTATAATATCTAAGGAGAAGATTAAAGAAACAATTAAAAATGCTGGTTATACTCCTTTAGAAGAGGAAGAAGCTACTGTAGATAGAGAAAAAGAGATAAGAGAAAAGGAAATTAAAAGCCTTAAGATTAGATTTATCATCTCCCTTATTTTATCTCTTCCTCTTATGTATTTTGCAATGGCTACAGGTTTAAGACTGCCTGTTCCTGAGTTTATCGATAATAATATGGCTCTTATACAATTTCTTTTAGCTACCCCTGTGATGTTTTGTGGATATCAATTTTTTACCAAGGGGACTATGGCAATAATAAAGACCCGCAGTGCCAACATGGATACTCTTGTTGCTATAGGTGTAGGTTCTGCCTATATATATAGTCTATTTGCCTCCATTTCTATATGGATAGGTAATACCAGCTACAGTTCGAAAGATCTTTATTATGAAATTGCCGCTTTTCTTATTACCTTTATCTTATTAGGAAAGTTGTTTGAAGCAGTTGCTAAGGGGAAAACCTCTGAGGCAATAAAGAAACTTATGGGATTACAACCAAAAACCGCTATTGTTTTAAGAAATGGCCAAGAAAAAGAAATTCCTGTTGAAGAGGTTGTTATAGAGGATATTATAATTGTGAAACCCGGACAAAAAATCCCTGTTGATGGAATCGTTACTGAAGGACATTCCGGAGTAGATGAGTCAATGATTACAGGAGAAAGTATCCCTGTGGAGAAATCTCCTGGGAAAGAAGTGATTGGAGGCACGATAAATAAAACAGGAAGTTTCAAATTTAAAGCCACAAAGATCGGTAAAGATACAGCTTTAGCTCAAATTATAAAATTAGTTCAGGAAGCTCAAGGTTCAAAAGCCCCAATTCAAGAACTTGCAGATAAAATCTCAGCATACTTTGTTCCTGGAGTAATTGCTATAGGGTTCCTTTCTTTTATTATCTGGATTATTGCAGGAAAAGGGTTTATTTTTGCCTTGACTATATTTATTGCAGTGCTAATTATTGCATGCCCCTGCGCTTTAGGATTAGCCACTCCCACAGCAGTGATGGTAGGAACAGGAATTGGGGCTGAAAATGGAATTCTGATTAAAAGTGCCCAGGCTCTTCAGATAGCCCATCAGATTAATGCTATTGTTTTTGATAAAACAGGAACATTAACTAAAGGAGAGCCAAAACTTACAGATATAGTGACCTATGAAGGATCCGAAGAAGAAATACTAACTCTATCTGCATCTGTAGAAAAGGTATCTGAACATCCTTTAGGAGAAGCAATAGTTAAAGAGGCAGAAAATAGAAATGTCCTATTAAAAGATGTCAAAGATTTTAATTCTATCACCGGTAAAGGAGTTTATGGAAAAGTAGAAGAAAGAGAGATTTTCTTGGGGAATAGGAAACTTATGGAAGAGAAAGGAATTGATATTTCTAAAGCAGAGAAAGACCTGGAAAGATCAGAAAAAGAAGGGAAAACAGTAATGTTTTTAGCAAAGAATTCTAAACTTATAGGAATAGTTGCGGTTGCAGATACATTAAAGGAATATTCAAAGGAAGCGATTACGGCTCTAAAAAAGATAGGCAAACAGGTAGTTATGATCACTGGAGATAATAAAAGAACTGCTCAAGCTATTGCTAAAAAGCTTGATATAGATATGGTTTTAGCTGAGGTTCTACCTCAGGATAAAGCAAAAGAGGTAAAAAAACTTCAATCACAAGGGCTAAAGGTGGCTGCTGTAGGAGATGGAATTAATGATGCTCCAATGCTTGCTCAGGCAGATATAGGTATCGCTATTGGTACGGGTACTGATGTTGCTATAGAATCTGGTGACGTGGTTCTTATTAAAGATGACCTGAGAGATGTAGTAATGGCTATGGACTTATCTCACTATGCGATGAAAAAGATAAAACAGAATCTATTCTGGGCATTCTTTTATAACTCTGCAGGTATCCCTGTTGCAGCCGGATTATTATACCCTTTTACAGGATTCCTCTTGAATCCTATGATTGCCGGAGCAGCAATGGCATTTAGTTCGGTATCCGTGGTAAGTAACTCCTTATTGATGAAGAGGTATAAAAGAGCCATATAAAAATTTAAGTTTGAGGAGGTGATAAAGATATGAAAAAGAGCATAGCATTGGTTATTTTAACTATATTTATTGCTTTTAGTATTTCTTTATTTGCATCAGAGAAAGGAGAAAAACCCTCTATGATGGGAAAGGGAATGATGAAGCAGCATATGATGATGCCAAAGATGATGTCCATGATGAAGGAAATGCAGGGTATGATGATGGAGATGATGGGTATGATGAAGGGATGTGAAGGTATAAAGAATAATAAAGGAATGATGGAAAAGATGGATAATATGATGCACCGCTGTAAAGAGATGATGAAAGACACAGAGAATATGAGATCGCAATGTATGGAAATGATGAATGTAGGGGAATGATGAAAAAGGGTATGAGGAAGAAAATGGGTTCTGAGTAATTCTTTAGAACTTTCTTTTACAAAGGAAACTATTGAAATGTAAGTCTTTCTTTTTCCTCAATTATAGGAAAAGAGAGACTTACATAATAGAACAAAAATATTGACAAATTCTCTAAAATTCTATAACCTAAATTTAGAATTAATGCTTATAAGTATAGAACTATCTTGTGAATGGAATGGAAGATAGGTTTATATAGAGTTATTTAAATCTAAATTTTAAATAATTAAGATATATATTAGAAACAAATTTTGTTTCTAAGTTTAACAGATCATTTTAAAGTTATTAATGTAGATACAATGGGTAATAACGAAAGAAGAAATTTTTTCAGGGGTGGATATGCAAAGGTCTCGTTTGTATTAAATACTATATTCAATACCTTTTTTTCTTTACTATTAATAATCCTTTCAATTACACTATTATTAATAATAACCCTTATTATTAAATTACAGGATGGTGGTCCAATTCTTTATAAAGGGATCCGTCTTGGACTTAATAAAAAACCTTTTGTAATGTATAAATTCCGTACTCTGGTCCCTGGAGCAGAAAAGATAATCGGTGCAGAGATAATGACAGAAAAACAGCATAATCATCTTGAAACAGCTTCTGGAAAATTTCTCAGAGAAACACGTCTGGATGAACTTCCACAGCTATTTAATATTCTAAAAGGAGATATGGATTTTCTGGGACCTCGTCCTGTTAGGCCAGCGGTTTATGAAAAATTTTGTAAAAACATAAAGGGATATGATAAACGTTTTTCAGTAAAACCAGGCCTTATTGGATACTCTCAGTTATTTACACCCCATAGTGCTCCAAAAAGGATAAGGGCTTTGATAGACAATAAGTTTTTGTCAAAAAAACAGAAATTTATGTGGGATACTATTATTATATTTTATACCATATTAGTGGTTATTACAAAGATATTTAGGGAAATTGGTAAATATTTTTGGAATAGTCTACTTAAAATTAAAATATTAGGTAGGTATAAAGAAAAACGTACTTTAACCAGGAAAAAAATCAAAGGAGCAAGAATCTATATTAAATCAAATTGTGATAAAGAAGGGATATTTACAGATGCCTCTAAACTCTTAGACATTAATGAAGAGGCTATACTCATCCATTCAAATAGCAATCTTGAAGATAAGGAGCTTATTCTAAAGATGGAAATAGATCATAGGACAAAACCGTGGAAGAAATGCAAAAGAAAATTTGCTATATGTTTTGGAGAATTGTATAGAGCATCTGAGATAGAAAATGACCAATTTAAATATTCATATGTTATTAAATATACCCCGGTCTCTCCATTGAATTATTATAGAGTTCATGAGTATTTTTTATCTCAAAGTATGATATGATAAGATACACTAATAAATATGATTTCTCTGTCATTATTCCATCTTATAATGAGGCTAAATCTATAATAAAATGTATAGAATCTATTAAGAAGAACGATGGTAAAAATATTATATATGAAATAATTGTTATAGATAATGGATCTACAGATGGAACAGTCGAAGCTGTCAGAGAATTAGGTATAAAGATCATAGTAAATAGTAAAGGTAAAAGAAAAAGTATCGGGACACTAAGAAATATCGGTGCAAGATTATCTCGAGGAAATATATTAACCTTCTTAGACGCAGATGTTATTGTTCCTGACAACTGGCTTCAAAAAGCAAAAGATTATTTTGATAATGGTTTCGAGGGAGAGTTAGGATTTGTTGAGGATGTACCTGACTCAGCAGGATGGGTTGGACGCGTGTGGGGAAAACGTTTGATTTTAAGACGTAATAGAGTTATGGATGTTGATTTTTTACCAGGACGTAATATTTTTATCAACTGCCATGTTTTTGAAAAGATAAAGGGCTTTAGTAAGACCTTAAAGACTGGTGAAGATAAGGACATATCATTAAGGGTATTAAAAGCTGGATATAGGGTTATTTCTGTACCTTATCCACCAGTGATCCATCTTGGATATGAAAGGGATCTATGGGACTTTATGAAAAAAGAATTCTGGAGGCAGGGAAATACCATTCAGATTGTCAAACAATGGGGATTCTCGCTAAGAACTCTACGCAACCCTATTCTGAGTCTCTGGCATATTTTAATGCCATTTTATATTATTATATCTATTATTTTTCTAAATACATATCTTGTACTATCATTAATATCTATCTGGTTTCTTCCCTCTTTAATTATATCTTTTTCTGAGATTAAAGCTAAAAAATATCTAAACCTTCTATTACCTCTGTTTTTTTTAACATGGATTCGCTGGAATGTGTCTGGTTTAGCCCTTTTTTATCAAATATTTAGAGAATATATTTTCAGGAGGATATAAATGCAGGAAGGTATAAAAACAAAATATAATCTTATTGGTTTTAAACCCATTAATTGGTTCTTTTATCTAATTATTATAGCAATTTCTGTAAGTCTACTTGCCACTCCTTACTACAAGTATGCAATCCTTCCTGGAATTATCATTCTATTGTTATTACTATTAGGACATAATCCAAAACTTGGCTATTATTTAATTGTCTTCTTGATTCCCTTTGGAGCCTATACGTCATTTTCAGGACAATATCAATTTTTGACCATCTCCAAGTTTGTAGGATTATGGATCGTTATAATCATATTATTCAAATTACTGTTAAATAAAAGGAATAACTTCAATATAAATTCAAACCTATGGTCATGGTTTATAATCTTCTTTGTTATTAGCCTTATCTCAGCGCTAATGTCTCCCTATCCTCTTACTTCATTTGATAATATTCGTAAACTATTAATAGCATATATCTTCTTTGGGCTATCTCTAATCTTTATAAATGATCGGGATTTTTATAAAACATTACCTGTTATTCTAATTTTAAGCATTTCTATAAGTTCTTTATTATCTATAATCGGATATGCTTTTGATATACCCCTCTTTGTAATGAGTGTAAAATCTATTAAGAGAGCCATCGGCTTATCTCCTGACCCCAATCTATTCTCTTCCATGATTCTTTTCAGTTTACCTATACTATTATATTGGTTCTTCTCATCTGATAAATTATTAGGGAAAATTATGGCCGCACTATTATTTATTATTAATTCAATAGCAATAATATTAACATATTCAAGAGGAGGAGCAATAGTTTTTGGAGTTCTTCTAATATTTCTTATTATTAGCAGTCTAAAACGATTTAGACCAAAATATTTAGGATTTGTAATATTGGTCACCATAATTACCACAGCAGTTATATTAGCCCTTGTCCCACCCTCATACTGGGAAAGGCAGAAAGGCATGACTGATACTTCTGATAGATCTATAGGAGCACGTACATCCTATCTATATGCTGGATGGGATGCATTCAAGGAAAACCCTATTATAGGATCGGGGCCCGGAACATTTAGAGATATTTATGCTGTTACTAGTTATGCACAATATTATGGTTTAGAAAGAGAGGTAGAGGAAGGTTACAGACGATTTGCACATAATTCTTACATTGAAGTACTTGTTGGAACGGGTATACTCGGATTTACAACATTCTTAATAATTCTATTTATTACCTTTAGAAACTTCTTCCTGGCTAAAAAGCATTTTCTACTCAATGGTCAAGAGAAAATGGCATCACTTGTTGGAGCATATAGCCTATCTTTTATTTCAATAATAATCTACTATTTCATCATAAGTAGTACATATAACAAATACTTCTGGCTATCTCTTGCTCTATCACAGATAGCCTATCGAGTTTCACAAGAAATACATAAAGATGAAAATATTCCTATTAGTAAATAGCCTATTATTTGGCCTATCTCTGCTTGGAATCCTGCTTGTTTTCTTGTTTAATCCTCTAATGATTTTAATCTTCTATCTAATTAAGGGTAAAAGAAAACTCATAAATACTGAAATACATCCCTCAATAAGCTTTATCATAGTAGTACATAATGGAGAAAATCTTATTATTAACAAGATAGAAAATACCCTTTCTCTTAATCATCTATCAGAGGATTATGAAATAATAGTCTTTTCTGATGGATCAACTGATAAAACTGGAGAAAGGGTTAAGAATTTTATTGATAAGTCGGGTGAAAAAAGAATTAAGTTTTTGTCATCTTTAACCCATGAAGGCAAAAATAGTGCAATAAATAAAGCCGTTGAAAATAGTAGTAAAGAAATTATAGTATTTTCTGATGCAGATGCTATTTTAGAAGCAGATGCCATGATTCATCTTATAAAACACTTCTCAGATCCAAGGATTGGCGGTGTCTGTGGAAGGAGAATTATATCAGAAGATAATAAAAAACTTAATAAACCACAAAGCGATTATATAAAATTTGATACTACAATAAAATTGTTAGAAAGTAAAATAGATAGTATATCTTCCAATGATGGAAAGCTTTATGCTATTAGAAGAAATTTATTCCAATTCATACCTTCAGCAGTTACAGATGACCTCTATATGTGTTTATTAATTGTAAAGCAAAGGTATCTTTTCCTTTTAGAACCTGAGGCTAAAGCATTTATTAAAGCTCCTTCCAGGGATATATCCCATGAAATAAAAAGAAGAAGGAGAATCGTATCAACAAGCCTCAGAGGGATATATTTGATGAGAGAACTTTTAAATCCTCTTAAATATGGTTTTTTCTCTATACGCCTTATAATAAATAAGGTGATAAGAAGAGGACTCCCTTTCTGTTTGCTCTTAATATTTTTCAGTAGCCTGTATCTATCTTTTTACAATTCCGTTATTAAAATATTCTTCATTTTACAAATTATCTTTTATATTCTTGCCCTTCTTCATTGGGTACTATTGAAAAATATTTCTGGTTTAAAACTTATAAAGAGAATAACCTCTTTATCTTTATACTTTTGCATAGGAAACTTTGGAACATTATTAGGGGTTATAGACTTATTAATGGGGAAAAAGATAACAAAGTGGGAACCATTAAAAGTGGACAGATAAAAACACTATCTATATTATTCCTTTATCTCTTATTGATTATTATATTTTCATGTAAAAAGGATGATAATAGAGAGAAATTTAAAGGGAATCAAGCTATCCTAAAAAAGGTAAGTTATAGAAAAGGATATCTTGGAATATCTTTACCAGCAGATTTTCGGGCATTCAGTGAAGATTCCCCATGGAATACCCCCATACCTGAAAACCCAGAAATAGATCCTGCTTCAGATTTAATGATTAACAACTTAAAATATAAAGCCAAGATGCTTAAAGGTAATCTCACTAAATGGACTATACCCCTATTTATAATTGATTCTAAAGAGAGTCCAAAGGTGAATGTAAAGACTTCTGCTAAATATCTTAATCTTGAGGTAGATCCCGATAGAAATAGAGTAGCAGAAGGGCTACCTCTACCTGAAGGTATCTGGCCTGATCCTGAAGAAGATGGACATATGTTATTAGTGGATCCAAAACTGAGAAAGAGTTGGGATTTCTCAGGAGCTAAAAGATTGTCTGACAAATCATGGATTGCAAGCGGAATTACTATATGGGACCTGAATGGTCCTGGTTATCGAAAACCGTTCTCAGGAGAAAACTGGTGGACATATGGGGTACGTGGTTCTGGATTTCCATTAATCGCCGGATTAATCAGGCCAGAAGAAATTGAATCTGGTAATATTAGCCATGCCCTGGCATTTGCCTCTCCAATTAATAGAAAATCCACATATTCAGGAGGTTCACCACAGGTATGCAGTCCCCCTGCTTCAAAAACAGATGGATATGGAATCGGTTATGAATATATCCCTGAGGGGGCAAGGTTACAACTTGATCCGGAACTTGATTTGAATTTGTTGAATATTTCTCCTGCAACTAAAGTTATTGCAAGGGCAATGCAAGTATATGGGATGTATAATGCAGATAATGCTGCAGCCTTTACTATTTATTTTCAAAACTTAGGCCCTGATGGCGGGAAATGGATAAAATATAAATTCTTTAAAGATTTGAAGAATATTCCTATTGAAAAATTCAGAGTGCTTAAATGTAATTTAGTAAACAGGAAGTAATTGGATGTCAGAAAAGATATCAATACTATATTTGAGAGAGACGAAAGGAAGGGGAGGGGGGGCTGATACAATCATTCTAGATTCTATAAGGTATATAAATAAGGATTCTTTCTCTATTATTGTAGTCTATTTAAGAAAATATAAAGAAGTAATCTCTTATGATATTTCCAGCCAAATAAGGGATATGGGATGTAATTATTTTGAATTGCCTGGTATAAAAGTCTTCGATTTAAAGCAGTTTTTTAACATTATCAAAATTATAAAGCAATATAATATAAAAATTGTCCACTGCCATGATCCTAAAACAGATTTTTACGGATATTTGCTCAAGATATTCTTCCCAGAATTAAGATTTATAAGTACAATCCATGGCTGGATAGAACGGAGGAAAAGAAGTGCTTATTATATTAAGATTGATATATTTGTATTGAAAAGATTTGATGCGGTAATCGCTGTCTCTAATAATATAAAACAGAGTGCGGAGAAGAGCGGAATAAAAAGAACTTATCTAATTCAAAATAGTATTGACATAAACAGATGGAGACCATCAAGAGAGAAAAATCCTTCAAGACTATTCAATATTGGGTTTGTAGGAAGAATTAGTAAAGAGAAAGGACCCATTGATTTTGTATTTATAGCCAAAAAGATACTTGCTCAAGACTCCAATTGTGAATTCTGGGTTGCAGGTGAAGGGCCTGAAGAGATGGCTATGAAAGACCTTGTTAGAGAATTAGAATTGGGGAATAAGTTTCATTTTCTGGGACAATTAGATTATAATCAAATACATGGTTTCTACAAAAACATAAACCTCCTTCTTTCCCCTTCATATACTGAAGGATTACCTATCACGATTTTAGAAGCATGTGCCATGTCTGTCCCTGTGGTTGCTACAAAGGTAGGGGGAGTAAACGAAATTATAACCCACAATTACAATGGCCTATTAACTGATGCTGGAGATATTGACCTAATGGCAAGATATGCTTTATTAATAAAACATAATAATAAACTTGCCGATATGCTTAAAACAAATGGTAGATCTATTGTGGAAAATAGGTTCTCTCTCGCTAATAATGTGAAAAAGATTGAAAATCTTTATATTAAAATATTATAGAAATTCTAATCGTAAAAAAATAGATATTACTACTTTACTTTAATATTGCCTTTGAGTATATCTTTTAAAGCGCTAAATATCCCTTTCAATCGTGTAAGTTTATTTTTACTCGGAAATAAGATTAATGCGGTTAATCTGGCAAGTATATAACCAGATAATGCATAATAAAAAAATATCCAGCTCCACCATCCTTTCTTTACATGCCTCTTAAAAAAGATATATCTATCTATAATAAACATCCTTCCTTCTTTCAGCTTATCAATTCTCATCTTAGGAGACTCCAGATGTAAAACCTTTGCCTTGGGATTGATAATTAATTTATATTTTTTTGAAACCTTACATGAGAAGTCTTTATCTTCACCAAATCCATAATTCAGATAATTTTCTGTATCAAACAAAAATTCTTGAAATATTTCCTTTCTGAAGGAACTAACGCCACCTGATAGGAAATCCACTTTTTTTATCCTTTTTATAGGAAATTCAGTATCTCCAAAGTTAACACAGAAACCTGAAGGAAGAACTTTCCCTTCATTAAAACCTGATATGAGAAAAAATATTTCGAAGACCCTTCTTAGATGGTCCTTTAATCTCAAAGGTCTATGATTTGCAATTACTCCTCCTACCCCTCCTACTCTACACCCTGTACAAAGCTGGTAACCCTTAAGTATCTCCTCAATATAATTGGGAAATGGAACTACATCATCATCAAAAAAGAAGATAATATCACCACTAGCTAAATTTATTCCTATATTTCTTGATTCAGTAAGACCAGGTACATCCTTTTTATGATAAATATATCTAATACCTGCATTCTTACATTCATTGTCAAGGGGAAGCTCTGAAAGATTTCCATCATCAATTATTATCAGTTCATATGGCTTTACAGTCTGCTTTAATATTGACTGTATACAATCTTTTAGCTCTTTAGGTCTATTATATGTGGGTATTATAATACTCGCTCTATACATTTTTTAAAATTCTGATATAAGAGATTTGGATCTACACCATATGGAACGGTCATTTTATAGAATTTAAATTTTTCAAGATAGTTTTCAATTAAGCAATTTATCTTCTCTTTGTCACTGTATCCATATAGACTGAGCAACCTGACAACTCTTTCAAACTCAGGGAAAGCCAACCATTGAATAGTCTTAATATTCTGGATAATATCTTCCATCTCAACACTGGTAAATCCAAATTCAAAACCTGGCATTAATACAATAGATATTTTAGGCTCAGCTGTATAAATAATTTTAGAGGTTAAAGAAAGAGCTTTTAAATCAGCAAAGAAACTGGGGCTATATAATCCTCTTAAACGCTGGATTAAAAAATTTGGAATATACCTTTCTACATATTTTCTTGACCATCTACGAAATCCTGAAAACCTTTTCGCCTTTTTATAAAGAAATTTATTATCACATAGCCATGGGAAATTTTGAAAGTGATAGTCTAAAAGATGTAAATATGGCCTAAATATATAGGCTCTGTTTCTATACAATATGAAAAGATCCTCACTTAAATAATCCCATCCTTCATTTAGCATATTTAATACTATAATTGATTTCCCTATATCGCTGGGACCAATCACCAATATACAATTGTCTTTATTTCCTGAAGACATCACAGCTCCATGGAAAAGGATACCTCCCTTCATAGAAACTACGAGTTGAATACAACAAATAAGAGATTCAAAAAGCTTATTAAAAATATTTGTCCGAGGTGTATAAAATAATTTAATAGGGTTTGAAAGAGTTATAACAATATCAGGTTTTGATCTATACCCGAATACTAAAGAGATCCCATCTTCACTCTTCTTTATCCAGAAGGGAGTAAATTCTTTAGGACTATATTCCAAAGTAAACTTTTCAATATTTCTAAGCTTAGACAATATAATATCAAATCCATTTTCCTCAGAAACTTTTACATCATAGTTAACTAAAAATATCCTAAGATGCTTTTCTAAATTTAAACTTATATTCTTATCAAGATCAATCGCTAATATTTTAACTAAAGAGTGTATATTAAAAATGATTGTATTATCTATCTTATCCTCTTTCACGCAGATTTATTCCTTTCAGTAGAATATATCTCTTCTGAGCTAATTTAAAAACTATAATCATACAAATATAGAAGATAAAAAGATTAATAATAGAGCCAAAATATCTATTTGTAGAGATACCTTTTAAGAAATATTTTGAAATTATCAATAATAAAAACATTATAGGAAAGGGCCATAATATACCTTCTATGTTTTTACCCCAATTTTTAATTCTACCCCTATATTTTAACCTAATAAAGGATAATAAGAGAACAAAAAGTATAAAGTAAGAGAGAGCTGTGCTGAATGCGACCCCTATGAGTCCTAATCCCAATTTTATAAGTAAAATGTTCAGAAAGATATTAATAATCAGTACAAAGACCATAAAAAACGATACTTCCCCCTGCCAATTATTAGCCACTATAACCCCCCGGGCCATATATGACACGGAATAAAAGTAGGCCCCTAAAACAACTATCTGAGCTGGTAGGATACCTGGAAGATACCGAGGTAAAATTAAAGAAATAAATGGAGGGAGAATAATAACGGCAGTCCCCACTAAAAAGGGTGTATAGTAAGCTGTATTAATAAGCGGCTTAAAAAAATATTCATTTAGATTATATTCAACTGGCTTTTTATCCAGTTCTTGCATCAATTTCGGTTCTATAATATCTCGTGAAGCTCCAGGAACTTGCATAATAAAATTAAAAACCATAATTGCTATACTATAATAACCGAGCTGTTTATTCCCAAGGAAATAAGAGGTAATAATTCTATCAGATGTACTTATTAATCCAGTAATAATAGTAAATATAAGGAGAGGACCACCTCTTTTTATCAAGCTTATAAATAATGATAGTTGAAAATTAGAATGAAAGTGCAATGGATATCTCTTCATAAGGTAAGAAATAATTACTATAAAGGTAAGTATTGCTGATAAATATACTCCATATATACTGAAGAAATAGATAAGAAATACACTTCCTAAAAATGCCACAGTTGATTTTAAAAAGAATGTAGAAGTTATCAATGAAAATTCTTGATGAGATTTTAATATACTAATGTAATAGTCATAATACCATTCCATGATAACAAGGTATGCCATGGTTAATAATCCCAATCTTACTTTAAGATCCCATTTACCAATAAGAGAAATGGGAACAATTATTAATACTATTAAAATCTTTAAACTTAATACCCCAGAAAAGATACTTCTTTTAATATTTGAAACTTTTTCCTGTTCATTCTTCGCATCATGATAGGGAATAAGATACCTCATTATTGAATGGGTACCCAGATCTGTATAACCAGAATATCTGGGAATTAGAGTCAATATATTCCAAAGTCCAAATAATTCGGGGGTTAGAAGTTTAGGCTTGATTAATGCACCAAAGAAAGAGAGAACCATTTCATAATATTTGCTCGAAGAATATTTTGCTATAGTTTCAATTGTTGATTCTCTCTCTTTAGCCTTCATCATGTCTCATTTCTTATATAATCTCATTATTTGACTAATATTCCTATTGGTAGCTTCAAGAAACCATTTGACCCCCCCCTTAAGTGACTGTTTATGTTTACTGAAGTCTGTTGATACTATAGCATCAGGGAGACACTTAACATATCCTTTATTTTTTGTAAGTGAGAGAGCTTTTGCCACCACTATAGGTATTTCATTTTCATGAACTAAAATATGATCTGAATAGAGCCCAGGAATTTTTTTAATTATATCCCTTCTAATACCATGATTATGTCCTGCAAAAGGTGGAAAATTTATAAGAATTTTCATCCCTTTCATTATGGTGCTAACACATGTCATGAATTTACCTATTATACCTATAGTCCCATGTAATCCTGTAGGACCATAAGCCATCAATAAATTTGGATCATTATTAAAAGCTCTCCAATAAGCGTATATCCAATTAGTAGAAAAAATATTATCTATATCACCGGCAAGTATAATATCTCCATTAGCTTTTTCTACACCCATTTGCCTGGCTGTAAAGATATTTTTAGGCCTATCTATATTTTCATATCTTTTGTCTTCTAAATAGGATAGCGCTAATACTCTCAAACCTATTTTTTCTGACATTCTGTAGATATCTGATTGTATAAGCTCTTCTGTACTTAGTTTTCCATTTACAACAATAATAATTTCTGACGGCTGAGTTATTCTATTCATAAGAAGTGAACTTAATGCTGTAAGAAATTTAACTCTTTTTTCCTTTACATAAACTGGTATAACAATGGAAACAGCAACAGGCCTATCTTCATTATTACTTTGTCCAAAGCCTCTTCTCATCTTACTGTACTGGATAGTAAGTTTGTGTAAACATTCCTCAAGAGGAATATCTTCGACATTATCGGGAAAATCTATCTCCTGCTTAAGTCCTTTTATTATATAATTAAAAGCCTGAGATAATTTGGCATCTCTTTTAAAAATTTTTGTGATACCCCCTTATTCTATCTACATAAAAGTTTCTTAGCAGTATTTTTTGCTGATATGTATATATTATACCATCTATTATAGTCTACCATGGATTGAGAAAATACTCTTCGATAAGGATGGAAAACACGCCTTCCTGATGGTTTAGAAAGCTCTCTCTTTATAATATTTGATTTTATCTCTTCTATCTCGATATTAAAAAATTTTTCCTCATCTTTGTCAAACCATCTATAAAATCCAGTATCATAAAGTTTAAATCCTAATATT
This sequence comes from uncultured Thermodesulfobacteriota bacterium, assembly GCA_964501575.1. GTDB lineage: Bacteria > Desulfobacterota > CAZCTP01 > CAZCTP01 > CAZCTP01 > CAZCTP01. The sequence goes on from CAZCTP010000024.1 coordinate 17,956, forward strand.
TGAGAAAAAAGAGGCATTCTTAGTTCATCATTAGAGAGTTCCGGGATATTAATGATAGAATACTCCTCTAAAAACCTTCTTGGAAAACAAGCACCCCCTGCAATACATGCATAGGGGTCTAATTTATATTGGAACTCATCCTTTGCCCAGGAAAGAAGTTCTTCCCATTCATTTTTATAAGGTTCTTTAGATGTCCAGGACCACTTTCTCTCTATATTTCTTAAAGGGATAAGTCCGGATAAACCTATTCCATCGGCTGGAATATGAGCATAAACTTTTGATATAGGAGTGAAAATAAGCATGTCCCATTCAATTACATGAAGTATATCAAAGGGAAGGTTTCTTCCGTAATCTATATACCACAATCTTAAGACAAGATCACTATTCTTCCATTTCCATTCTCCACTTTTCCCTTCTATACAATAGATATGCGCTAATTCTCTACCAATTCTTTTTTTGATCTTATAAAAAGAACTCTCCTCTCCACCAAAAATACCAAAAATTTCTATATCAGGATTGAATTTTTTGAGTAATTGAATCCTGTTTTTACAAACAGTTAAATTTTTATGAAAGCGGAATAGAATTATTCTTTTCATATACCTATAATTTCTAATACAAATATAATTTTCTGTAAAGAATTCCCTATATTTTCAAACATACCAATCAACTGCCTTTGCAAGTCTTCCATACTCTTTGGATGAACATACAACATATACCTCTGACCAACCTTCCCCTCTTTTACCTCCTGATAATAGTGAGTAATATTTTGATAATCCAAGGGAAGCATCTATAAAATTATAGGTTTTTAACTGAGACCTATACTCCTCCAATGCTCTTCTCTTTATATCAACATATGGGGTTATATCAACATTAAGATTAAAAAAGGGAAGAGGAGTCCAGACTGAATAAGCATAACAGAGCAAACTGGGTAGTGAGTTAATAGCTGAAAGGAATATTTGATTGGTTGCTATATGATCATTATGATTATCCATTAAGAAAGGAATAAAGATAGCATCAGGTCTAAGTTTGTCAAGTATTGAAGTTAATTCCGCAATGTTATTAGAAGAAGGAGAGAGTTCAGAATCTCTGTTAGATAAAAATACAAGCCTATCAATCCCTATAATATTCGCTGCATTCTTTGCCTCTTCCTTCCTTATAGATACTAATTCATCTTCATTATACTCTTCTCCTCCCCTTCTACCATCTGTCATAAATATACAGGTAATTTCAGCTTTTTTTAGATGATACATGTATATAGTACCACCACATCCAATAATTTCATCATCTGGATGGGGTGAGAGAATTACTATTCTCCCTTCGCTCATTACATTCTCCTGCAATTTAAGTGTTCTAAGATTGTTAAAGATATCAAAACTATTCTTTATTCCCTTGGGCAGGAGATTCTTATAAATATATTTTATAAACTTCCTCATAATAAAAATATTATCTAAAAATTCATAAAGGACGTTTTGCTTCTAATACCATGGTTTCAAATCGATTCATAGCTTCGTTGCCAACACTTTTCCCATGATACTCAACCCCCTGAAAGTTTTCATCCTTGCTTTCACCTGGTGAGTAGAAAGATACATCAATAAATCCTATCTTTTCCATTAAATTTTTAAGTGTTGGAGGATCATATATAAATTTGTGTTCCCAATTATAAAAAGCATTATTAATAACAAAAGATTCCATATAAATCTTTATTTCTGGAAGAAATTTATCAATAATCCACTCTATATATTGTTGTTGAATTCCACTTTTCTCTGAGGTATAGAGACCAATTAATACCTCAAGATTTAATGCAGCAATGCGAATTCTCCCACCAGGTTTCAAAATTCGATAACATTCGCTAAGCATAAAAATCCCTTCATTATACGAAAGTGTTGTAATATGATGTTCACTAAAAATATAATCAAAGGTGCAGTCATCAAAGGGGAAGGAGACTGTTGTATCAAGATAAATAGATTCAGAGGACCTAGGACAAATATCAGTATTAAGCCATCCTTTTAAAAGATTAGAACCTGCACCGAGTTGCAACTTTCTTACCTGGTTGGAATTAATATAAGATTTTATTGTTTGTGAACGAATAATTATCCATTTCAATCTTTGACAATCCTCTATTCCAGCCTTTATAACTTTAACAAAAGCAACTAAAAACTTTGAGCGTTTTAAAGTATATTTTAATCTTTTAAATTTAATTGATATTTCTTTATTCATTTTTGTAGACAATCTCTTATTTTTTATAATTTTAATTGAGCTTTATTATCTTCAACATCTTGGAGACTCATAGCACCTTAGCACAATTTATGTGTGAAATCTCCTAACTATCTTAACAGGCAGGTCTTTGAGCCTGCAAAAAACAAATAAATAATTTGTGTAAAGTCTAACCGGGAATTGATGAATTCTATCCTTTACCATGGATATACATTGCTCAAATTTGTTCCCAGTATTCTTGGGGCATGTCCTTTGCCAATGCAAGCGCTCCATCGGCTCCTGCGAATAATGGATCATCAACAACTTTAATATTACATGAACCGTATTCCTTCAATACATCATAAAGATATTTATCAATACCTCTTATCTGGCTTCCGCCACCTGCAATAATAATATTATTTCTTATCTTTGTTTGATATTCGGGATCGAATTTAGCTATCATTTCGGTTGTTGTTTCCATTATAGCCGGTAAAACGCTTTCACATGAACGCCTCAAATCATCTGTAATATCATGCAAGACAGGTTTACCCTTAACAGGTATATTAACTTTAACCAAGCTATTAATATTTCCTACAAAACTATATTGCTCCTTAAATTGACGCACCATATTCATATTAAAATGGGACTCAGGATATTTTTCTGATAAATAGTTGAATAGCTGCTGATCAATATAGTCTCCGGCAGTAAATATAGTACGTTGATCCTCTTCTGTAGGGATAGTACCATGCATGATACAAAAATCTACAGTACCAGCCCCTATATCAATAACCATTGCATTATTAAGCAAATCTAATCCATAGGCAACTGCAAAAGGTTCTGAAACTACCATGAGCGAATGTACATATTCTGACACCGCTCTTTTTATTGATAACTTATTTATCTTCAATGATTCTGCAGGAACCCCAACTATAGCATAAATCTTTTGATTCTCCTCCGGAGTCACAAGCTCAATTAGATGTCTAATTAGCTCTTTAACAGATTCTTCATTCTTTGCTGTTCCCTCCTTTATAACACCATGTTCAAGTGGTCTGTATAAATCTAATGATAATCTGTTTTCAAGTGCATCCTTACCAAAAAGAACAGGTTTATTAAGTACCTTTAAAGCTATAAAATCCTTTGGCCAACCGACATAACTTTCAACCCACGTTCTTTCCCCATTACTTGCTGATATAGCACTCCTTGAGGTCCCAAGGTCAATCCCAACAAAAAGAAGCTCATTTTTCTGATTTAATTTCTCTTGCTTCATAATTTTTATCTCCTTTACTATTATTTTTATTTAGATACTTAACAATTCCCTCTTCCAGATAACTTGCAATTTTTTTCCTATATTCTTTGGTATTAAGTTTATTTTCTTCTTCTCTATTACTAAGACAGGAAACCTCAGTCAAAACACTCGGCATATCAACACCTAAGAGAACAACAAATGGGGCCCTCTTTATACCAAAATCAATAACATCTCTACCTTGTCTCCTTATATTCTCAAATAAACTCTTCTGGATTAAATTTGCCAACATCTTGGACTCTTGTAATTTCATGGTATTCCCTATATTCTGTATTATATCCTTAAAGTCTACCAATCTGTATTGAGAGCCCTTGTTTTCCCTTTCCGTGAGTTTTAATGTTTTATTATCTGAATAAGGTCCGAAATAATAGGTCTCAATAATATTAATAGGCTTATGCGGTAGATAATTGACATGTATAGAGATAAAAAGATCTGCCTTAGCAGAGTTTGCAAACTCTACTCGTTTATTAAGAGGAAGTGTTATATCTTCTTCTCTGGTCATAAATATCTGATAATTCCTATATCTACTCAATCTATCTCTAAGTCTCTTTGCTATATCTAAAGTTATATCCTTTTCCATGGTTCCCTTTTTACCAATAGCGCCCGAGTCTTCACCCCCATGTCCTGGATCAATGATTATAGTTTTAACCTCGAGACCGAAGAGTTTGGAAAGAGGTGGATTTGAATTATCAAAAAAATTGCTATATTCCAAAACGTTAAAAACTTCTCTATCCTTTGGATTAAATCTAATATACTTGTCTTTAACTCTTATTTTATAAATATCAGAATTTAATTGGTAATTCTGAATAATTGCAAGATTAAGATAATTACTACTCCCAATAATTATAAAAATTATAGTTAAAATAGATAAAACACTCTTTATTAAAAGAGTTCTTATTCTTATATTTACTCTGTTATTACTATGTTTCCCCGCTATCTTAAGGTTCTGTTCATAGATTTCTCTAAGAATAACTTTCTTAAGTCTTCCTTTCCCCTTTTCTAAACCAATAAACATAATATTAATTATATTAATAATTAATTATACGAAAGTTGTATTCCCTTTTAAATCATATAAATCAGTTTACTAAAAGAAAAATTAACAGTCAATGGTATGAAAAAGGGGAAGAGATTTAGAGGGGAAGGAAGTGGGGAAATCCCACTCCCTTTTCTTACGCTGTCTCTATTGAAGCCTCTTTTTCCAATCCAAGCTCTTTAATGGCCATCTCCCTTAATTTAAATTTTTGTATCTTCCCTAACGCTGTCATTGGAAACTCCCTTGTAAATTTTACATATCTTGGTATTTTAATATTTGCTATCTTGCCCTTACAAAACTCTATTATCTCCTCTTCTGTAGCAGTTTCGCCTTCTTTAAGTTCAATATAAACCATACATACTTCACCAAGTCTATGATCCGGAACTCCAATAACATATGCCTGTTTTATCTTTGGATGGGTATGGAGAAAATTTTCTATTTCTGCTGGATATACATTAAATCCACCGGTCAGGAACATCTCTTTAAGCCTTCCAGTGATATGAACATAACCCTCTTCATCCATAACGCCCAGATCTCCTGAATGTAACCATCCATCCTTGTCTATTGTCCTCTTTGTCTCTTCAGGCATCTTATAATATCCCTTCATAACATGACTTCCTGGTTTTGTATCCCTTGTGCATATTTCTCCTTGTTTCCCTGGAGGAAGTGTTTCACCTGTTTCTGTATCAGCAATTTTTAGCTCACATGTCGGAAGAGGTTTGCCCACTGTTTTTGTCATATGTTCAATAGAGTCACCAGGTTTACACATTGTAGAGACACCAGATCCCTCAACTAATCCATATCCATTAAGTATAACAGTCGCTCCCATCTTCTCTTTTGCCCCCTTTATAAGCTCGACAGGAACCGGAGCCCCACCAAGCATTCCTCCTTTAAAACTACTTAAGTCATACTTATTAAAATCGGGATGCTCTAAAACAGATATATACATTGTAGGAATACCAAGCCAGAATGTAACCTTCTCCTTTTCCATGAGCTCTAAAGCAAGCTTTGGGTCAAAGGTCTCCATAACAATCTGACATGCCCCGGATAATACAGCCATACCAGTGTTTCCCATACAACCGAAATTTGAGAAAAATGGCGCGGCAGACAAAAGTCTATCCTTCTCAGTTATTAAAGAATCCTTTGCTATCATGGGGAAATTAGCTAAGTTATTTCTATGAGCTATCATTGCTCCTTTTGGAAACCCTGTTGTCCCCGATGTATACATTATCTGACATACATCATCAGGACTGACAGAATCCTGAATCCTTTTTATCTGAGCTTCTTTATAATCCTTCCCAGACTCAAATATCTCGTTAAAACTAAATATCCCGTTATAAGTATTATCAGTTTCACTTAAACATATTATATTTTTTAATAATGGAAATTTCCCAGATTCTAGTTCACCTGGTTTACAACTATCAAGCTCTGGAATCAATGATTTAAGCATTCCAATAGAGTCTATCTTACCAAGAAAGTTATCTCTCATTATGAGAGTTGATGTATCAGATTGCTTTAGAACATATTCCAATTCTGTAATCTTATATCTTGTATTTATAGGAATCATAACCCCACCTATATTATATATAGCGAATTGAGAAATAACCCATTCAACACAATTAGACATCCATATAGCAATATGATCTCCCTTTTTTATATTCAATTTTAGTAATCCATTTGCTAACTGAAGAACTTTATTTTGAAGCTCCTTATATGTTACCCTTTCATCCTTATATACTATAGCTTCTCTTTCACCAAATTTAGATGTAGTCTCATCTAAAACTTTACCCCATGTTCTTACAGAATATTCATACCAATCTTCCATATAAATCCCTCCTTTTTAGAATATTAAATAATATTAACATCTTTCTAATATTATCTCCAGATATCTTCCCACTGTTGCTTTAATATCTGGGGGAATAACAGAAGTAGTTAAAGGAAATTCAATTACTGCTGGTCCATATATAATGTTTTCAGGCTTTAATTTGAGACCATCAAATATATCTGTCTCCCTAAATTCTCCATATTTCCTCCAATAAACATCTCTTTTCCCTTTAAATGCCTCTGATGGATCTTCTCCGCCTGGAGGAAATTCAGGAATGGAGTATTTCCCAAGAATTCCTATGGCTTCAACTCTATATGTCACAACCTGCCTCCCAGCTTCTTTATAACCAGAACCCCTCCCATATAACTCTTCATACCTCCTATCAAAAGCTTCATATATAACTTTAATATCATCTTCATTTATAAACTTTTTATGAACCGGAGTTCTAACATGATGGAATTGAGCCCTATACCTAAAATCTGCTGTTCTTACGAACATCATATTCCCCTCTTCTATCCCCAATTCCTTAAGTTTATTAAAACCCATCTGCTCCATTTTGTAAAATATATCATTCCATTTATCTATATCTATAGGCTCGTTCATTGGATCTGTTATCTCATATATATGTTTTATATCTGCTATAGTAGCCCCTAATGCTGAAAAACCAGCAGATATTGGAGGAATAATTCCTTTACCTATACCAGCTTCAAAGGTATACACTCCCCCATATCCAGGCCCTGCTCCACCATATATAAGGGTAATAAATTCAGAAGGATCTAGTCCCTTACCAATTGTTTCTGTTCTTATTAGATCACCCATATTTGCATTTATAATATCATATATGCCACTTGCTGCTTCAACCATATCAAGTTTAAGAGGAGAAGCAATTTTTTTCATAGCTTCGATAGCCTTCTCTTTATTTAATTTTTTTCTTCCACCAAAGAAGTATTCTGGATTTATATATCCAAGTATCAGGCTGGCGTCAGTAGCTGTTGGTTCTTTACCTCCCTGGTCGTAACAAGCCGGTCCCGGGAAAGCTCCTGCGCTTTGAGGCCCAACTCTTAAATAATTTGGTTCTTCAATCCATGCTATTGAACCGCCACCAGCTCCTATTGATCTTATGTCAACCATAGGAAGGCTTATATGATACTGTTCAATAATGGATTCTTTTGAATATTCAGGCGCCTCTCTATACACAATGCTAATATCAAAGCTTGTTCCACCAACATCTGTTCCTATAATATTCTTATAACCAAGACTTTCTCCTATAAATCTACTTGCTATAACACCACCAACAGGACCAGAATTAATAGATCCTACAGCCTTTAATTTAGCCTCATTGATAGATACAACTCCTCCTGAACATTGCATAAATGAGAGAGCTCCCTCTCTTAATCCATATTTTCTTAAATTATTATCAATTGATGCTATATAATTTTCCATAAGTGGAGATATATATGCATTTATAACGGTTGTTGCTGTTCTTTCATACTCTCCAAGCCTGGGTGATATTTCACTTGATATAGATACATATATATGTGGATACATCTCTTTAATAAGCTTCTTAACTATATTTTCATGGGTAGGATTTGCAAAAGACCATAAAAATGAAACAGCAATAGACTCAACTCCTTTTTCTTCTACAAGCCTTTTAATAGCCTCTTCCACTTCATCTATATTGAGTCTAACAACTATTCTACCTTTATAATCTACTCTTTCAGTAACACCTTCTATAAGAGGTCTTGGTACTATAGGTTCAGGTTTAAATGTCCTTGCCATAAACTGAATCTTCTCTTCAGCAAGTCCTGCTACCCTTCCAATAGCTCGCATTATTAATATTATATCCTCAAATCCCTTGGTTGTTATAAGTCCTGTCTTTGCCCCTCTTCTTGTTATAAATGCGTTTGTTCCAACTGTGGTACTGTGATTTAAAAGTCTTGTATTTTTAAGAAGATCCTCCCTTGTTATACCTATATTCTCAAGGGTATTATCTATTGATTTCATAAATCCTATAGAAAAATCTTCAGGTGTAGAAGGATGCTTCCCATTGTATATATTATTCCTATCATCGATAATAACACAATCAGTAAATGTACCTCCAATATCAATTCCTATTGTATACATAAAGATTCTCCTTTAATCTTATCCCAATATACATTTTCATCTTTTTTCACAACATCAACTTCTAACAAAGTTGCACATTTAGAGCAATAATACTCTCTTAAAATATATTTATCTGTTGGTTTGTTTAAAGGGCTTGCCTTTGTTAAAGGTTCTTCTTTCATAATAACTTTTAGTTTAAAATTTTCATTGGATGAGCATATAATTGAACCACATTTTACACATTTTATCATTCCGTCTCTAATTTCTAAATATTCTGATATTCTCATCCTTTAAGCCTCGCCTCCTTGATTTCTTTTCTTCTTTTCTCTGTCTTTTCTATATTAACATCAGATCCATTTATTATTACTCCGTATATATCGTAAGCTGCTCTTGGTGATACTAGCCTATTATCTATATCTGTCTTAACCATCTGGGGGTCCCTATCCAACGGGTCGCCATATCCCCCACCCCCTCCACAACTGCAATATAGAATATCTCCTTTTTTAATAGGATATATATCAAAGGGACCCTTATCTTCCGGTTTTCCCTTAAGCTCATCAATAGAGGATGGAATATAACCCTGATTAAAAAGCTCAAATATATCGGTATCCCTCTTCACTCTTGCTCCTGCAATACTTCCAGGATAACCCCCTGATAACCCTATAGATGATGGAAACTCATAACCCATACCAAATGTGACTATATATTGATAGTAGTCTTCTGGAATATCATATGGAGTAAACATACTTTCAATACTTACTCCACCTCTATATTTCCCCGCACCACCAGAATCCATTCTATGTCTTTTAAATAGATATAATACTGGATATAATGATTCGTATGTTTCTACATTAGCTATTATAGATCTCGGAGACCAATGTCCTGCTCCAGAATCACAACCATCTTTATCTTTTAATGCCCCAAGACCCATAGCCATAGCATCAACAGGCATTGTGACATAATATTCGTTATATTGATTAACTCCTGCTAATGTAAATGTAGAGTGAGTTGATCCCCATGATGCGAATGCTTCCTCTTTAAAATCTTCACTGGCAAGAAGCATCTTACCTATAAGTATATGACCTAAAACAAGGATAAAATCTACCCCCCCATTTGGTACAGCAGATGAAACAGCTGCAGGTTTATTGCAGTTTAGCAGACTTCCTTCAGGAATATTAACCTCAATAGGATGCATAAGTCCACTATTCCAGGGAATATTATAAAATAACCACCCAGCAATAGAATCAAAAAGCCCTCCCATAGCTGCATTATGATGACAATTCAATGATAATTCCATCTGCTCAGATGTTCCTGTAAAATCAAAGATTAGACTATCACCTTTTTTAAAAGCTTTCCCTTCATATCTCATATCATAAGATTCTATCTTATTATATAAGACAGCATTCCATTCCCCATCAGGAATTCCCATTAATTTCTCTCTTGCCTTTCTCTCAGAATATAGGATAAGTTCATCCAATATATTAACTATTGTATCTTTACCATATTTATCAATAATCTCCAGTATCCTCTTTGTACCTACATTACACCCAGCAATCTTTGCCTTTAGATCAAATCCAACAATATGGGGAGCTCTGACCATTGTCATAATACTATTAAATACATCCTTTGCAAATTCCCCTTTTCTCATAATCTTTACTCCAGGGAATTGAACTCCTTCTTGATAGCATTCTTTAGTTTGAGGCATTATACCACCGGGGCTCATACCCCCAACCTCATGGGTATGGGTCAATGTTCCGATCCATGCTATTAACTCACCCTTATAAAATATAGGAGCTAAGACAAACTGGTCAGGAGCGTGAAGAGTTGCTATATAAGGGTCATTAAAGAAGAACATATCTCCTTCATGTATTCCTGGTTCTTCAGAATACTCTTTAATTATATACTTTATAGCCTGAGTCCCGCTTAAAACATGTAATAATATTCCACCGCCAGCCAGAGCAAGCTCTCCATCAGCCCTATATAAAGCTTCTACATGTTCCCCAACTTCTGTGACAACAGTAGATCCTGAAACATGCAATAATGCCTGACCAGCTTCTATCAATATCTGCTTCAATCTGTGTCTTATTATTTCAAATTTAACAGGATCAAATTCTTTCATTCTCATTTCCCCTTTCAAGGTTTTATAAAGAATCTATCCGTGTCAGAATAATCGCTCATTAAATCCTTTATCTTTTTAGAATCATCCTCGACTCTTTCCATTAAAGGCTTAATTATATTATTAGAGTGAAATCTAAGCCAATCCCTCATAATCCATGGACTTTTATTCATTCTTTCTCTATTAAATAATATACTTGTCCTATTTCCATCTTTATATAGATCTGCATATACATAACAGAATGGACATACAATATCCCCTCTTTTTGTTAATCTAAAAAATCTACCCCAGCAGAGTGGACATCTATCAGAGGATGGCTCTTCTTTTTCCCCTTTAATAAGTCTTGCTCCCAATCCCTTTATATTCTTTATGTCCTTTTCATTTAGCAATATTCCTCCAGGAAGCGTAGAATTTACCACTACTGAGCCATATATTTCTACACCTAATATTAAAGGGAAAAGATTCAAGAGAGATTGAGTTATTCCTTCTGCTCCAGCCCTACCTGACACTACAATGGTTACTGCCTTTTTACCATAGAATCTATCTGTATTATAGGTAAGCATAAAGAACCTATCTATAACACTCTTTATAATAGAAGAGTGGGACAGAAAATATACCGGAGTTCCGAGTATAAATGCATCAGAATTCATCATTTCTTCAAATAGCCATGATATATCATCCTTTATAGGACATCCTTTATTATCAGGCATAATACATACTAAGCAACCATTACAGGGCTTAATATTTAAATCTGATAACCTAATAAGATTTATATCGCTCCCAAGTCTTTGGGCTTCCTTTGCAGCGACTTTAACCAAAACCTCTGAGTTCCCACCCTTTCTTGCTGAAGCTACAATACCCAATACTTTCATTTTTAACTCCTTAATCTCGCCATTAACTTTGCATATTCACTCTGTAGAGCCCTTGCATTATTAATCTCTTCTTCACTGAGCCATTTTTTGAGATCAACAGCAGGATGCTTTGCTCTTGTAAATAGCCACTTTAAGCTATATGGAACAGTAGCATCATATCCCCTTTTACCTGCTACACCATGATATTCCTCTTTCTCTACTGCTCTCCCCCCGGGGCTTGTTGGATCACCTCTTGATCCAGATACCACTATAATATCCCTTGTAGGCTCTACTCTACTTGTGAGAGCCCATAATATATCATCTGTATTATATATATCGACATCATCATCCACAACCACAACTATCCTTAAATATGAAAGTGCTGTAAATGCTGCAAGTATAACATTTCTCTGATAGCCTTCATCTCTCCTTCTCCTCTTCTTAACCTGAATAATAGCTCCGGTGCAGGATTTAAATGCATCCAATATATTTACATCTACAACAAACCCTGGGTGTATTCTATTACATACATCATATAAGGACGCTTCTCCAAAGAGTCCACATATATTGTTGGTTTCTATTGAATGAGCAAGAGGGGCATACAATATAGGATTACCTCTATGAGTTATAGCGGTTGCCTGAAACTTAAATGTCTTATACGCCCTTCCCATATATCCTGGGTATTCTGGGAAGAAAGGTGCCTTACCTATCTTGCCTAACTTTTTAGCCTCTTCGCTCTCCCATACTGTCTCGTTTGTATCTATATAGCCCTCTATTACCCATTCAGAACCTGCAAGTGCATATGCATCTACTGTCTTCGCTCTGCATATCTCAATTGGAGCCCCTTGTAATCCCCCAGCAACATCTAATTCATTATCTCCTGCTGGCAGAGAGATACTCAAAAAACCTGCTCCTGCAGTAGCCCATATAGCAGGAGATGTACATATATTGATAGTTATAGGTAATTTTGCTTTTTTCTTTGAAGCCTTTAAAACATTATATTCTAAGTGACTCCCCAGATTAAATGCCATACTTGCCCAATCCTTACCCTGAAAATGAGTTCTGTTGAATGATACATGACTTCCTATATCAGGTCCCATAAGCAATATATTCCCTCCACCCAGTATCCTTCCAGCATCTTCCTCTGTATGCTTTATAATAGGCAGTATATTCAGAACATCTATATTCCTTGTTATAACATTTTCCTGACATGGAGGATTATCAACTACCTTTGGCGGTATACCATTTCTTAATGCCTCTAAATATTTAAACTTCAATTTTTTAGGATCATCTACATCGAATATCTTTGCAATTCTTTCTCTTCTTGAAAATATATTTGATGTTATCCTTTTATTAGGGTAACCCTTTATATTCTCAAATAGTAAGGCAGGGCCTCCATCTAATGCCTTCGTTATTCCAGAAACTTCATATACAGGATCTACCTCTCCTTTTATAACCTGAATATCATTTATATTTTTCAAAAATTCTATAGTTCCCCTTGCACTTTTTATATCTTTCATATTCACCTCCATTTTTAAAATAATTAACTATTTTATTCTATGGGATTTATATTTTTTGTCAATACATTTTGGTGAGATTTTGTTGGAAAATTAAACATGATATTTCTGACATATTTTATAGCTTTTTACCAATATCATCTCAGAAAATTAGAAAAAAAGATGTAGATATATTGATTATATTCCTCCAATAAGCTATTTTTTGAAAGAATGTCAAGTGTACTTGAGCTTACGAGGAATCTCTATATAATTGGTTTGTCCTCTTACCAATCATCTTGAAATTAGAAGAAATAAAAGGAATGCTAAAAAGAAGAGAGCAATTTATGTAGGAATTCTGCATAATAAAGGAGTAGAATTATGAGTAAACATAGAAATCCTCCTATTCCTGATGATAGTAAGTAATTCCAACCTTTCTAAAGGAAGCATCTCCAATTTCGTGATGGAAAAAAGGATGGCTCACCTTAAAA